>NZ_CP102734.1:344219-688439 GCF_024722375.1 Mycoplasma iguanae | reverse complement strand
TAAGAAACAGAAAAAATACTGTTAAAAATTAAAACTATTCACAAAGTTTTCCACATTATATTTTTTTAAAAATAACTTAAAAGTGTTTAAAAAATGCACCTTCAAAGCCTAAAAACTTTTAAGGTGCAAAGGTTTAAAAGTTTAAAAAAGTTTTCCACATTTTTAAACTTTTAATTAAAAAAAATTATCAAAAAAACAAAAGTATAAGTTACTAAAAAAGTTGAGTCAAAACGATCTAATAAACCACCATGGCCTGGAATTAATTGTGAAAAATCTTTAACATGAAATGTTCTTTTAATTTTTGAAAATAGTAGGTCACCCCAAATAGAGGCTAAAGGAAGCAAAACAATTGTTGAAATACTGAAAAATAAAAATTGATTCTCTTCTAGAAAAAGTAGTTTATTAATGTAAAATGAACCAATAAAAACTACTACAAAAACTGCAAAAAATCATGCGATGATAGCACCTTCTCATGATTTTCTCGGTGATAGCTTAGGAGCAAAACCTCTCTTAAAAATTTTTCTCCCAAAAAGCATGCCGCCAAATAAACCTAAAGTATCTGTTGTAGCTGTAATTAAACCGATATACAACAAAATATATACACCTTCATTTGGTATAGTATTGATTATTAATAATCATTTAATAAAAATTGGAAAAGTTAATACTGCGAAGAGATTTAATAAATAATTTTTAGTAATAAATTTTAAATCTTTTTTTTGTATTAAAAACAAAAAAGGAAATGCAGATCCAATGATTATTATTAAGTAAATTCATCAATGTTTTAATTGTTCAATAAACATATATTTAGTTGAACCTTGATTAATCATGACATAGAAATATTCATGTCATGGTAGAAATAATAATATTAAACCTAAAATAATATAATAAAAAACAAATATTTTTTTAACTTCTGAATGTGAAACAAATTCATAAATACCAATAGAACACAAAATAGCATAAAAAATAACACCATATATTCTTCCACCCATTTTTAAATATCCAGTGATAAAAAATGAAGTGATAAAAAATAAAAGAATTATTAAGGTTGTAATAGTCCTTAATAATAATTTATTTTTTTGTATTTTCTTGGTGATTTTTATTTTCATTTTTATATTGTTAAAATTTCTTTTTCTTTTTCTTTTGTTTGTTGAATTATATATTCAACAAATTTATCTGTAACTTTTTGAATCTCTTCAAGATATTTTTTTTCTTGATCTTCAGAAAGTTCTTCGTCTTTTTTAATATCTTTTATTATTTCTTGTCTTGCAAGGCGTACTGCTACTTTTCCCTCTTCACTGATTTTTCCTAGTTTTTTAACTAGATCTTTTCTTCTTTCTGTAGTCATTTGTGGGAATGTTAAGCGAACTTGATTTCCTTCATTGGCAATTTGAGCATCAATTTGAGCATCATTTAAAACTGCTGTGATATCCTTGACAGAATTAATATCAAAAGGTTTAACCAATAACTGTTGTGCTTGTGGAATTAAAATATTAGCAATTTGGTCAATTGGAGTTAATTCACCGTAATATGAAACCTTAATATGAGAGATTAAAAGAGGATTAACTCTACCTGTAGAAATTTTATTCATTTCTCTTTGGAAATGATCCAAACCTTTTTTTACTTCATCATCAAACATTTCTTTATATATCTGAATTTCCATACTTTATCCTTTTTTTAATTATGAACTCTTGTAAATTTAATTTTTTTGTCAATTACATCTTTAATAGAATTTTCTTTATTAATATCAAAAACTAATAATTCAATGTTGTTATCTCTAGCCATTGAAAAAGCTGTAGAATCCATAACTTTTAAATTTTGTCTTAAAACTTCATCGAAACTAATGTCAATAAAATGTTTTGCTTCTGGATAGATATTAGGATCTTTTTCATAAACGCCATCCACATTATTTTTACCAGCTAAAATAACATCAGCTTCAATTTCTGAAGCAAATAGTGTTGAAGCGGTATCGGTTGTAAAGTAAGGTCTTCCTGTGCCTCCAACAAAAATAACAATTTCTTTTTTATTTAAATATTTATTAGCTTTTTCTTTAATGTAATATTCACAAACTCTTTTATCAAAATTAATTGATGATAAAACTCTGGTTTTTAAATTTTCTGATTGAAAACCTGATTGTAATGCAAGCCCATTCATTACAGTTGCAAGCATCCCGATGTAATCAGCTCTGTTTCTAGAAATACCGTTTTTTTCTGCAGAAGCTCCTCTTCAAAAATTTCCACCCCCAACAACGATAGCCACTTCAATTCCTTGATTAACCAATTCCTTTAGTTGTTTAGCAATTTTTTTTACTAATTGATAATCAATTGATAAAGATTTGCTTTTATTTGCCAAACTTTCCCCTGAAAGTTTCAATAATATTCTTTTGTATTTCATCTTTACTCCCTCAAATAACTGTCCAATGACTAATTTTAAATAAAAAATGCAAAAATGGAGAAATATTAGAAATCTATTTCTTTAACATACTTTGCATTTTTTTCGATAAAGTCTCTTCTTGGTGCGACTTCTTCACCCATAAGAGTTGAAAAAACTAAGTCGGCATTAGCAGCATCTTCAATTTGTACTTGGAGCATTTTTCTTTGTTCTGGATCCATTGTTGTTTTTCACAATTGTTCAGCGTCCATTTCTCCTAGTCCTTTATATCTTTGTATTTCTACGTTCGAAGTAATATCTTGTAAGATTTTTTCTTTTTGTGTATCTGTGTAAGCATATGCAAATTTCTTACCATAAGATATTTTATATAAAGGTGGTTGAGCAATATAAATAAAACCATATTCAATTAAAGGTCTGAAGTAGCGATAAAAGAAAGTTAAAAGTAAAATTCTAATGTGAGCTCCATCAACATCGGCGTCAGTCATAATTACAATTTTGTGATATCTAATTTTATTAATATTAAATTCTTCACCTACACCTGTACCTAAAGCTGTAATAAGGGCGCCAATTTCATTATTTTGAAACACTTTATCAATTCTAGATTTTTCTACATTAATAACTTTTCCTCTTAAAGGTAAAATGGCTTGATATTTTCTATCTCTACCCATTTTAGCAGTACCACCAGCTGAATCTCCCTCAACGATAAAGAGTTCTGATAATTCTGCATTTTTAGTTGAACAGTCAGCTAATTTCCCTGGTAAAGACCCAATATCAAAAATACTTTTCCGTCTAACAGCATCTCTAGCTGCCATACCTGCAAAACGAGCTCTTTGAGCAAGTAATGATCTCTCAATAATTGTTTTAGCTTCTTGAGGATTTTCTTCTAAAAATCTTTCTAAAGTTTCTGACAAAATTCTGTTTGTGGCAGTTCTAGCATCTTTATTTCCAAGTTTGCTTTTTGTTTGTCCTTCAAAGACAGGTTCAGTATGTTTTACAGAAATAACAGCAATAAGTCCATCTTTAACATCTTCTTTAGATAATTTTTCTTTTTCATTTTTGTACAATTTATTTTTCTCTGCATAATTATTTAAAATTCTTACTAAAGAATCTGTAAAACCTTGCTCGTGTGTTCCACCCTCAATTGTAGAAATATTATTAGCATAAGAAATAATGCTTGAATTATAAGCAGTGGATCATTGTAAAGCCAGCTCAACTCTTACATTTCCATCATCACCTTTGTGATCACCTTCTGCATAAATAATTTCTTTATTAATTACTTCTTTCCCTCTGCTCAATTCTTGTACATATTCAATTAATCCACCTTCAAAACAAAAGTCATGAATTTCATTGATTCTTTCATCTTCAATGATAATTTTTAAGCCTTTATTTAAATATGCGGTTTGTTTTGCGCGGTCTGAAATTACATTGAAATCAAATTCATGTTCTTCCATAATAGTAAAATCAGGTTTAAAAGAAATTTTTGTTCCTGTATCATTATCTGAAACTTGATCAATAATTTTTAAAGAAGATACTGGTACTCCACCATTTTTAAATTCTTGGAAATACTTATTTCCATCTCTTTTAATTCATACCAGTAAGTGTTTAGAAAGTGCATTAACTACAGAAGCTCCAACACCGTGTAACCCTCCAGATACTTTATAAGTTTCAGAGTCAAATTTTCCACCAGCATGTAAGACTGTTAAAACAGTTTCTACAGTAGAAATTTTTGTTTCAGGGTGTATATCTGTAGGAATTCCTCTACCATTATCTGAAATTTCGATATAACCATCATTTTTAATTTTAATTTTTACTGTAGTAGCAAAACCAGCCATAGCCTCATCAATTGAGTTATCAACAATTTCTCAAACTAAGTGATGTAGTCCTTTTTTGCCTACTGTACCAATGTACATCCCTGGTCTTTTTCTAACAGCTTCCAATCCTTTTAAAACCTGAATATTATTAGCGCTGTAATTATTTGGCATTTATACCACCTTTTACTAAAATAACCTTTTTTTGTATTGCTTTATTTAGTAATACAAAATATTGAAAATTATACCACATTCAAGCCTAAAATTGCCTTTTGTTATTGATTCCTTTAGTTATAAATTACTAATTTTTTACTAATTTAGTTTATAATTCAGCTTATATTATGAATAAAAATCAAATTGTCAAAGGGATTGTTAAATCAATTCATGAAAAACACTTTTGAGTAGACTTAGAAGCCGGATATCAAGGCGTAGTTTTTATTAATGAAATAAGTGATTTTTTTGTTAAAAAAATATCTAACATAGTGAAAGTCGGCGAAGTTTTATTATTTAAAGTTTTAACAGTAAATATTCAAAAAAAGAAAGTAACTTTATCTTATAAAGCTGTAAAAAACAAAAAAAGAATTACTAATTTTTTTGTGTATCAAATTAAACCAACTAAAAATGGTTTTTTAAACTTACAAAAACATGCAGAAGAGGAAATATATTCATGAAAAAAATAAATTTGGATTTATCAAAAGCAGTTGAAGAAAATGATATTTTAAGTTTTAGAGAAAAAGTGTCAAATATTCATCTTGGTTTAGAAGAAAAAACCCTTGTAGGTAGTGATTTTTTAGGTTGAAAAGATCTACCTAAAAATCATGATAAAAATGAAGTTAAAGAAATAAAGAAAGCTGCGCAATTTCTTTTTGAAAACAAAGTAGAAGTTTTAGTAGTTATTGGGATTGGTGGTTCATATTTAGGAGCTAGAGCAGCCATTGATGCAATTCAAGGACTTTATCCATTAAAAGAAGAAAGAAAAATGCAAGTTATATTTGCAGGAAATTCAATTTCATCTTCTTATCTGTACCAATTAATTGAGTACTTAAAAGACAAAAAATTTGCTATTAATGTGGTTTCTAAATCCGGAACAACCACAGAACCAGCAATTGCTTTTAGAATTTTAAAATCACTTTTAGAAGAAAAAGTTGGTAAGGATCAAGCTAGAAAATTAATTTTTGCAACCACAGATAAAAATCGTGGTGCTTTACACACAATTTCTGTAAATGAAGGATATCAAAGATTTGTTATTGCTGATGATATCGGAGGTAGATTCAGTGTTTTATCTGCAGTAGGATTATTTCCGATGGCTTGTGCAGGAATTAACATTGATAATGTTTTATTAGGAGCTCAAAAAGCCAATGAAGTTTATGGTCAAAATAACTTGATAGATAATGATGCTTATAGATATGCTGTAGCTCGTTATATTTTAGGTAAAAAATATCCTACAGAAATGTTAGTTTCATATGAACCGAATTATGCTTTCTTTAATGAATGATGGAAACAATTATTTGGTGAAAGTGAAGGAAAAGAAGAAAAGGGTATTTTACCTACTTCAGCAATTTTTTCAACTGATTTACACTCATTAGGACAATTTATTCAAGAAGGATCAAAAATATTGTTTGAAACAGTATTAACTGTTAAAAATGTTCCACATGATATTGAAATTTTAAAAGATGCAGAAAATTTAGATGAATTAAATTATTTATCAGGAAAAACTTTACACTATGTTAATAATGCAGCATTTAAAGCTACACAAGCTGCACACGTAAATGAAGGAAAAGTCCCTAACATTCATATTGAATTAGAAGATAGTAAAGAAGAAACTTTTGGTTGACTAGTAATGCTCTTTGAAAGAGCTTGTGCAATTTCTGCACATTTATTAGGAGTAAATCCTTTTAATCAACCCGGGGTTGAAGTTTATAAAAATAATATGTTTAAAATTTTAGGAAAACCAACAAAATAAATCTTAATAATAAATAGATTTTAAAAAAATCACATTTTTGCTCATATAAAATAAAGAAAATTACTTTTATTTTTTTGACTTGCATTTTTTAAAAATAGTTTATAATTAAAAAATATTTATTTTACAAAAAGAAAGGAAAGCCTATATGTTCAAATCATTTGCATTAGCTACCGAATGTGCTATGGCCATTAACATTCTTAAGAATGTTAATGATTTTATGATTTGAAATTATAAGCAAGAATCCTTGAAATAAATATAATAATTATTTAGAAATTTTAAAAAATTACAAAAAAATATTAAAAACATAATTATTAAATAAAACTTATTTCTAGGGGTAGAAAATCTCGAAGAAATAAGTTTTTGTTTTTAAAACTGTGTAGTAAAGGAGAAAAACATGTTTAAAAAGAAAAAATTACTTTATAGTTTGGCAATACCGTTGAGTTTAGGTGTAGTTGCTTTTGCAATTTCTTGTAGTTCAACTAATGTCTTACAAAACTCTCACCAAAGAAGAGAATTAGTATATAGAAATAACGTTAATGCTGACTCATATAAATTTTATGATTTTACTATTGAAAATCGTTGACCTTCATCATCTGATACTACATCTGAGTGAAAAGGAACTCACTTATTTGTGGAAGCAGGTTCAGGTAAAGCAGAACTAGATAGAGCTGGTAAAGTTACTTCTTATCAAAATCTATGAATAGAAAAAGGTTTAGGAGAAGCAGTTTACATCACTAAAAAAGATGGTACTGTTGTTGTTTATGACAACGATAAACACGAAATAGTTCCCCAAACAGGAAGCAGATTCGGTTTTAAAACTTTAACTTCTGCTGATCCTAAATCAATTAATAACCCGAAATTTTATGAAGATCTTAAAGATGCTAAAAAAGTTCAAATGACAGTTAAAGAAGGTATTCACTGAGTTAATACAAAAGGAGAAAAAACTAAATACACTGTTAAAGCAGAAGACTTCTATTTTAACCATCTGTTAGATTCAAAATATCGTTATGCTAATAACAGAAGATCTAGTGGTGGTTCAAAAGAAATAGATGATACTTTAGTAAATAAAAATAACCCAAATATTGACCCACATAACACATATTTTTCTGACGGTTCATACCCTCCAAATGATTATTTATATGAATTATTTGGTGTTAATAAAACAAAATTAGACACAAAAGAAGGATATTTAACTAGTGTTACAAATGGAGCAAAAACAGAAACAGCTGTAACAGTAGAATCACAAGAAGAATCAACAGATTTCAGTGTATTTTTCAAAGAACTGATTGCAGGTTCAACACTATTTCAAGCAACACCTAGTGATTACATCAAAGAACTGGCTGAAGCAGAAAATCCAACAGTGGAAGGTAAAAAACCTTCAGGTGAAGTAGCTGAATCAGGAGTTTACTGATATGGTAAGGATTGACAAAAAATGTTATTTGCAAGTCCTTACTATGCAAAACAAGTTTCACAATCACAATACATTTGAGAACAAAATCCACATTTTTACAATCAAGAATGAGTTAAATCTGATACTTCTATAAAAAGAATTATTATTGAAATATACACAGGATTAGATCCTTCTGCTTTTGCTAACCAACAATTTGAAAATTACAAGAGAAATTACACAGCTAATTTAGCTTACAGTACTTTAAATAAAGCACAACAAGATGAAATTAATGCAAACCCTTCTGCATTCAATTTAAGTTATGTAATTGACCCTCAATGAAATTCATTACCTTCAAGTTATTTAAGATATTCACCAGCACCCGCTCCTAAAAAAGCAGAATCTGATGCTAAACCTAATTACTTGTTTAATGATGGTTATGCATACGCAATGTACGGTGCTTCAACAGATCAATTAGCTGCAGCAGGTGAAAAATCTGTTTCAACTAATAAACATTTCTGATTAGGACATGGATTAACATTCAGAACATTATTAAGTAGTGCATTTAATATTTATACTTATGTAAAAACTAAAGCACCTAATAACCAAATTCCTTGAAATGCTATGGCAACAGCTGACAACAAAATTAGTGGAAGTGACTGAGCAACAGATTCAAAACAAACATTGTTTGATTACAAAAATGAAGTTGATAAAAGTTTCGCTATTAATTTAGAAGGTAAAAAATTTGCTGAAAAAACAGTTGCAGAAGATGAAGCAATTTACAAAGATCCAAATAATCAAGGTAATTCTAAAACATTATGAGAATCTAAAACATATAATGAGATCAAAGCAGAAATGAAAAAATTGCTAGATAAAATTTATGAACAATTTAAACTTGATGCTTCAACAAAAGTTGAATGAAAATTACAAGAATGAACAAAATCTTCAAGTACAGCAATAAGTGCAGCAAATGGGGTAGTTGAAATCATTAATAGTTTAGATGACAGATTAAGTGTATCTTTACCAGAAGATCAAAGTAATGCTCGTACAAATATTATTGATGGTATAGCAACAGAAACAAGAACAGGTTGAGGTTACGACTACGATGGTATTGGTAGCTACTTATCAGCTCTTGCTTATCCTCCTTCAGGATTAAGTGCTCCACCAACATTCCAAGTATTTACCTTATTTGCAGATTTAGAATCAGAAAATCCTGAATTAGCTAAATCTTTCCCTGAAATGGTTCTACTTTCTAAAGCATTAAAAGAAGATAAAAAACTTTGACCTGATGGTGTTGCTACATTTGATGAAATTAAAAATGCTTCTACATGAAACTTAATTCATAACCGTAAAGAATTTATTAATAAATCAAATAAAACATTCGATTTAATTACTGAATGATTGAAATTCTTCTTTACATACCAAAGTAAAAGAACAAACAAACAACTTGTTGACTTACAAAATGAATTACACATTCTTTCAGGATGAAACCCAATGTCAACACAGGGATTAGTTAACGACCCTGCATCACCAAGTGTTTTACTACAAAGTGCTCATTATTCATTACCTAAAAAAGAATCAGGATACAATTTAAGAGGAGATTTTGCTAAAGTATATCCAACAGAATCTGCAAGAGGCAAATAAAAATTAGTAATATATGACTAAATATTTTTCCAAGCGGTTGTTACTATCGATAGTAACTTTGTTTATCATTCTGTTTGTTGTCTATACGATGCAAGCACAATTCGGTAAAAACCCTATTCTTATTAGTGAATATGACTCAAAAGTGTTCTCACAATCTGACATTCAACAAAAATTGAATGAAGGAGGGTTTAATTTACCCCCAATCACACGATTTTTTAATTATTTAGGGCAAATATTTATAGGTAATTTTGGTGCAACATATGGAAACCAAATAGAACCTGTTAGATTACCAGAAACATTTAACTCTAGATTAAAATGAACTTTATTAATAAGTGTTCCTTCATTTGTATTTAGTTCAATCATTGGAATTTTTCTAGGAATTTTATCTGCATACAAAAGAGGTAAACTATTAGATACATCTGTAGTTTCTGTGACAACAATTATTTCAGGATTACCTTCTTACATAATTGCCCCTATTATTACTTTATTAATGATTCAATGATTTAATTTACCAGTAACTTTTCAAGCTCCAGACCCATTAAGACATATTGGTTTTGACATAACAATTTTATCTGTGATCATTCCTATATTAATTTTTACTATTTTATCTATCTCAAGATACACATTAATAGTAAGAAACCAAATGATTGCTGTTTTAACTTCAAATCAAGTTTTAATCGCAAAAGCTAAAGGTTTATCACAGGGGCAAATTTTTAGAAAACATGTTTTTAGAAATGCCTCATTACCTTTAATGGCTGCATTAATTCCCTCATATATTGATTTATTATCAGGAAGTATTATTTTAGAAAGTTACTTTGGTATTCCAGGTTCTGCTTCTATTTTCTTCAACTCAGCACAATTTGGTGAAATTGATGTAATTATGTTTAACGTCTTGTTCTTTACAGGACTAACTCTTCTTTCTAAAATTCTTGTGGATATTTCTTTTGCTGCACTTGACCCTAGAATTAAAATAAGTTCAAGTAACCCAAATAGTATTTTCAAAAAAGTAAAATATTTATTTTTAAGAAAGAAAAATTTTGAAAAAGGGATTATAAATGGAAAAACTGAGTAGAAAAGATTTTAATAAGAAATATTTATTAAATGATAGCGATGTAACTCTATTAAAGTTTTATCCGCAAGACAAATTTATTTCTTTACAAAGAATAGGTAAACCAACCACAAGAGCAAAGGATATTGCAAAAAGATTTTTCACTAACCCTTGAACTTTAATGTCATTAGTTTTAGTATTTGTAGTACTTTTAATGTCTGTTATCATTCCTATAATTTCACCATTCAATGCAAATAGACCAATTTCTGAAGCTTCTTCAGTTTATGTTGTTGACCAACAATCATCTCTATATGGTGCTTTCTGAAGTTTTCAAAAGCAAGATTTTATTGATTTAATTCGTTCTGTTGAAAAAAATTCTGGTCAAAAAATTATATTAGATATACAAGAAAGCATCGGTGATGCTAGAGTTCTTTATGATCCTTATACACTTCTACAAGTATTAAGCGGTTCTAATGAAAAATTAGTTTCTATCATAGGAACTGATAACTATGGTAGAGATATTTGATTAAGAATTTGAGAAGGAACAAGAAATGCGTTGTGATTCTCATTATTAGTTGTAACAATTACAACTCTATTAGGAGTACCTATTGGATTATTTTTAGGTTTTCATGTTGGAAAAAGAGTTGATACATTGACAATGCGTGTTGTAGATATTATTAACACTGTTCCTTCAATTATTTGATTAATAGTTCTAATTGCTATTTTCGGTATAGAAGACCACGTAGTATTTGGAGTTTTAGTGTTCATTGGATTTACAGGACCACTTGAAGTGGCCAGAATGTACATTATTACAGTAAAAGATGAAGAATTTTTACAAGCTTCAAAATCATTAGGTGCAACTAAGGCTAGAATTATTTATATTGAAGCACTACCATTAATTTTAGGAAAACTATCAGCTATGTTTGTTAATAGTTTAATGTCAGGTGTATTTTACTTGTCATCATTATCATTCTTAGGATTTATTAGTGATAGTATTAATGCAGATCCTAACTTAGGACTTTCATTATTTAGTTCTAAACAATTAATGGAATCAAACCCATGATCAGTTGTTTTACCTTCTGTAATTTTATTAACATTAGTAACTAGTTTAAAATTAATTTCAATTGGAATTCATGATGCTTTAGACCCTAAAGCTAAAAAAGGAGTTTAGTTTGTCCGGTACAATCAAGAAAAAGAATAAAAAAATAGATTTGGATTTTTTCAATACATTTTCAAATTTTGCTAAAACTATTTTGAGTAAACTAACTCCTCTAAAAAAAGTTTCAGAAAATATTAAAACAACTGAAAGTATTTCAACAGCACCTTCTAACAATATTGTCTTAGATGTTCAAAATTTAAGGGTAGCATTTAAAACAAGTAGAAAGAACAAAATTGAAATTGTTCGTGGTGTTGATTTAAAAATCAAAAAAGGAGATATTGTTGGTCTTGTTGGTGAATCAGGGAGTGGAAAAACCGTAACCTCAAAATCTTTTTTAGGAATTAATACTGATGCAATTACCACAAGCAGTAAGATGTATATTTCTGGAATTGATGCTAAAAATTATAAAAAAGACAAACAATGATTAAAAATCAGGGGTAAAAAAGTAGGATATATTCCTCAAGACCCTTTAACAGCTTTAAACCCAACAAGAACAATTGGTAAGCAATTACTAGACGTTTTACATAAAGATAAAAGATTCAAAAATAAAAAAGAAAAAAAAGAATATCTTATATCTATTTTAGAATCTTTCGGTATTCGTGATGCAGCCGCAAAATTTGATTCATATCCGCACACATTTAGTGGTGGAATGAAACAAAGGGTTGTTATTGCCATGGTTGTTGCAATGAACCCGGAATTAATTGTTGCTGATGAACCAACCACAGCGCTTGACCCTACTGTTCAAGCTTCTGTATTATCTCTTTTAGATGACATTAGAAATAAATATAAAATTTCTATCATTTTTATTTCTCATAACATTTCAGTAATTGCCAAGTTTTGTGATTACTTATACGTTATGTATGCAGGAAGAGTAGTGGAAAAAGGAACTAAAAAAGATATTTTTACAAATCCTAAACATCCATATACTTGAGCTTTAATTAGTGCTATACCAGAACAAAGAGATGAAGCACTTTATACAATTAAAGGTACTCCTCCCGATCTTTCTAATTTACCTCCAGGAGATCCTTTTGCACCACGTAATGACTATGCCCTAGAAATTGATTTTGAAAAGGAACCCCCACTAATTGAAATCAGTAAAACTCATTCTGCTGCAACTTGATTGTTGCATCCAGATGCACCAAAAGTAAAACCAACTCCTGAGTTGCAAAAAAGACTTACTTTATTTAAGAAGGTATTTGATGAAAAAAAATAATGTTATTTTAGAAGTTCAAAACTTAAAAAAATATTTTCATAACAAATTCGGTATAGTTAATGCAATCAATGGGGTAGATTTTAAAATTCATGAAAGTGAAGTTTTAGGGTTAGTTGGTGAATCAGGGAGTGGAAAAACAACAGTAGGACGTTCATTAATTCGTTTATATGATGACTTTAGTGGTTTTGTTACCTTAAATGGCAAAATTATTTCAGGTAAAAAATTATCACGGGAAAATCGTAAATACATGCGTCGCAATGTACAAATGATTTTCCAAGACCCACACGCTTCATTAAATGCACAAAAAAATATTTTTTCAATTTTAAAAGAACCGTTAATTATTAATAAAATTTCTCATGAAGAAACATCTAATCTGATGAAAGATTGAGCAGAAGTTTCGCATATTTTTAAAATGACTTTTGAAAATAAATTTCAAGAGATTACTAACAACAACCTAGAACAATCAATTAAAATTGCCAAACAAAGTTTAAAAGGATGAGAAAAAACTTTTGAAAAATTAAACTTTGATAAGTTTTATAACTTAAGCGATGCTTTTTCAACTTATTTTGTTTATGCAGAAAGAAAAAATCTAGCTCAATCTCAAGCTATTAGTTATATGTATGAAAATATTTCTAACTTAATTGAATTTTTCTATGAAAAACAAAACAATTTAAGAAAGAAACAAGGACTTGATTTAGACGAAGAAGAATTAACTAAAGCTAAAGAAGCATTAGAATTGCATAAAAAAAGAGCTACAGTTTCTAAAGAAAAATACGAATTGCAACAGCAATTAAAAGCAGCTGAAGAAGAATTAAAAACTTTTATAAAACAAAACAAGAACTATCGCAAGAATGTAAAAAGTTTAATCAAAAGTTTTAATACAGAATTTTGATGAGAATATAAATTACAAAAGGACAATGCTTTAACAACTGAAAGAATTGATGAATATTTATATTACAAAACTATTTCTTTGGTAAACCTAAAATCATATTGATTATTAACGCTTCCTTTTTGAGATTCAAAAAATCCTAAAAATCAACTTTTATGATTGAAAAATGAAGAAGTAAAAAGTTTAGATTCATATATCAAAGAATTTAATAATTCCTTATTAAAACAACTGAAATTAGCAACAATCGAAAAAACATATACTAAAGATTTAAAAAAAATAGTACATGAAAAACACAAAGTTGATTTAACAAGATTTTTTGATTTAGCCGTTAAAAATAAACAAGCATTTGAAGAAGAAGTAGCAAAAAAAACAGCGGCTATTGAAAGTTTAAAAACTAAAATTGCTCAAGCTCCTGCAACTGACCCTACTAATGCTCAAGATTTAGAAATTCTTGAACGTGCTTATAAAAAAGCCCAAGAATTTAATAAGGCTGAAATTGAAAAATATAACAAACACCATAAAGAAGTACAAAAAAATCTAAAAGAACGTTTTAAAGAATTAACTCATGAATGAGATACTGAAGTTTTAGGTCTTCAAAAATTAGTTGACAAACTTTATGAAGAAAAACATAAAGAATTCTTAGAATGAGCTAGTGTTCATTTAAGTGAAGAACAAAAATTAAGTAAAAAAGAAATTGCAGAAACATTAAGTCAATATTCACAACAGTTTAAAGAAAAACAAGAAGCTAATGCCTCATTTGGAAAAGAATTAAAAGTAATTCACCAAATGGAAAATGAAATTAAATATTTATACGGAATTAAAAAATTACCAAGCTTTATAAATAAAATACCTTTCTTACTGAAATTTGTAACAAAACATGTTGTTAACAAAGTTTTAGTAAGAGAAAAAATTTATTCAGCCCTAGAAGATGTTGGTTTATTAAAACAATTTGCTTACCGTTATCCACATGAATTTTCTGGTGGACAAAGACAAAGAATTGTTATTGCTAGAGCCTTAATTACAAATCCAAAATTAATTATTGCTGATGAACCAATTGCTTCTCTAGATATTTCTATTCAAGCGCAAATTGTAAACTTGCTGAAAAAACTAGCAAAAGAAAAGAAAATTGGAATGCTTTTCATTGCTCACGATTTACAAATGGTTGAATATATTTCTGACAATATTTTAATAATGCATTTAGGTAAAATTGTGGAAAAAGGTAAAACAGAAAAAATTTACAAAAGACCTTGTCATCCTTATACAATTAGCTTATTTGATTCTATCCCAAGTATTTCTAATGCTAATGAACCCTTTAAAGTTTCAAGTTTTGACTTCCAATACTTAAAAGAACAAAAATTCCCAAATAAACCAGAATATTATCAACTTGAAAATGAACATGAAGTTTATGGAACAGAAAAACAATTTAGTATTTGACAAGAAGAATCAAAAAAATTAGCTAAAGAATTTGATTAAATAAAAGCTTTTTTCTTTAAAACACCATTTTTGTGGTGTTTTTTCTTTTAAAAAGCAGAAATCAGGCAAGAAAATACAATAAAAATAAGCTTATATAAAGTATAATTAAATAATTTCATAGATAGATATAAGAAAGGTCATTATGATTAAAGTAACAAGAGAAAAAACCCATGATTTTTTATTACAAGCGGTTTTTAAAAATGATATTGCTCCCGAAGGAGTACTTGATAAAAAAAACTATATTACAGAATTTACATCAAAAAAAGAAGCCTTCATTTTTTTAGGTGAAAAAGATAAATTTGATAAAGAAGCAGTTTATGCATTAGCAGAACAATTATCAAAAGCTTCACGTTCTTACCAAGTAGATTTAAAAACTTTTATAACAGAAAAAGTTTCATTAGAATTATTAGTTCAAGCACTACATGAAAAATATTTATTTAATAATGCAAATATTTATTCAGCTAAAACAGATAAAAAGGATGAAACAAAAGATTTAATTTTATTAAAATCAGATGAATCTTTACCATGTACTTCATTACTAGTAGACAAAACAAAAATTTTGTTAGAATCTGTTAATTTGGCAAGAAATTTACAAAAAACACCACCTAATATTTGTAATTCAGAGTGATTAGCTGAATCAATTCAAAAAGAATTATCAAATTCAAAAGAATTAAAAGTTTCAGTATTAGATAAAAAAGCGATTGAAGCTCACAAAATGGGACTACTATTATCAGTTAATCGTGGATCAATGTTCGAACCAAGATTAGTAACAATTGAATATAATGGAAATCCTGAGTCTTCAGAAAAAACAGCTTTAGTTGGTAAAGGTATTACATTCGATTCAGGTGGATATAACATTAAAACTGGTAGATACATGTCAGGAATGAAATATGACATGTCGGGGGCTGCAATTGCTGCCGCTACAATGAAAGCCATTGCACAATTAAAACCTAAAGCTAATTTTGTAGCTGTTTTACCTTTAACTGATAATAGAGTTAATGGAGATGCTTCACTACCTGATTCAGTTTGAACATCAATGAACGGAAAAACAGTTGAAGTTAATAATACAGATGCTGAAGGAAGATTAATTTTAGCGGATGGATTAACATATGCTATCAGAGAATTAAAGGCTTCTAAAGTAATAACAATCGCAACTTTAACAGGAGCTATCTTAGTAGCATTAGGTCATACATTTACAGGCACATGATCAACCACAGATAAAGCTTGAGAAAGCTTAGAAACAGCAGCTAAGGAACAAAATGAATTAATTTGAAGAATGCCATTCCACGCTGATTTTGCTAAATATATTAAAGGTTCAGAAGTAGCTGATCTAAGAAATACAGATTTTACAGGAAATGGTGGATCAATTTCAGCTGCAATGTTCTTAAAAGAATTCACAGAAGACAAAGAATTTATTCACTTAGATATTGCTGGAACAGCTGATAGTGGAGATAAACCAACAGGTGTACTTGTAAAAACACTTACTCAACTTGCTCTAAATGAAAAATAATAATATAAAAAAAGAATGAATAAAGTAAATTTTGTCCATTCTTTTTTATTTATGAAAAATAAAAAAAGAAAACAAAATGTCTAAAAAAATTACAGTTAAATTAAAAGATAAATCATCTTTAAAATTTGAGCTTTTAGAAGATGCACAAAAAGGTGATTTTTTCATTTTGAATGATTCTGAAAACACAGACACAGTTCGTGAATTGCATAATTTTTTAACTTTAATTGAAACTAAAAAAATTAATGAAGCAGTCAAAAAAGCTGAAAGTGAAAAAGAATTATTTTATCTAAATCAAATTAAAGACAAAGAAAAAAATTACAGAGAGCAAGCAGAAGTAAAAATCAAAAATGCTTTATTAGAACAGGAAAATCAATATAGTAAACAAATTGTTATTTTAGAAAAAAATTTAAAAAATGAACAGCAAAAAACTATTGATGTACTTAAAGAACAAATCAATAAATTAAAATTAGAAAAAAATAACATTAGCTTAGATTTAGAAAATCAAATAAAAAATAAACAAAAAGAAATAGAAATAAATCAAGTAGCAATAGATAATAAATATAAAGATCAAATAACACAATTAAAATTGAATTTACAAAAAATAGAAAATGAATATGAGTCGTTCAAAAACGCTAAAGAAAATGAATTTAAAGCGCTTGTTTTTCAAGAAAAGGAAAAATTTTTAGTAGATAAAATTGACCTTACTACTCAAATTACTAATTTAACAAACGAATTAAATAATTTAAAAGAAAATACTAATAAAGACCAAAAACTTTTACTTTTAGAAAAAGAAAAAGAAATTAGTAATTTAAAAACAGAAATAGAACAAATTAAAAGAAATAAAAGCAATAATTCAAAAGTTATGGGTGAAGAACTAGAAAATTGAATTCTTGATCAATATAATATCCAAATGGGATTATTATCAGATTGTTCATTTGAAAAAACAACAAAAGCCATTGAAGGTAAAAAACCAGATTTTTTATTTAAAGTTTTAGATATTAACCATCAAACAAAATCAGAAATAACTTTATCGTCTGTAGTGATCGAAGCTAAAACAGATGCATTAGATGGTTTAGGTAAAAAGAATGAAAATTTTTATGATAAATTAAATAAAGACAAAATTAATCATAATGCAGAATATGCCTTATTAGTTTCTGAACTAGAAATAGATTCAAATTTTGTCATTAAAAAAGTCAATGATGCCAAGTATGAAAATATGTATGTAGTTAGACCTTTTTATTTATTTACATTTTTATCATTAATCTATTCTTTAACACAAAAAAATAAGCATTTACTAAAAAAAGAAATTGATTTCAAAGAAAAGCAAAATATTTTAAAAGAGTTTGAAGATTTTAAAAATCAAATACTAGATAATTCAGTGAAAAATATTAATAATAACTTAATTAATATTATTAGTAGCAGTGAAAAAATTTTCAAAAATGCAGAAGATATTAAAAATCAAGCTAATGTAGCACTAGAAACGCATTTAGCTACTATTAAAAACAAAATCAACAGTTTTTCTATTGAAAGAAAAATTATTGATAAAATTAATTAATAAAAATAATAGGAGAATTACATGGATAAATTAAAAGTACTACAAGCTAGTTTAGTTGTATTAGCATATAAAGTAAAAAATTATCATTGAAATTTCAAAGGTGCAGGTTTTTTTGTTTGGCACAAAGAAACAGACAAATTAGCAAGCAAATTAATAGAATTAGCTGATGATGTTGCCGAAAAAATTCTTATGCATGAATTACCAGCAATTGGAAATTTAAAAGAAGTTTTAGAACTTTCAGTTATTGAAGAAGTTTCAACAACATGATATAGAGCTGATGATGTTTCCAACACAATTTCAGCTGATCTAGACAAGATTATTCAATTAACTAAAACAGTAGAATCAACACCAACTGTGCAACCTTTATTAGATGAAATTTTCTTAGTAACAGATAAAGCTAAATGACAATTTTCAAGATGAACAAAATAAAATAAAAAACTTGTAGAAAATTAGTAACTACAAGTTTTTTTTATGTTAAAAAATTAAATTAAAATTAATATCTGCCACTCTTTCTTTTTCATCCTTTTTGTAATCAGCTAAATAAGTTCAACTCTTATATCTCGATTTAGAATCTTCTCGATCTGATGAAAAACCTCCTCTGTGGTTTTCATCAATCGATAATTCTGTAATCACAAATTCAGAATCATTAATTATTCCTATAGGATAATTAAAATTTAGATAATTTAAATACATCAATAAATTATCATAAGTTTTTTCTACATCAGTTGATTTTAATTTTTGAAAATATTGAGGTTCAGAGGCAAAGTTTTCCCTGGTTAATTCTGAATAAAAATTCGAAACATTGTAGTGTGTATTATTTATTAAAAATTCTTCAAAAACTTTTTTAGCATTTGTACCGTGAAAAAATGTTTGCATTAATTTGTAAATATTAGTAATATAGATCTCACTTTGTTCTGTATTATTTGAATCTAAATATTTTTTATAATTATAAAAAATGCTCATTCAAATTTGATTGCTTACAAAAACTATTTTATTAAGTTTATTAGATTCTTCAGAAAGAGCACCTCTTAATAAAAAACCATAACCCTTATTTCGAGATCTAGAATCTGTACTATCTATACCATTTAATTTAAAAGCTACACCATGTGACATAGAAGGCCACAAACGCCGCTCTTGATAGACACTTCTTGGATAGACTGACCTATTTATACTATTTATAAAAAATTCTTTTTGTTCTTTAAATGTTTCTTTTATAGGTGTCATATCTTCGTTATCGTCATTGAAATTAAAAACAGAATCTTTATCTTGTTGAGAAATTTTTCATGATGACACATTTAAAAAATTATTTTCATCATCAAAATTATTTGTTTCCTTTAATGTTGCAGCTTTTAATTTATTTTTTAATTCTTGTTTAGTTTTGTCATTATTTTTTGAAGGTGGACTTATAGCATTTTCATTTAATTTTTTAAAATAATTTTCTACATTTTTTTAGCATTATTCTTTTCTTCATCATTAGAAAAAATTACTTTTAAAACAACATCTATTTTTGTTTTATATGTTTCAATATTTGATTTTTCTTCAGATTTAGAAACTTCTTCAGTTTCAGATTTCTTTTTGGGCTGTTCCTTAACTTCAGTCTTCTGCTCAGTCTTCTGCTCAGTCTTCTGCTCAGTCTTCTGCTCAGTCTTCTGCTCAGTCTTCTGCTCAGTCTTCTGCTCAGGTTCAGGTTCTTTTTCAAAGATTATAGGTTTATTTCCATCAGGAGTTACTGGTTTTATTTCAGTATCAGGATAAGTTTTATCTGGGGAAGGCTTTACAGAGTCTGAAATTTCATTATTAGCTGATATCTCAGATTCTGGTGTCGGAGGAGTTGGTTTTGTTTCAGGTTTTTGATTATCTTCTTGAGGTTGAAGATCGCTTTTTTCTTCTTCTGTTTTTTTATTAGAATCTACCGAGTTAGATATATGTTGGTTATTACTGGAACATGCTATTAATAAAAAATTTAATGTTAAAGCAGAACTTGCTACTATAGAATTTCTTAATAAGTGGGAAAACTTTATTTTTTTTATCATGTTTATATTATATTACAGGAAATTTTGTTTGTATAAACCAGCGGGTTTAAGATAAAAGTATTGAAACTTTAAAAAGGTTTAATTTAAGTTACTTAATATATAATTTTATAAAATAAATGGAGGAAATATGTTTAAACCAAAAGAAAACTTGGAAAAAAAAGATTTACATAAATTAAAAATTTCTTGTTTTATTTTATTGGGAATTTTTACTTTCTGAGTTTTATCCGGAATTATTTTATACATAATGATATTAACCATAGGAACAAGTGAAGTAAGTAAAGCTATTTCTAAAAAATTTACTATTGTATATAATTGATCTTTTGTTAGTTTAAATATAATTACAGTCCCTATTATGATCTATTTTTATTTTATTTCTTTCTATTTAAAGAAAAAAACATGATTTAAAATTATTTCATTATCTTTAACAGTTTATATTATTTCACAAATCCTAATGGAAGTTCTTGACACCATTAGTGCTGTTAAATATAACTATGTAATTCTTGCACTAACTTTTATAGTTTGAGTATCTTTCTTATTTTATCTTTACTATTTTTGAGAAAAATACAAAGAATCAAAAAAGCATTTGAATTTATAGGGTTTGATTATTGTTTTCTGTTCAATGTTTATTAAAAACAGAAACCATATAGATAAAATCATTTAAAATTTGAGCATCTAGTTGCGTATATTTTAAAATTATTTTTTTGGAAATATTACAATACAAATGTAAATGAGCAAAATCAAAATATGCAAAGTTATATCTTATTCATTCAAAATCAATTAAAACAATTTCATTTAAATCAGTTTTAATCATGTTTTTTAAACGTAGATCATTATGAGAAAGAACTAATGGCAAATTTTTATATTTTTCTCTAAATTGAAGAAATTTTTTATCTTTAATTTCTAATACATGTCAATCAAAAATTTTTATATTTTTATAATTATTTTGTTGATGAAATTTTTGCACAGTTTTAATAATATCCCTGGCAATTATTTCGGTTATTTTCATATTTTCTAAAGTATCGCCATCAAATCATTTTTTAATGTAATTACCTTTTTCATCGACATAAAGAAAATTAGAATTATTTTTTATGTAAATAATTTCATTTTCATGATTGACTCATTGAGCTTTAATAATTCTTAACTGTACATCCATTTTTTTGAATTTGGCTTTAAAAGTGTAATTATGCAAACCTTCATAAATAAAAATAATATCAGTTAATTGCTGATATATTTTTATGGGAAAAATTTGTTTGACAAGCTCAAGTTTCACAAGTATATTTTACATTAAATTAGTTCTCACTACGTTGTATAAAATTTAATGAACCAATTTTCTTTTTGTATTTTAATTCAATTTCTTCTTGAGGGTTAAAATAAATTAGTGTAATGTTTGATTTAATACATACTTGATTTAAATATATTAGAGATAATAGAATGGTATAATCATCTTTTATTTTTTTTGATATAGTTTCATTAACAAAAATATATTTAATATTTAAAATAGAAATAGTGTTAATTATTTGCTCATCAATATAAGCTAGTTCTACACCAAAATTAAATTCATTGCCATACATTTCAATAAGTTTTAAATTATTTTGGGAATATTTTAAATTAAGAACTGTATCGTTTGGACTAAAAAATTCTCTATTAAGCATAATAAAAGAAAAATTATCAAATATTAAATCTACAATTTTATTTATTTTAGTTGAATTAACAATTTTTTCTAAGTAATTAAGATTTAATTCTTTTGAATATTCAGGCAACGCATCAAGGCTTTTTATCTTTATATATTTTGAAGTTGTTTGATTTTCTAAGTAAAATAATTTACTTTTATCTTTACCATTTCTAGTTACATTTCTTTTGATAATTCTTGAATTTTCTTTATTTAAAATTAGTTCTAAATTAGATTTAAATAAATAAATCTCTTCCATAGTAAAATGCAAGAAATTAGGATTACTCTCCAAATTATTTATTGTTTTAAAAATACTTAACTCAATTTGAGTATGTAAAGAAGATAAAAAATATTTTTTTTGATCTTTTTCAAAATAAGTAGCAAGCTTTGCAATTGCAGTTGTGCATTTATTAATTAAAATAGGTTCTAAATCTATATTTTTATTATCTTTTTCTAAAACAAGAATTAAAAATTTTTTATATTTAAAATATCCATTAATTCATTTAAATACATATTTCATTTCTAATTTCATTTTACTAATTAAAAATTCAGCATTTACATTTTCATCTAATAAATAAACATACATTTTAGCATTTTTGAAAATACTGAATTTTGTTTTTGCATCCAATGATGGTACTTTTTCTAAATAAGTTCTAGAAATATGTTTTTCACCAGGAATATTTTTTAATATTAAAAAAGAATTACCATCTAAGTATAATTCTAAGATCAAATCAACAAATTTATCTTTTTTATTATTTTGTGCAGCTAATTTAACATGAATTTTTGTGTTTTGATTACTTTCTAAAAGTTCCATAACAGTTTTTTGATCTTCTGTAGAAAATAAAGCAGCAAAATCTCGAAATGTTAATCATTGATTTAAAGCATTTTTTTGTAATTGAAATTTGTTTTGAAATTTATTATTTGATTTTTCATCAGCAATTCGAATTCTTTTCAATTCTTTATCAACAAAAAATGAATAAAAATTCAACATGTAAAAATTATTTTTTTTAATAAAAGCATTGATGATGTAGTATCAGATTAGAGCAATAATTATTATTAAAAATAATGCAATTAATATGGTTATTATTCAAAACATTTTTCCTCATTAATATTAAATTTTTTGCAGTGATTTATGATTTTTTAAAAGTAATTTAGGTTCATCATAGTTAACAAATTTAACAATGATAGTTTCATCTTGATCCTCTAAAATTGTTCCTTCACCAAAAGTGACATGAGCAATACGGTCACCTACTACTAAAAGACTGTTGTCTTTTTCATATTTTATAACACCATTTTTTTCACTCAATACAAAATCTTTCATACCAAAGTTTGTTTTTAGACCCATCTCTTTTAAAAATCTGGAAGGATTTGCATGTTTTGGAGGTTTTAAAAAGCTTGTTGTTTGATATAAATCAGAAGTTTGCGAGTTAGAAATATATAAATTTTCTTTTGCCCTAGTTATAGCAACATAAGCTAAACGTCTTTCTTCTTCGATTACTTCATCAATATTTTTAGCATTTTGTAATGCTAAATTATTTGGAAAATTACCTTCTGACATACCCACCAGGAAAACATGTTTAAATTCTAAACCTTTGGCCATATGTACTGTCATCATTGTTAAATAAGTGTTATCTGTAGTTTCTCAATCGCTAGAAGTTAATAAAAAAATTTCTTCTAAGTAATCATTCAATTTACCTTCAGGATTTTTGTTTTGTCATGTTTTAATTGATCCAATTAACTCATCAATATTTTCAACAGCATTAGTTAGAAGTTTTTGATTTTCTTTAAATATTGAATAGTAACCAATCAAGTTTAAAAATTTTTTCAAAACAACATGAATCGGTTCTTTTTCTAAAGCTTTTTTGGCTCAACGGACAATATTAAAAAATTCCACAATATTTTTTTGTGCTTGCATTGGTATGTTTAAGGGCACAAAATTTGGATCTTTTTTATTTTCTGCTAAGTTTTTAAAATAGTCAGTCAAAACATCATAAGAAGACATATTTTTGCTTTCAGCAAGGCTTTGAATTTTTTTAATTGCAGAGTTACCAATTTTACGTGAAGGAACGTTAATAATTCTTTTAAAAGCTAATTCTGAACCATTATTAATTAATTTTAGAAAGGAAATAATATTTTTGATTTCTGCTCTTTCATAAAACTTTTGTCCACCCAAAATTACATGTTTTACATTTTCTTTAATAAAAATTTGTTCAAAGTTTCTTGAATAATAATTAGATCTAAATAAAATAGCAATATCTTTTAATTGTAATTTTTGTTTTTTAAGAGTATTAATTTTTGATAAAACTCATTTAGCTTCAGATTCTGGACTGAAAGCATGAAAAAATTCTATATCATCTTTATTCTCATTGTTGGTAAACAAATTTTTATCTAATCTATTTTTATTATGTTTAATTAATAAATTTGAAGCTTCAATAATTTTTGGTGTTGAACGGTAATTTTCTTCTAAATAAATTGTTGATGTGTTAGGAAAATCCTTATCAAAATTTAAAATAATATTTACATCAGCTCCTCTTCAACTATAAATAGTTTGATCAGGATCACCAACAACGGTAATATTATTTTTTGGATTAGCAATTATTTTTACAATGTCATATTGTACTTGGGATGTATCTTGAAATTCATCCACTAAAATATAATCAAATTTACTAGATCAATATTTTTGTGCTTCCGCATTTTCTGTTAAAAGTTTTCTGGTTAAAATTAGTAAATCATCAAAATCTAGATTATTTAAATTTTTTAAAGTATCTAAATAATCACGATAAATATTAATGAAAAGTAATTCAACTTCATTATCGGGATCTACTTCTTTCATTAATTTTTCTGGTGATTCTAAATTAATTTTTTTATCGGAAATAAATTGAATTAGATGTGAATAACTATGTTCAGAGGCACTAATTTCATATTTAGCATAGATAGTTTCTAAAATACTTTTTTGATCAATAACATCTAAAATATCAAAACCCTTACTATAACCTATTTTTTCGATATCTTGTCTAAGAATATAAGCACATAAAGCATGGAAAGTAGAAATTTTTACTTCAGATTTTAAATCACCTAATTCAGTACTAATTCTTTCTGACATCTCTTTGGTAGCTTTATTAGTAAAAGTTACAGCTAAAATTTTGTATGGTGCTACTTTTAATTTTTCAATTAAATAAATAATTTTTTGAGTTAAAACTCTGGTTTTACCTGTACCAGCACCAGCAATAATTCTTAATGGTCCTTTTGTGTGAAGTACTGCTGCTTTTTGTTGTTTATTTAATGAATTTAGGGCATGATTGTTTGATGTCATAGTATCTACTTTCTTGTTAATCAATTATTTCATAATTATCGATATGTCTGAGTTTTGATGATAATGTGTATTTAGTTTCTATTTCTTCATACTTATATTTATAAAGGGTTTGAGTTTCTGAGAAAAGGTCATTTCAGCCTTTTTTGTTTTTTCTAATTAAAGACATTGTTAAAAGAATTTGTAAAAAATTAATCATCGTAATAAACATTGACGGGATAGAAATTAAAAAAATTTCTACATAAGTAAAGTTTTTATTTTGTGTGATTTTAGTTCCACTTTCATTAGCTATTTTCATAAAAAGTGCAGGTTGAATAAAAATTATAAAAAGTATGAAAGCTATAATTCATAAAAAGCTATACATAAATTCTTTTTTAAAAATATGTTTAAATGTAGGAATTTGTCCAGCAATAGTTTTGACTTCTATACGACAAATTCATCTACCTAAAGTTTGCCTGCTTTTGTTTGTTAAGGGAATAATAAAAAAAAGTAAAACCACAAAAATAATTAATAATAGTATTCATAAGTAATAAAACAGGATAGTTAAAGAATTGTTGATCTGAAAAATGAATGAACTAGTATAACCCAAAATCAAAAAGGTTATTCCATCAATAATTCCGGCCAAAATTCTTATTCAAAAACCTGCAAGAACATTTTTTATCATAATTAAAATTTACTAAAAATTAAATGCCATTTTGTAGCTGTATCAAAGTTAATTAAAAAGAATGATTCTTCATTGCTTGCTAATAAATATTTATTAGTTACAACAAAATTTTTAAAATCAGGACCTCTGATGATTTTCATAGTATTTTTAAGTTTTTCTAATCTTTTTTTGTTTTTACTTTGAAGTCCTAAAATTGATTTTATTTTTGAATAACAAGCCATACCAATAAAACCACTTAAAAAAATGTGGAAAAAAAACATTTTTGCATATTCAATCTCCATATTATAGTTTTTGTGGTTTTTCTGATAAAGATCTAAAATTTCTTTTCATTCATTTATATATAAATTAATATTAAAACTACTTAAATTTTTTACATAGTCTGTAGCTAAAACCTCATCAACAAAGGTATAATTTTTAATATTTGCTAAGACTTTATAAACAAAGTGCACTCAAAACCTTGTATTATCAAATTTTGAACTAGTAAAATCACTAACATTTTTAATAACTTCATATTTAATAAATTTGTTAAATATGAAAGGAAATGAGTAAGCAATTATTGCTTTGTAATTTTTTAATTCCAAAGTTGTATTAGCATGTAATCTGGCCTTAGGAGTCCATTTAACAACACCTTTTAACTCTGGTTTATATTCAATAATATCTGTGTTGAATTTTGAATAATATTCAAATTTTTCCACAAAATCATTTTTTAAGTATGTTTCAGGAGTTAAAAAGATAATATAATCTCCACTTACTAAATCAATTGACTTTAATCAATTGGAATGATTTCCTTTTGAAGAAGAATTAATAAATCATTTTATTTGTTGGCCGAATTGCTGACTGTATTGATCCACTAATGTTAAATCAGAGTTAGAAGGTCTATCTATGAAAAGAATTACTTCAAAAGACTGAGAAGTTTGTTTTTCTAAGTCTTTTAAAAATCATTTCAAACCTTTAGATTGTTTGTATGAAGAAACAATAATAGATAATTTCATTTAGTAGCCTTTCAATATTACATTTTTAAGTTATTTGTAGTTCTTGGGTATGGAATTGAATCACGAATATTATCTATTCCTGTTACAAACATTACCAACCTCTCAAAACCTAATCCAAATCCGGCTGAACCTGAATCCCCAAATCTTCTAAGATCTAGGTATCATTTTAGTTCTTCAACATTTATTTTTAGTTCCTCAACCCTTTGTAGTAATTTTTCATATCTGGCTTCTCTTCTGCTTCCACCTATTAATTCACCAATTCCTGGAACTAATAAATCAAAGGCTGCAACTGTTTCATTATCATCATTTTGATGCATATAAAATGCTTTAAAAGCTTTAGGATAATTAATAACTGCCACAGGGCCATTAAATAATTCTTCAGCTAGATATTTTTCATGTTCTGTTCCAAGATCTAAACCAAATTCAATATCTTGGTTTTCAAAAATGTGTTTTACTTCTTGTAATTTTTTAATTGCATCTCTGTAATCCAGAATAGCAATTTCATTGTTTAAAAATTTCCTTAAATTTTCCCGGATGTTTAATTGCAATTTTTTTTCCAAATAATCAAATTCTTTTTCATTTATTTCTAATGTATTAGAGATAACTTCTTTTAACATTTGATCTGCTAAATAGACAGTGTCTTTTAGTGAGTAAAAGGCAACTTCAGGTTCTATCATTCAAAATTCTGCAGCATGCCTTTTTGTGTGTGAATTTTCTGCCCTAAACGTTGGACCAAAAGTGTAAATTTTATTGAAACCAATTGCATATGATTCACCATGCAATTGACCTGTAACACCCAAGGTTGCTTTGACATTACCAAAAAAGTTTTTTTCATGTTCAGAAGATACCAAAAAAGTTTCTCCTGCACCTTCACCATCATTTGAAGTAATAATTGGTGAGTGGAAATACATGAAACCTTGTTTATTAAAAAAAGCGTGAATTTGTAATGCTAATGTTGAACGAATTAACATAACACATTTTATTAAAGATGTTCGATGTCTTAAATGAGGAATTTCACGTAATGTTTCTAAAGAAATTTCTTTTTTTTGGATGGGATAATCTTCATCGGTATTTTTTAATAATTCAAATGATGTTGCATGCAGTTCGATTAATTGTTTATTTTTTGGTGTATAAATTAAGGTTCCTTCAACAGCAACAGCTGCACCTATGTTTGCATTATCAACTTCTTTTAAGTCAATATTTTCCTTTTTTAGTACAACTTGTAGATCATCTACAGTTGAACCATCATTTAGTGTTAAGAATTTAATGTTAAGATTCCCCCTGTTTGAAGTTATTCATGATTGAAGAAAAATCTTTTTTTCATGTAAATCTTCACACTTGTTTAATATATTTTTGATCGTTAACATTTTTTCTCCCTAAATAAAAATAAAATATATGAAAAATAATAAAATTTATAGTTAAATATAATTATTTAATTTTATCAAAAAAAAGCCTTTTATTATAATAGAGTGCTGAAAAACAATAGGAAATTACAACTGGGAGATAATGAAAAAAGCTAATTTTTGGAACGTTTTTGTTTTTATTTTAAAAGTAACATTTTTAGGTTTTGGTGGTGGTAATGCTTTAATGCCGATAATTGAAAAATATGCTGTAACACGTTATAAATGAATGGATAAAAAAACTTTGGAAGAAGGAATATTAATTGTAAATGTTTTACCCGGTCCTTCTGTAGTGGAAATTATTGCGTATATTTCGATTAATTTATTAGGAAAATGGAAAGGAATGCTTGTAACTTTATTAGGAATTTTACCTAGTTTATTTTTTACTTTAGCAATTATTATTTCATTTAATTATTTACCAAAAGAATATATTTATGTAATTAATGTCGGAGTAATTTCTTCGATTATAGGAGTTATTATTGCTTTTGGATACAGATATATAAAAATGAGCCATAAGGAACTTTCGATTGTAAGATGATTATCTTTATTTGTTTTTACTTGCATTTTTATAATTTTTGTTCCCAACCCTTGAAATATTTCCTCTATCCCAATTATTATTGTAATATTAGGAATTTTATTCCATTATTTTGTAATTTATAAAAGAAAAGAGAGAAGGAAATAACTAATGATTCTAACACTTCTTTTTTCTTTTATATCCTTAATTTTTATAGGCTTAGTTGTTTTTGGCGGCGGTCAAATTTTTATTCCTCTCTTTAAATCTTTTTGAGAAATGTTATCTAATAATTTTGGAGTAAAAATCAGTGCTGAAGAAATAGAAACTGTCATAACAGTAAGTAATTCAACTCCTGGAGTGGTTTCCACTAAATTAGGATTTTTAACAGGATGATTAATTGCTCAAGGGGAATGATATGCTTGAATATTAGTTTTTGCTACTTATTTAGTTTTTGTTTTGCCTTCTATATTTTTATTGGTTTTAGCAACAAAATTTATGCAAAAAACAGCTAATTCAATAATATTAAAAAGAATTATA
This sequence comes from Mycoplasma iguanae, assembly GCF_024722375.1. NCBI lineage: Bacteria > Bacillati > Mycoplasmatota > Mollicutes > Mycoplasmatales > Mycoplasmataceae > Mycoplasma > Mycoplasma iguanae. The sequence continues at coordinate 659,283 of NZ_CP102734.1, read as the reverse complement.
AAATATACAAAACCTGCTATTGCAGGAATTATGATCGCTTTAGGGATTCAATTATTTATAAGCGTAATAATTCCACAAATTTCCTTTAATGATTCAAATGGATATATAGTTTTAACTGAAAGCGATAAAAATACTTTTTTTACAAATTGAAGATTTATTGCTCTATTAATTTGAGCGCCGATCAACATAATTTGTTCTTTTATTTTATACAAAAAGAACTTTTCACTTTTTTATCTTTTTGCAGGTTCCATCATTTTCACCTTGATTATTTTTCAACCTTGAATTTAGAAAACTGTAAACAAAAAGCGTAAAACTCTATATATTTAGTTTTTACGCTTTTTGTTTTTTAAAATACTGATTAGTTCTTAAAATAATTAATAGTAATAAAGCTTTTTGTCTTTCTTCGTTTTCTTCGAGTTTAGAAAAATTATGGATTAAAGAAAGTATTTCAATAAAGAACAAATTTTCTTCAGAAATTTGAAAATTATTAATAACCATTTTTATAAAAATTTTTCTATTTTTAAAAATTTATCTAAATTTGCTATATTAAAATTTAGTTCAAAATTGCTACCATTTTGTTTAACTATAAATTTATCATGAAAAATAAAATCAATTTTGGATCTAATGCTGGAAGATAACTTTGCAAAGTCATAAATTTGAGGCCCATAAATGGTTTGTTTATGATAAAAACCTAATGGATTAATCATTTTTAAATACTCTACAGATTCAAATAAAATATTATCTAGAACTAAATTTCCGTGTGCTAAAATCGCTTTATCTGGAGTTAATAAAAACTTCTTTTTTATTTCACTGATAATTTTTTGTTCCAAAAAAATAAAATTAGAACAAGAAACATCATTTACATTAATTGAAGCATATTTTAAAGTATTTTTAAAAAATGTACTTTCTCTTATTTCATTTATAGTTTCTTGTGTTTTGGTCAAATATAATTCTTTTTTAGAACTTAAATTATCATAACGAATTGCAGGAAATTTTTGAAAATATTTTAAACCTTTTAAAATATTTTTCAAAATAATTTTTCAATTTTCTAAATCCAAATTATCATCGATAAAAATTTTAGCTAAAGACTTTGCGGGAATATATTCCATTTCATATTTTGCACTTCTTGTGCTTTTAGAGAAATTACTAAAAGCAGGAATCATTTTGCTAAAAGCAGGATTTAATTTAACAATATTAGAAAATCATGCGAATTGATTCTCTATTAATTTTATATTAGTAGACTTTTTAACCACAGTTCCATTTTTTGGATCTATTTCTAAAGTTGAAGTAAATTTTTTTATCATATCTAAAGAATTATAAACCAATTTTACTTATAAAAATTACCCTTTAGAAAAGAAAAATTTAAAGAATCCTTTGATTATAAAAAATTAAAGGATTCTTTAAATGATCATCGCATTAAATATTATAATGAGTTTTAAAAATCTGTATCTACAGCTCCTACTTCGCTAATAAAACTATGTAAATCTTCTATTGGTTCATGTTTGTATTGTTCTAACTTTTTCTTTAAAAAACGAATATTATTAAGATATATTTCATTTTTTGTTGAAAAGGACATAAAAGCAGAAATGGAAGTTAATAAAGTAATAATTAAAGAACCTATGGCTATAGCAATAAAAAATCAAATCATATATTGTTCTTTAGATGTATTTCACCTTAATGAATATAAGTTTAAAATAATCATTAGTGTTGAAATAATTATTATTAAAACATTCATCGAAACAAATAAACCATAAGATCTTCAATATTTTTTCTTGTAATGTTTTCAAGCTTTTGTTGCTTTTTCCAATGTTTCTTTTTGTGATTTTATGTTTTTTAATTTATCTTTTGCAAAAACTTTTTTCTTAGGATCTAAATAAATTTTTGGAGTTTTATCATCAGGAAGTGGTTTAAAAAAAGTATATAAATCATCGATATCTATTTTATTTACTATTTCTAAATTTAAGTCATTTTTTTCTTTTTTGTTTTTCTTATCTTTCATTATGAAATATTTCCATTCTTTTTATTAATATTAGAACTAGCCAATTCAGAAATTTGAATTGATCTTTCATATAATAAAAAATCATTATTTGATCCTAATTTATAAATACCTTTTTTAGCATCATACAAGGCAATTTCTAACTCTAACATGTGTTTCATTTTCATATATCTTATATAACGATCTTTCATTACAAAAACAGAAGTTAGTGAAGTAAACAAAGAGGTTATTGCAGTAATGCTAGTTGTAAAAATTAAAAAGTTTTGTCTGAATTCACTACTTTGAAAAATTTCGGGCAGTACTTCTTTTTTATCTGTTATTCCTGCTAAAAAAAATGTAGTTAAAATACCAGAAATAAAAATTAAAATGAAACTTAAAAAATTTAATGTATAGTATCCAAATTTATAACGCAAGAAATTAGTGCGATACCTTAGAAGTTTTTTCTTTACTATTACTGAAGGTTTATTATCTATTATCATTAATTCACCTTTGCTATTAAAAGATCAGTGATTAAAGATTTTCAACTAAATTTATTTCTGACAAGTATTTCTTGTTCAATTTTATCTAAATCATCTTGTAGATTTTCTAAAGTATATTCTTTAACATTTTTAAATTTCACAATATAATACTCAATTTTTTTAAAAATTGCACGGTATTTTCTGTAATTATTGAACTTTTTATAAAAAGTGAAAAACATTGTAAAAATAAACAAAATAATAATCAGACCTGCAAAAATTCCTGACATTCCTAGTTCTTCAAAAAATATTTTGTCAGTAATTTTTTGACTTCAATCCAATTTGGAAATTTCAACATCTAGAATATAAATAGCTAAACCAATAGATGTTAAATTTATTAAAATAATAAAAATATTAATAATAATTTCTGAAATAACTGATATTTTTCTTAACTTATATAAACGATTAATTTTTCTTTCGATAAAATATACTATTTTTTTAGAGGGAGTGAACATAAAAGCTCTTTTCTAATTATTTTTTTCAATTTTAGTTTTGCCACCCATGTAAGGAACCAATACAGAAGGAATAGTAATTGTTCCATCTTGGTTTTGGTAGATTTCTAAAAGCGCAGCAATTACACGATCAATTGCTAAACCAGAACCATTAATTGTGTGTGCATATTTTGTTTTTCCTTGAGCATCACGATATCTAATTTTAGCCCTTCTAGCTTGAAAATCACCAAAAATAGAAACAGAAGATGTTTCTCTGTATTTGTTTTCTGAGGGAAGCCATAATTCTAAGTCAATTGTTTTTTGTGAACTAAATCCCAGATCTCCCGTACACAATTGTACGGCTTGAAAAGGAATTTTTAAAGCTTTCAAAATATCTTTAGCATCTTCAACAGTTTTTAGATATTCTGCATATGATTCTTCTTGTGAAACAATTTTCACAAGTTCTACTTTGTGAAATTCATGTGATCTAATTAAACCTTTTGTATCTTTTCCACCGCTTCCAGCTTCTGATCTATAACATCTTGTATAAGCTGTAAATTTTTGAGGAATAGAAAGATCAACAATTTCATTATTATAATAATTAGTAACAGGAATTTCAGAAGTAGCAATCATTCACATATCTTGATTTTCTATTCTATATGAATCTTGACCAAATTTAGGAAGTTGTCCTGTACCATATAACATTTCTGTTTTTACCATAGTAGGAACAGTCAATTCTTTATACCCTTTTTTAGTATGAAAATCTAACATGAATGAAGCAAGTGCACGCACTAATTGTGCGCCTTGATTTTTAAAAATAGCAAATCTAGTGCCTGACATTTTAACAGCTCTTTTAAAATCTAAAATATCTAAATTTATACCAATTTCATAGTGTGTTAAGGGATTTGGTATTATAGGTTGTTCTAATTCCCAAAAATTTTCAATTACAACATTATCTTCTTCGGAAAACCCTACAGGAGTATCTATTGTAGGAATATTAGGAATTTCAAGCAAAAGATCTTCTAATTCTTGATTATTTTTTTCTGTTTCTATTGAAATCTTTTGAAGTTTTTCTTTCAAAAGATTAATTTGTTTCATTAATTCTTCTGTATTTTTTTTCTGACTTTTATATTGTCCAATTAAAGCAGAATTTGTATTTAGTTCATTTTGCAAATTTTGTTGTTGAAACATTAATGTACTACGATTTTTACCTAGAAAAAATATTTTTTCAATTATAGAATTCGCCTTGTTTTTTTCTCAGCCACGATTAATTAAAACTTGCTTGATTTTTTCTGCATCATTTAAAATTATTTTTAGATCTAACATAGTTTTTAAATTATAAATTAAAAGCTTTAAGTAAAAAATAAAAGAGACCTATAAATTATTCTTTTCTCATTTTTTTATAGATTTCTTCTGCAATTCTTTTGGAAACAATTTTATTCAACTCTTCAATAGAAGCATTATATATTGCACTATATGATCCAAAATATGTTATTAATTGATTTTCTTTTTCTGGACTAAGACCTTTAATTTTTGAAAGAGTACCTTCTAAAGTATTTTGTATTTTTCTTTTGTGATGGAAACTTTTAGCTTTTTTATCAACTAAGTCTTGTATATATCTTAAATAATTTAATAAAACTTGATCTTTGATTGTAACTTTTTTTTCATTTGCATCAATCAAATATTCTGTTGTATGTTTGTCATTTTTAACAAGGCCAATTACAGGAATATTTATAGCAAATTCACTTAATATTTTTTTAGCCTCATGAATATGACCAATGCCCCCATCTACAATTAAAGTATCTAATTCAAATCTATTATCAGATGATGCTCATTTTCTCAAAGCTTTAGCTAAATATGCAACATCAGCTTTTCTTGTGTCTTCTTCCGCATCAATTTTAAATTGTCTATTTTCTGATGTATTTTCTTTACCATTCACAAAAACTACAAGTTTAGAAACTACATCAGTATTTCCTAAATGAGAATTATCAAAAATTCCGAATCTATAAAGACTATCTACTTTTGTGATTTTTTTAAATTTTTCTAAATTTGAAGCAATTCTTGTTTGTTCAATATTAAAGGAATTTTGCATTTCAGTTATATTTTCTTCCAAATTTAAATAAGCCAAATTTAAAGCTTTTTTTAATTTACCTTTTTGAGGAAATATTAGTTGAGGAATTAAAAATCAAATAAAAATTCATTTTTATGAAATTTATAATCTAAAACAATTTGATCAGGAATAAAGGTATTTTTATAAAAGTCATTTAAAAAATAGTTTAAAAAATAAACCTCATTATATTGAGTAAAATCACTTGTATATTTATAATTACTGATTAATTTTCCAGCACGGTAAAAATTTATTTGAATAAAAAATTTATTGTTTTTAGAAATAAGAGCAACAACATCTAAATTGTTTTGATTTATTAACTCTACACTTTGGTCATCATGAATATTTTTTAATTGTTTAATACAGTTATCTATATCTCTTGCTATTTCAAAATTTTGCATTTCTATAGCATGCAGGTATTTTTTTTCTAATTCTTTTATATATGAACCATTTTTAGGAGATAACATTATTTTAATTTTTTCAAATTTTTCTTTTCAGTATTGAGCACTTTCATTTTTAATTGGTAAACCATTTTCATGAAAAGCTTCTCTTTCTAAAAAGTCTTTTAAAGATTTTCAGTTGCTAGTTGGAATTGGGCCATAGAAAAAAACATTATTTTTTTGTATTTTATTTTTAAAATTTCACTTAACAGAAATAGTAATTTTTTTGTCTAATTTTATCATTAGATATGGATAATTTTTATGATCTAAAAATTTTATATTATATATAGGACGAAATTGTTCAATAAATTGTCTTTCTAAAATTAAGGCTTCTTTTTCATTGTTACAAACATTAAATTCAAAACTTTCTATGTCTCTGACTAAAGCATCTGTTTTATATGAATTTTTTCTACCTTGCAAATATTGCTGCATTCTTTTGCGTAAATTATTAGTTTTACCAACATAAATAATTTCATTTCATTTATTTTTTCAGCAATAAACTCCATACTTTTCAGGCACTTTATTTAATTCTTTAATGTCCATAACTTTCCTTATTTTTCTTAAACTAGATATTAAAATTTTACTAAATAAAAGCTTATTATTACAGTTTAAATATCAGATTTTGCTAAGATTTTTTAACTATTAAATGTGTTAATAAATTCAAAAAAATAACAGATTTTCGGCTTTTTTTTTTTTTTGTTAAAACCCAAATTAAAGCAGTAAAATTTGTTTTATGAACATCAGCACAACAAAAACATCAAACCCAAATAAAAGCCTCAAAATTCCATTTTTAAGAAATAAAAAAAGGCTTTTAGTTTGATTAATGAAATTATTTTATTTAGCTTTTACTTTAGTAGTATTGATGACATTAGAAAATTTTTTCTTTTGAAAAGATGGAATCAGTATTCAAAGATTATTTCAAAGTACAAGTAACCAAACTTTATATTTAAATTTTACAATTATTGCAAGATCTACTTTTCTTATACTAACTTGCTTATTCTTATTTTTTGGTATTTTTTCAATTATTACAAAAAAATGAATCAAAGATAGAACAAAATATTTTTGATTATTTGTCTATTCTACTTATTTATTAGCAAATATAGTCATTTATTTTATATACCACACAAAAGAAATACAAAATGTTTTTTATTTAAGTTTTAATTTGTTAATTTTATTTTTCATTAACTTAATTTATGCAATTCATATGTTTGTTATCCAGAAAAAAATCAATCCATTAGATAAAAACGTAATTTGACCTTTATATTTAACTTATATATTTAGATTCTTATGATTAGTTGTCTTTTATGTACTTTTTGCCATCATCGCATTTGGAAGTGCTTCAATTAAAGATAGCTTTTATGAGAATTTTTTAATTAAGTTTTTTAATGAACTTTTAATAGGAGCTAGAGAATTTAAAAATGCATTTATTATTTTTCTATTTTTACTATTAATAGTTTTTGGTTTAATCAGTTCTTCATTTGAATATTGATTCAATATTCACGTAACTAAAAATAAAATTAAAAGTAATGAAATTTTTTATTGAATGTCATCAATTTTCTTTTTAGGAGCTTTTGCTTTTTTTGTTAAACAAGCAGCAGGTGAATTTATTCCTTGAGATTCAACATTTGGAATTGAAACTAATTACTTATCACTTTATATTTTTATAGCAATTAACATAATTGTTTTAACAACAATTATCACATTAAAATTTTTAGCAAAAAGAAACTTCAAAATTAGAAAATTTTTTAAAAATAAATATTTAATTTATTGAATACTTTTATTAATTTGAATTGCTAATTTAATCAATAGTTTATTTAATGTCAATACAAGTGAAAATTTCAAAATCATTGCAGTCAATTTTGCTTCTTCAATTATTGTTTACTTTTTACTATTTATTTGACAAAAAGAAAAAACAACTTTAAGGCAATTGAATGTTTTATCTATTATTTTTATAACCATTTCATTAATGTCAATTGTTATTGGATTTAACAATTATTTATTAGTAAATAAAAATTATCTATCAATCAATATTTATTCTTTACCTTTGTATTTACAGTTAGGTATTGTTGTGCTTATTGCAATAACATTTTCATGTTTATTGTTAATAGTTTTAGAAAATCAAAAAATCATAAAATTCTATTTCAAAAAACTTTTATTTAAAAATAAAGGTGCAGCAAAAGGAGGACAAAATGTTTAAAAACAAATCACAACAGAATTATTCAAAGAAAGATAAACCTACTTATGAATATTATGATCTTATTCAAAAAGAAAATTTTATTTCTTTTTCACAATTAAGAGGAACTTTAGCTTTACAAACAAATACTTCTTATAAAGGAAATGAATTCCGGCAATTATCTAGAAAAATCAAAAAAGCTTATGAAAAACAATTGGACTTAGTTTTTAGATCATTTGTAATTAGTTGAAATAAAAATTTACGTTTTAGTAGAGACAAAATTATCCCTATTATTAGCGAAGCAGAAACAACAAACGTTGAGTCAGTTAATTTTAGAAAACTAGAAGATCAAGAAGATTATCTAGAAACTTATAACGATATCATTGAACACTATCTGTTACAAGAAAAACGTTACATTGAAGTAACTAACGGGATTATTATTTATACATCAAGAGAAACAAACACATTAAAAATTGCTTTTAGTCCAGAAGTTGTAGATTTGGAAAAGGAAAGTAATGAATCTTCAAAAAAAAGTAAATAAATTAACTAATTTTGAAAAACTACACAAAATTGTTGACATTAATAGAAGTATTTCCATGATTGAAATTCAATCATTGGTAAACAAAATAAAAGATAAATTTGAAGATTTTTATTTTATTAAAAATTTAATTGATGCAATTGTAGATAAATACAAAATACAACCATGACTATACAAAAAAGATAATTTGTTTAAAAAATCAAAATCTACACTTTGAATTTATATTTCAGAAGAACAAAAATATGTAAAAGCTTTTTATGAAAATATTGAAGAAAATATTAAAACTAAAGCTAAAAGCGGCGACAAAATTATAGCTATAGGGAAACAAGCTTATGAATTTGCTAAAAATCAAAATTTAGAAATTCTTTTTCATTTAGAAGATACAAAAGATTGAAATTATGAAAATTCTCAAAAAATTATCACATTAATGAAAAATTTAATTCAACACCAAGAAATCAAAACAGTTTATTTTATGCTTCATTCAAGTAGAGTTAAAAATTTTACAGCAACAATCTTCCCTATGAATCAATTTTATTTTGATTATGATAAAGAAAATAAATTTTATAAAAATGTTTTAAAAGAAATTGAAGAATATACAATCTTCCCTAACTTAGAAACTTTTACAGAGAATTTATGTAATTTATATTTAGAAAAAGTTTTAGATATTTTAATTTTGGAATCTTCATTCGTTATCATGAAAAACAAATTAATTAATGAAAATCAAATTCTAAAAGATGTTGAAGAAAAAATTAAAATTTTCAAACGAGAAATTCTAAAAATTAAAAGAGAAATGGAAATTGAAGAAATTAATATTGCCAGTTATAACAAAAAATGAGATTATCATGAAAAATAAAAATCCAGAAATTTTTGATATTGATATAAAAACTGATAAAAATCAAATTATTACTTTCAATGATGCGAAACTTTTTTACAACTTAAATCTAGAAGATTCATGAATAGAAATTAGATTTAAAATCATCTTATCAGAAAAACAATTATTACTGAGAATAGATACTGAAACAGAACAGAATTTTTTATTTGCCCATAAGGCAATTGTAATTAATAATGGCAAAAAAATAATTATCAATCTTCAAACTCCTTTACATTTTTACAAGTCAAGCAAAAAAGAATTTTTAATTCAAAGAAAAAAAATTAATTTAACAGAAATTGAAGAAAAACTAATTACCTTTTATCTAGATGATAATTCTCAAAAAAACATCGAACAAAACATTTTATTTAATAAAATTTTAGAAAAAAAATTTGAAGCAATAGCCACAAATAATTTTTATTTAATAAATAAAAAAGAAGGTGAATAATATGAAAAAGATAACAAAAATTTTATCAATACCTTTCACTTTATCTGTGGTTGCAGTTCCATTTTTATCTGTAAAAGAAAATATCCATTATCAAGTTAGTACAGTAAAAGTTTTTAATGATACTGACACTGCTACAAGCCCAGAAGAAACAGCAAAACCTTTACCAAGAAGATTAGGTGAAAAAGAAAAAGCAGAATGAAAAGCATATTTAAACAATTTAATTAAAACTAAGTTAGATGAATTTTTAAATGTATTACAAAACTTTTTGCTAAATAGATCTCAACAACTTGATGAGTTAGAAGAATATACAGATATAGAAAAAATTGTTGAAAAAGCTTATTTATCAAAAGTTGTAGAATATATTTCAAAAAATAAAAACGATATTCAAAATTCAATCGGTAAATATGAATTACCTTTTGTTTTTCCAAGAATATTTTATGAAGATTATGAAACATCAATCGGAACAGTTAAGTGAAATGATACAGATTATGTTCCTATAACTTGAGGTAAAAGCCCTAGTACAGATTATGCTAAAGAAACAGCAAATGCTCCAAAAGAAGAAAATACCACGTCTCATAGATCAATGGATGTTTATGACAAATTTCAGGTTTATGTACAGAATTATATAAATAATTTCGGCAAAAGACTCCATGATATATTTTTAAACAAAGAAGATTTTCCAGAATATAAAAAGCATTTTATCTTGAACTCAGTTTACCAAAATGGAGTTGGATACTTAGATATGTCAGATCCAATTGGTATTGAAGGAGTTAATTCTTGAGATGATTATATCAATCAAAAAATTCATAAGCAAACTTTAAAGTTTGATCTAGAAGAAAATCAACGTTACACACAAGAAAATATCCTTACTCCTCCTGTTGATAATCCTGAAGTTTTAGAAGAAGATATACTAACAGATTCAAAAGGTGATAAAGTTCCTATCACTAATTCATATGAAATTAGAGATATTCCAAATTTAGTGGCTTATGTTTCTCCAGTTTATTCAAATTTATCAAGCCAAAGAATTCGTGATATTTTTAATTCAGTAGATGATGTAGAAAAACAAAAATTATTCTTTTTTCAAAACCCGATGTCAATAAGATATGAATATTCTGTGCAGTCCGCTAATGAAACAAACGGAAAATTAAATCTTTCAGTAAAACTAGAAGATAAATTAGTTAAAACTAATTCAAGAGTTTATTCAGTAGAAGTTACAAATATAAATGAAAATGAACAAGAAAATTTTCGAACCCGTTTAAGATTTAATATCACAGAAAGCTTAAAAAGCATTATCGAAGATATCAAAACTTCTTTGATGTTAAATGATCTGTTACAAATCAAAAAAAGTTATAGTGCAAAAAATGATGAAGAAAATCCTGATGCCAATAGAGCACAACAAAGACATATAAATAACATAATTTTTGCTTTAACTAAATTTATGTTTTATCCCGATCTTATAGAAGAACAAACAAAATTATTAGAACAGGGAGTTAAAAGTTATTCTGGTGGCCCAGGGACTGAAATCATTTCTGATGCTAACTATGAAATTAAAAAATATTTTTTAAATCAACTAAAACATAGTTATATTAATTCAACAAAAATTTCTAGTGTTATTGCACAAGTTACTGCTATGAAATTTCATGAAAATATCACTAATTTTAATAAAGAAAAAGACACAATTCTAAAAACATTTCAAGAAAATAATTTAAACATTAATCAATTAGTTAATGTGATTAATTATCTAACTAAAGTGTCAGATGATTTAAAACTTTTAGGTGAAACCGACAGTATTGATAATGTTAATAATTTTTATCAAATGGTAGATTTAAGTCAAGATTTAAATCTTAAAAATGAAAGTTTAACAAAAGTAAAAGATTTTTTTAATAAAACAGAAGGATCAGAAGCTGCATTAAGTCAGGAATTTTCACAAGTATCTCAACAAATAGAAAAATCTAAAATTTTGCAATCAGTATTAATTTCACTATCTAGTTTAATATTGATCATCACAGTTGCTTCAATCAGTATTTGAAAAGCACTTTTAATTAAGAAAAGAAGGAAACAATAAATATGTCAAACAATCCAAAAATTAAAGCTATTTTAGATTATGTAATTATTGCTGAAGGAAATTATCCTTACCAGCAAGAACAATTTTTTGAAATTAAAAACAAGCCGGGGTTAACAGCTTTTCTATTAAGTGCTAATGAAAACGAAGCTTTTCTTTTAATAGATAGCAGTTTTACAAATTATGCTGTTGGTGATGAATTAGTTGAATTAAAAAATTACTCAGAAGTTGCAACACCTAAAAATATTTTTGGGAAGGTAGTTAATTATCAAGCAGAAATTTTATTGCCTCAACCAGAAAAGAAATCAAAAGAAGTATTTCCAATGAAACATCATATTTTCTCAACAGCATTAAACATGATGCAGAGAAAAAAATTAAATGAGCAATTAAAAACAGGAATTTTATCAATTGATTTATTTAATCCCATTGGTCTAGGACAAAGACAATCAATTATTGGTGATAAGCAAACAGGTAAAACTCACATTATTTTAAATACAATTATCAACCAATCAAAATTAGGTGTCAAATGTATTTATGTTTCAATTGGTCAAAACCACCACAACTTAAATAATGTTTATCAAACACTTGAAAAATACAATGCATTAGATAATGTAATTATTTTTGAAGCTCCTGCAACTTCACAATTTCAACAATTTTTAATTCCTTATTTTGCAATGGCACATGCTGAAAACTTATCAAAAGATTATGATGTTTTAATTGTATTTGATGATTTAACAAAACATGCAAACATTTATCGTGAAACTTCTTTATTAATTGATAAACCAATTGGTAAAGAAGCCTTTCCAGGTGATATTTTCTTTGCACATTCAAGAATTTTAGAAAAAAGTGGAAAATTTATTGATCGAAAAAGTATTACATGTCTTCCAATAGTGCAAACTGTTGATAACGATATCACATCACTAATTTCTTCAAATATTATTTCAATTACCGATGGTCAAATTATTTTAAATAGTAATATTTTTGCTGAAGGTAGATTACCTGCTATTGATTTAGATATTTCTGTTTCTCGTACAGGTACATCAGTACAATCAAAAAATATTGCTAAGATTTCAAGTGATTTATTAAAAATTTACAGAGCTTATAAACGACAAAGTAAACTTTCAAATCTAAATTACGAATTAAATAAGGAAATTTCAACCTTAATTTATAAGGGTAAATCAATTGAAGGAATTTTAAATCAAAGAGGGTTTAATCAATATTCTGAAAAAACAATTTTAATTTCAGGAAAATTAATTGCATGAGGAATTTTACAACATGTTGAGGATAAATTTGAGGCCATCAAATTTGTATATTCATTAATTAAACATGAGAGAAATGCAATTCAAATTTATAAGAATTTATTAAATGCAATTCCACATGATGATGAAGTTTTAAAAAATTATTTTGCTTGATCATTGAATCAATATTTCCAATATAAAAATATCAATGACAGAATACCAACAACAATGAACTTTATTCCATTTAACCCAGAGCAATTAACAACAGTAATAGAAAATATGGAGGAATGAAAATAATGAAGGGAATTGTTCATAAAATTTTATCAAATGTTATTGAAGTAAAATTCGCCAAAGCTAAAGAAGGATTATTACAAAATAATCAAATTTTAGAATCAAGTGATAAGAAAAATACTTTAATTATTAAAAGAATTATTAATAAGGAAACTGCTCTTGCAATTTTAATTATTTCCCAAAGAGAAATTCGATTAGGTGATGAATTCATAAATACCTTAAAAACTTTTTCAGTACCTGTAGGTAAAGAATCACAAGGAAATGTTTATGATGTTTTAGGAAATTCTTTGTTAGATAAAAATTCACCAAAAATTAAAAGAATTCCAATGAATTCTGTGGATGTTCCAGCTAAAAAAATAGATACTAAATTTGAAATTCTTGAAACAGGAATTAAATCTATTGACTTTTTTATTCCTATTTTAAAAGGTTATAAATTAGGAATATTTGGTGGAGCTGGAGTTGGAAAAACTGTTTTAATGAAAGAAATTATTTTTAATGTTTCTAAATTTAAAAGTAAAATTAATTCATCAATTTTTATTGGTTCAGGAGAACGTTCACGTGAAGGATTAGAATTATTTTCAGAGCTAAATGAATCTAATTTAATGTCAAATACTTCACTTTATATTTCACAAATGAATGAACACCCAGGATCTAGAATGAGTATTGTTCCAATCGGAATTACAGCAGCAGAATATTTAAGAGATGTAGAAAAACAAAATATTCTTTTATTTATTGACAACATTTATCGTTATATTCAAGCTGGAAATGAAATTTCAGCTTCTTTAGGTAAAAAACCTTCTATTGGTGGATATCAATCAACTTTAGATAGTGAAGTTTCTGAAGTTCAAAATAGATTATATGCAAATGAAAATGGTTCAATTACAGCTTTTGAAACTGTGTTTTTACCAATGGATGATATTACAGATCCCTCAGCTGTTTCTGTATTAAATCATTTAGATTCCTCATTGGTATTATCTCGTGAACAAATTGCTAAAAATATTTATCCTGCTTTTGACCCTATTGCATCAACCTCAAACTCAGTAAATGAAAAAATTATTGGTAAAAGACATTTTGATGCTATTTTAAGAACAAAAAGTATCTTACAAAAATATAAAGAACTTGAAGATGTTATTTTAATTTTGGGTTTTGATGAGTTAGATAAAGAGAGTAAAATTATTGTAAGGAAAGCTATGCAATTACAGTACTTCTTTACACAAAATTTCTTTACAGCTGAAAGTTTTACAAAAGAACAAGGAGTTTATGTAAAACTAGAAGACACCATTGAATCAGTTATTAGAATTATTGAAGGGAAATACATTAACCAAAGTCCTGAAATTTTTAAATCAATTGGATCAGCACTTGATTTACCAATGGATGAAGAATTAGAAGACATATAAAAAGTATTTAAAAAGGAGTGATAATATGAAATTAAAAAGCAAAATTTTAATATCATTAACAGTAGTTGGTGTTTTATCATCCGCAGCTTTTACTTTTATTCTTGTTAATCACTTTAAAAATTATAATGGTAGTAATAATCGACTTATTATCTATGACCCCTCCGCTGTAACTCGGGAATTAAAAAATGAAGAAGCAGAAATTAAACCAAAGGATGAATCTAACGAAAATTTACCGACTCCTTTGCCTAAATCTGATTCTATATCTGAAAAAGTAACAGAACCAATAGAAACAATTCCTGAACCAAAAAAAGAGGAAGAAAATTATAAACCCTCAACTCCTGTAAACTCCAGACCTAAAGAATGGGAAGATTCTGCAGATGCAGATTTAGACGAGGTTCTAAATCCTGATTATGATGCAGATTTAAATATTCGTACTGAGGAAATCAAGGATTTAGATTCCATTATTGACACAAACCCACAAGCACCAGGTGATGAAGATGTTCAAGGTGGACGTGGGACATACATTAGAAAACAAGGAAGAATTATTGAAAATCATAGTAATTACTATGAATTTCTTCCTGGTGGTCAATCATCATCGATAGCTTTAACTAAATTAGTTAATTCATCACCCACTTTTAAAAAATTAAAACCTGGTACAAAAATTAAATCCAAAGATTTCAAAGATGTAAAAGAAAATTCTTTAATTTATACAGGCGAAGAATTTATTGAACTAGATGATGAAATACTAAAAGATGCTTTATTAACAATTCAAGCTGATCCAAGTCCTTGACATAAAAAACATTTGGATTTGCAAAATTATCAATTAACAGAAGAAGACAAAAAAATGTTGCGTAAAGGTTTTTTCCCTGTTAGCGCAAGTGTTTGAGCACTGAGACCAGGTTTTCTAAACACAACATTTTACAAAATGACTAAAAATAATTTGAATAGATATATCCCTTTAAAAGAAAATGCACAGCGCTCACCGGAAAGAATTAGAGATCTAGATTGAACTACAAAGGAATTTCACAAAACTGGCACAGGATGACAAAAAACGATTGTAGATATTCCTGGATTTTCAAATAATGTTGCTGTTTTAAATGTTTATACAGATGAAAAAGGCGACCAAAGATATATTGTTGAAGTTAAATTAATTAACCAAATCCAGGACATTAATCAATTACTAGATGCGGCTAAAAGTATTATGAGTAATAAAACAATCGGTACAGGTTTAGCATTAAGAAATGTACAATCTGATACCCAGGAAAAAGCTGTTGAATTTGTTCAAAAAATGAATGATTCAGTAAAAGCTTTAACATTATTTTATGAATACAATGATCCCAAAGTTATTAATGCAATAATAGATAATCCTAATTTCTCTGCTAGAAATAAATTATATGAATTGAATGTTATTACAAATGATACTCATTTAGAAAATAGTGACAAAACTATCGTAACAGTAGATCCACGTGTATTTTTAAAAGTAAAACCTGGAGCATATGATCATTATGCTTCTGCTATTTATACAATCTACCAACTAAAAGATGATATTTCTAAAACTACTATGTCAAAACTTTTAGAATATATCTATGTCAAAGAAAAAGACAGAAGAGAATTTCAAGGAAGATTTGGAGAAGGCGGACACAACACTAAATGAGATTTATCTAATACAGAAATCTATGATTTAAATAACATCATTTTCCCAAGAATTAATAATAAAGAATTGAAATTTACAAAAGTAATTTTTCCTGTACCAGAAAACAGAAATCTAAAAATAGATTTATCAAAAGTTATTAATTCAAATGATGATAACACCACAGGAAAAATTTATTTTGGAATGGGACAAGAACCTCAGCCTGTAGAGTATGGCCATGATCCAAGTCAATGACCTGATACATTGACTTTAACAGCAACTTCTCCTCGAGGAGTCAGTGCAGATTTACAATCTATTTATAATATTTTATTTTATTCAAATTCAATTAATAAAATAGATTTATCAAACACTGAAATTACTGAAAGCGAAGCAAAATCACAATCATGAAGCTCTTTAGGTAGAGGATCAATCACAATCACATTAAAAAATGGACAAATTATAAATGTTTAATAAAATGAAATATAAAAAATTGTTTAAATTAGGTTTATCAAGTTTATCTGTAATCTCTATTCCAGCAATTATTATTGCTTGTCAGAGTGCTTCTAACACAGAAAAATCAACCCCAGTAGCTGATAATCCTAATACAGATAATAATTCTAGTAGTAATAATTCAAACCCTAACTCGCTTCCAGGCGATACAGTTGATAATTCTAATATTGATGGTAATATTGACTTAAAAGATGATGATTTAGCTAATGATCTATTAAGTGGTTCAACAGGAAAAACCAAACCTAAGTACAGACCTCCAGAAGTTCCAGAAAACAAAAATGCTGCTGCTGGATACAAAATTTTAACTCCTGCTTATGAAACTTTTATTGATGATAATAAAGAACCGAGTGGACTAAACCCAAATAATGATCCTAGACCTTTCCAATATGGTAAAGCTCCAAATGAACAGTATGAATATATTAACGATCACACTGTAAAATTAGCTATTTATATGGGTAAAAGATATAAAAGGGAAGTTTTTACAGGAAGAATGATGACTGAAGAACCTATGGTAGACTACAATCTACACGGCACAGGTTGATTTATGGATTATTTAGTGCCTGATAACCCAAATGAGTATCCTACAACATGATTTATTGCAACTAACTTGCATAATATTCCACATTGAAGATTTGAAGAAAATGGTGGATATACAGATGTTGTACTACCTCTAGATAAAAATTATAAAAAACCAGCTGAATATAAATTTGAAATAGGATATTCAGACTTTAAAGAAAATGGTAAACCAGAATTAGAGTGAAAAGGATATACAGAAATTGAACCTAAATTAGTTTTTTCTGCTGTAAATTTTTTAGGTGATTCTATTGATATGTCTAATTCAGTGCCATCATATAACAGTGAAGAATATAAAAAATTTGGGGATTACTTTAAAGATTTTGCTGTTCTAGAAGTTAAATTCAAAGATCAAGAAGAAGCAAGAAAAATAACAAGAAATATTGCTCAAAAATATAAAGATAATTGATTAAGTTTTAGAAAAGAATCACTAATGAGTGAAAACGGAAATTGATTATATACATATAATCAATTTTATGTTTTAGGATATGGTTTAGAAAATAATTTAACCCTTACTATTCCTGTATTTAATAAATATGGTGGAATAGAAGGAGAAAGTTTTAACCGTGGTGATTTTGATTATTCTGTAGGAAGTAAAATGTCTGCAAGAACAAAATGACAATTAAAAAACAAATATAATCAATATATTCCTGGTATCACTGATGCATTTAAAGTTCCTGATCCACGTGGTGAATTACTTGTTAAATTTAATGATTATGATTTCAATTCAAAAGATACAAGTCATGTAAAATACCTGCGTCGTTTTGGAGTTGTTTATTCACTAGACAATGATGATTTAGCAATTGGAGCTTCAGGTTCTATGGGACTTGAAGGAAAAACTAAAGATCAATTTAAAGTATTTGGAATTCAATTTGGAAAAGAAACAACAACAAAAACAGGATTTTTAGATCCACTTATTTTTGAAGGTTTTTCTTTAGATGGAAAAATCATTTATCCTAAATATGATTTAATTTATGGTGTTGAAGGGCAAAAATATTCATATGCTCAAAGTATGAAAAAAAATCTTTCAGGAAAAACATCAAAACTTTTAGGTAAGTTATAAAACAAAACTCAGGCAATAAAGTCTGAGTTTTTTTTAAAACAAATTTTTAAAACACTTTATAGTAAGTTTTTAATTGTTTTTTTAAAAAATAAGATAAAATTATTTTTCGAGTGACCAAAGCAAGAGGGATCACCTGAATCCATTCCGAACTCAGCAGTTAAGCCTCTTTACGCCGACGATACCAGAGATGGAAAAATAGGGAGTCGCTTTTTTTTATTTTCTTTTTTTGCTTTGGTTATTTTGAAAATACTAATTTTAATTACAAAAATTAGTATTTTTTTATTACTGAAATTTTTTAAAAAATAACCAGTAAAATATTTTATTTTTTAAAAATTATTTTACTGGTTTATAAAACATATAATTTTAGATGGGCAAAATATAGCTAATAACAACATAAGGAGGAAATAAACAGAAAGTAATAATTTGCAATTTTGCTAAACATATTTTAAGTAAAGGAATCTATCTAAAAATGAAATCTCTTGAAAATTTACCTAAAACAATGAAAGCATTAATTTTTTTAGAAAAAAATAAACTTGCAATAACCGAAAAACCAATACCTCAAGTAGGGGCAAATGATTTATTAATTAAAGTAACTACTACAACTATTTGTGGAACAGATATTCATATTAAAAAAGCTGAATATCCTGTAAAACCAGGATTAACGTTAGGACATGAATCAGTTGGAATTGTTGCTGCTTTTGGTAAAAATGTTAAAGGATTTAAGATTGGTGAAAGAGTTTTAGCAGGCGCCATTACTCCTTCAGGACATTCGGCAGCTAGCCAGTATGGACAAAGTTCACAAGATGGAGCTGAAGAAAAGTTTGGTTACAAAGCAATTGGCGGTTGAAAATTTGGTAATACTATCGATGGTGCACAAGCTGAGTATTTATTAGTACATGATGCAATGAGAAATGTAGCTAAAATTCCAGAAAATTTAAGTGATGAAGAAGTATTAATGTGTCCTGATATTCTTTCTACAGGAATTAAAGGTTCAGAAAATGCTGATATTAAGTTAGGAGATACCGTAGTTGTTATTGCTCAAGGTCCGATTGGTTTGAGTGCAACAATTGGTGCAAAATTGTTAGGAGCAGGACAAATTATTACAGCTGATACTGATGATGCTCGTTTAGATATTTCTAAAAAATTAGGAGCAACTCATACAGTTAATGTTAAAAATGAAAACTTATTAGAAGCAGTAAAAAGAATTACAGAAGGACGTATGGCTGATGCATCTGTTGAATGTTTAGGAACTAATCAAACATTTCAAGATGCTTTAAAAGTTTTAAGACCTGGTGGGACACTTTCATCTGTAGGAGTTTATTCAGAAGATTTAATAATTCCCCTAGAATTTTTTCATGCTGGTTTAGGAGATAATACAATTAAAACATCTTTATGTCCAGGTGGAAGTGAAAGAATGAGACGCTTGATTAAATTAGTAGAAGAAAAAAGAATTGATACTAGTTTATTAGTTTCACATAGATATAAATTTGACGATATTTTAGAAGCTTATGAATTATTTGAAACACGCCGTGAGCCAGTTTTAAAAATAGCAATTAAAGTAGCTTAAAAAACAAATTAGTATTCAGATTATTTCCATTATAAAAACAAAAAAATACTGTATTTTATAATGGAAAATTTTTTTTCTTGATTTTTTTAAAAAATAAGATAAAATTATTTTTCGAGTGACCAAAGCAAGAGGGATCACCTGAATCCATTCCGAACTCAGCAGTTAAGCCTCTTTACGCCGACGATACCAGAGATGGAAAAATAGGGAGTCGCTTTTTTTTATTTTCTTTTTTGCTTTGGTTAATTTTAAAAACTTTTATTAAAACACTAAACTGATATAATAAATTTATTATGTTAAAAAATATGTTTAAAAAAAATAATCCTTTTGGGACTGAAACAAATGATTTTTCAGAAAAAGCAAGAGTTAAAAATTTAATTTTAGGAAAAACTTTAGCTCTTTTTGGAGCAACACTTGCTTTTACATTCGGATTTGCCTTTGCAATTTTATGAATTCCAGCAGTACAACAAGGATTTACTTTCATTTTAAATAGATTAGTTTCTTCAAGAGCAATTGGAATTGGTTTATTAATAGTCTTTATAATAGTAAATATAGTAGGATACTGAATGGTAATATCACGTAGTTTGAGAATTCCTATGTGAGTTATGATATTTTTTTATGGAGCGATTGTATTTTTTGATTCAATAAGTGCAGCACTACTTATTTTATTTGTAGATGCAGATTCAGGAGCTAAAGGATTGCTTATTATTATTGGAGTACCTTTTGGTGTAATGGGAATAATGGGATTTTTAGCTTACAAAAATATTATCAACTTCAATAAACTTACACCTTTATTAATCGTATTAGGTATTAGCTTAATAATTTCTTCTATTATTGGTTTTTTCCTTTCAAATAACAATATGCTTTACACATTTGTTACAGCGTTAGGAACATTATTTTACACATTATATATTGGTTTTATTTTGTACCAGATTAAAACAGAAGATGATTATTTAAATCGTATGCCAAAAGTAGAATGAAACGAAGATCAAACAAGTAATTACTCAGAAACTAAAATTGGAAAAGAAATGATTAATCGAGCAGTTTTAGCTTACAGTTTATTATTATTTGTTGCCTTCATCAGATTAATGTATTATGTTGCAAGAATTATGGGATCATTTAGAAAATAGATAATAAAAACTAAAATAAAAAAATGGTTTTAAAACCATTTTTTTATTTATAAATTTTTTTAGCTCATTTAAAGTGATAAAATAAATACTCATAAATTGGAATTTTTATCACAACTTCAAAAGCATAAAAGATAAATAGAATAATTGGTAACAATGCTTCGTTTGAAACTGAGTTTTTAATTGCTGGTACAACTAAGTAAACTAACATCGCTAAAAATACAACATGTAAAAAGTTAAATACAAAGTCAAAAACAGCTGTTAAATTAGTTCTTCCACCTGAACCAATCGCCCTTGATGTAGTAATAATTCATAGTCAAAATGGATTAAAAATAATAATAGGAATCAAGGTGTACTGGATTTGTTTTAAGTAAAAACTGGCTGCCGTATTAGCTTCATTAATTGCTGCACTTTCAGTTCAACCTTCTTGCATCATTTTGGTTTTTACATCGTCTAAAACTCCACCAGCAAAAAGGTTAGTGTTAAGAATAATCATAAAAACAAGAGAAAAAACAACTGATAAACCAATACTGAAAACAAAGTTGAATCCTCTTAATTTTTGTGCTTCTTTTTTAGCTTCTTCAATATTACCAGCACCTAAATTTTTACCAACAAAATTAGAAACAGAAGCAGATACCGAAGGAAACGCTGAAGTTAAAATATTATTAATGGAATTAGTAATCCCCAAAACAACAGCAGCTCCTAAAGCTCAATGTTCTTCACCTACAGAACCTTCATGAAAAGTTTGATTTCAAAAAACAGCACGAATAGCAATAAAAAGAAAACTTACTGTAGAAATAACCATTGTTGGGATTCTTTTAAAATAGTGAATTCAAATTTCTTTATAAACCGCTCAAAAAGCAAAAGGTAAAACAAAATATTTTTTTTGTCTTGTTAAGAAAATAATAACTGTTGTTAATACAAAGAAAAAGTTAGAAATTAAAGTTGCATAAGCTGCTCCTTCAACACTCATTTTTAAAATATTTAAAAATATGATATTAAAAAGCACGTTTGATGAAACTGAAACTATGTTAACAATTAAAATTCCTTTAGCTGAACCTAGTTCACGACAAATACTTGAACTCACAAAAATTCAAGCAGTAGTAATTCAAGTTACAGACACAATTCGAATGTATCTTATACCTAGTTCATAACCTATTCCTTGGTTAGTCCTAGCAAAAAATGAAATAAATCATTCTGGTGAAATTTGTGATCCAATAAAAAAAATAGTTGCAAAAGATACTGAAACAAAATATCTTAAACGATTTGAAGAATTAATATTTTTAATATTATCTGTTCCTTTATATTGTCCAACAAGCATATTTCCAACAATATTAATTCCAATTAAAAAAGCGAAAATAATTCCCATTCATGCATTGGCATAAGACAAAGCAGAAATTCCGCCATTAATATGTGTAACCATGAAATTATCCACAAAGTTGTTAGATGCGAATAAGATGGATGAAAGAATTATTGGTAGTAAAAAGAAAAAGTTAGTTTTTCATTCCTTTCTAGTTAATTTAAAATTTAGTGTAAATCAATTATTAGATGTATTTTTAGTTTTTAGCATTATAAAGTGTAATTATACTAAAATAAAATTATTTTTTAGTTTGATATATTAAAAATAACCTCTTATTATATAATAGACATAATTTATTTGAAAGAAGGTAAAAATGTTAGAAGTAAGAAATTTGTCAAAAATTTTTTCAGATAAAAAACTGTTTGATAATGTTAATTTAAAATTCATTGAAGGTAATACATACGGAATAATCGGAGCAAATGGAGCAGGTAAATCAACCTTCTTAAAAATACTGGCAAAAGAAATTGAACCATCATCAGGTGAAGTTTTTATTGAAAAAGAAAGAAGAATTTCTGTTCTTTCGCAAGATCATAATATGTACAATGATTATGTAGTTACAGATGTTGTAATTATGGGAAATCAAAAATTATACGAAATTCAAAAAGAAAAAAATGATATTTATGCAGATCCTAATGCTTCTGAAGAAGATTACACAAGAGCAGGTGAATTAGAAGAACAATTCGGAATGATGGGTGGTTGAAGTGCAGAAAATGATGCACAAATTTTACTTTCCGGTTTAGGAATTGAAAAAGAAAAATGAAACCTGCAAATGAAAGATTTAAAAGCTGCGCAAAAAGTAAAAGTACTTTTAGCAAAAGCTTTATTTGGTAATCCCGATGTTTTAATTATGGATGAGCCTACTAACCATCTAGATCTTAAATCAATTAAATGATTAGAAAATTTTTTGATTGATTATGAAAATGTTGTTATTGTAGTTTCCCATGATAGTGATTTTTTAGATCAAGTATGTACAAATATTGTAGATATTGATTTTGGAGAAGCTAAAATGTTTACAGGAAATTACAGTTTCTGAAAAGAATCTTCTGAATTAATGCGTGAAATGCAAAAAAATCAAAATGCTAAAAAAGAAGATCAAATTGCTAAACTTCAGGCTTTTATTGCTCGTTTTTCAGCTAATGCTTCTAAATCATCACAAGCCACTTCTAGAAAAAAAGCTTTAGAGAAAATTACTTTAGATGAAATTAAACCTTCAAGTAGAAAATATCCTTTCATTCGCTTCGATATTTTTACAAGACCAGGAAAACAGATCTTAGAAGTGCAAGATCTTTCTTATGTTTCAAAAACTGGTGAAACTTTATTTTCAAACTTAAATTTTTCTTTATCTAATGGTGAAAAATTAGCATTATTAGGTGAGGATGATATTGCTAAAACTAAGTTACTAGAAATTTTATTAGGTTTAGAAAAACCAACATCTGGAGAAGTAAAATGAGGAAACACAATTAAAACGACTTATTTTCCTTCTGATAATACAAAATATTTTCCCAAAGAAGAAACCATTATGGACTGAATTAGTAAATGGCCTTTAGAAAATACTACAGAAGCAACTAAAGACAATTCTGATCAAAGAATGCGTAGTTTTTTGGGAAGAATGTTATTCAGTGGAGATTCAGTATTTAAAAATGTCCAAGTAACATCAGGTGGAGAAAAAGCTCGTTTAATGTTTTCGAGAATGATGTTAAAAGAATCTAACTTTTTAGTTTTAGATCAACCATTAGATCATTTAGACACTGAATCAATTGATTCAGTAATTGAGGGACTACAAAATTATCAATCTGGAGCAATCTTTACAACTTATAATAGAGCTTTGGTAAAAAAAGTTGCAAATGTTATTTTAGAAATAAAACCAAATTCTTCATTCATTTTTAGAGGAACGCTTGACGAATATGAAGAAGCTATGGGTTACTAAATATCAATTAATTTCTTTTAACTACTTTCATTTTTAAAATGAAAGTTTTTTTTTTTTTTTTTTGAAAAATTTCACTAAATTATAAAAAATTTAAGAAACAATAAATCATTATTTTTTCTACTTATAATTGAAATTAATAAAAATTTTTCTCTAAATTTAGAAGAGAAAAGAAAGGATAAAATGACTTTAACCAAAAATATTAAACCAAATAATTTTAAGAAGTATGCTCCTGGAGGTATGCGTCAAAAAATTCAAAAAATTGGTTCATTTATGGCTGGAATGATTCTACCTTCAATTGGTGTTTTCATTGCATGAGGTTTATGAACTTCGATGTTTTTATACAATTCAGGGAGTTCACACGGTTGATTTACCGGGCAAGATAAACCAGATACATTAAATTCACTAGGCGCAATTGTTGGCCCAGGAATTAAATGATTAATTCCAATTTTAATTGGAGTTAATGCTGGGAAAATGATTTATGGTGTTAGAGGTGCAGCTTTCGGTGCCTTTATGACAGTAGTCATTATTGTAGGTACAGATGAAATTTGAAATATCTTCCCTGAAATAATTGCCATTGATGGTAAAAGCTTAGCAGGTAGAGCACCGAATCAAATTGTAGGAGCGATGATTGTTGCACCTTTTTCTGTTTGAGCATTCAAGAAAATAGAGTCACTATATATTAATAAAGTCAAAGTTGGCTTTGAAATGTTGATTCGAAATTTTTCATTAGCAATTATTGCGATTTTAATGGGACTAGTGTTATTTTTCGCATGAGCATGAATCATGTTTGGAATTACATGAATCTTAACAAAAATTATTGGTGCATTTGGTAATAATAAATATGTAGCACCTTTAATGACAATTTTTACAGAACCAACTAGAACTATCTTTTTAAATAATGCTTTAAATCATGGAATTTTATCACCAATAGGATTAGAGGAAATAAGAACATTACAGGAAGAAGGTATAGAAGCTGCAAGATCAATTTTCTTCTTATTTGGTGGAAATGCTGGACCAGGGTTTGGATTATTAATTGCATATGCAATTTTCAAAAAAGGTACAGAAAGAACTAACGCCTTAGGATCAAGTTTAATTCAACTAGTTGGTGGAATTCATGAAGTATACTATGTTTATGTTATTGCAAAACCTAAAATGATTATTTCAACAATTTTAGGTGCAGCAACATCTATGGCTGTTTTCAGCTTTTTAGGTGGAGGAACTTCAACTATAGTTTCTCCTGGATCAATTATTTCTGTAATTGGAACTTCACCTGATGGATATGCTTTAGGAATAAATTTATTAGGTATTTTTTCAGGAGCATTTGTTACTTTCATTGTAGCTGGTTTCTTATTATGACTAGAGAGAAAAAATGACTCACAACAAGCATCAACAAATACTAGAGTTGTTTTCACAGACGAAGGAATGAGTTTTGAAAATGGATCAAATGATCAACTTGCTACAGAAAATTCAAAAATAGAATCTCAAAAAGCAATCAATTATACAGCAGCTAGAAAAATAGTTGTAGCATGTGATGCCGGATTGGGATCATCTACTATGGCAGCAGGTATTATTAAGAAGTGAGTAAAAGAGAATAATATAGATATCGAGGTTACAAATGCAGCTTTAAAAGACTTACCAGCTGATGCTGACATTGTCGTAACTACAAACGTTTTTGAAAATTTTGCAAAAGAAAAAACACAAAAAGATAATATTTATACTGTAAAACAATTTTTAAATAAAAGTGAATATAATGAACTTTATGAAAATTTAAAAAAATATAAAACCAAAAAGACAGAGGAAAAATAATGACAAAGATAGGAATTATCGGTTTAGGTAAAATGGGTTCGGGTTTTGCTTTGAATGCAGTTGACAAAGGTTACTCTGTAATTGGTTATGATCCTAATATAACTGAAAATGATTTGTTAAAAAATAAAATTAAACTTGTAAGTGATATAGCGCAACTTGTAAAAGAAGTTGGAGAACAATCAACTTACTTGTTATCAATTCCACATGGCAAACCGACAGAAGAAACTATCATAGAATTATTAAAATATTTATCTCCTGAAGCTATCATTATTGATACAGGAAATAATAACTGAAAAAATACAAAGAAAAATTTAGAGCTTTGCAATGCTAAAAATGTTTTTCTTTTAGATGCTGGAACTAGTGGAGGACCTTCAGGAGCAAGAAATGGTGCTTGCTTTATGGTGGGTGGAGAAAATGAAGCTATTAAAAAAGTAAATCAGTTATTTAAAGATCTTGCACAAAAAGATGGATTTTTGCATGCTGGTAAAACAGGATCAGGTCATTTCTTAAAAATGGTTCATAATGGAATTGAATATGGAATGATGCAAGCTATTGCTGAAGGATTTGCCATCCTTGATAAAAGTGAATTTGATTTTGATCTAGAAAAAGTAGCCCACCTTTGAAACGCCGGTTCTGTAATTCGTTCATGATTAATTGAATTAACTGCTGAAGTTTTTAGAAAAGAAAACAAAGCAGATTTTGAAGCTACTGGTGGATTTGTTAATGCTACTGGCGAAGCTAAATGAACTGTAGAATCCGCATTAGAATTAGATGTTCCTGCACCAGTAATTGCACTATCTTTAATGTTAAGACAACAATCATTTACTAATGATCCTTTCGCAAATAAATTATTAGCCCAATTGCGTAAGCAATTTGGAGGACATACTATAATTAAAAAATAAAAATATTGCATGCATTTTAATAAAAAAATGTATGCAATATTTTTTTATTAGATCAATATTTTTTAAAAAATTATCTATCTTTTAATACATAAACAATTTGCATTACAATAAATAAAAGACTTAATCTTGCAGTTCTTTGTTCTTCCATAATTTCTTCATTTTTTGGAACAGATAAATTAAGGGTGGCAACTGATGCAATATAACTTAAAAGGTTAGAAGTAAAATTAATAACTTTAGCATTTTTCTCTATGGCGTGTTTTACAATTTTAGAAATACGTGTAGAACCACCAGTGAAAGAAAAAATAATTATTATATCATTAGCACTAAAATTTTTAATTCATTTTTGTTGCACTTCAAAATCTAAACTATGGACAACATGATAATCTAACTTAGATAAATAATTTGCAAAAATATTAATTACATCTAAGTTTGCACCCTTACCTACCAAATATATTTTTTGATCTTTTTTTAAATATTGATCAAAATTTAAAATGTTTTCCCGATTTACTTGATTTGTAAATTCCAGAGATTCTTGCATAAATTTAAAATAGTTTTCCAATCTTATACTTTTATCTAAATTTTTATTGGAATTATCACTTTCTACTGCGCTTTTTTGTACTTTAAGTAAATTTCTTTCCATCATTATTGCAGGAATTAAATTTTTAGTTCCACTGTATCCTAAGTGTTTGGCAAAATTTAAAAAAGAAGCAGGAGAACACGAAGCCATTTTAGAATAATCATTAATATTAAAATTTTCTAAATTATGAATATTATTTAATAAAGTTTCAGCGATTGAGCTGTAAACAAGATTTACTTTCTGTTTAGCAATTCTTTCAATTGCCTTAATAAGTGAAGTTTCCATTAAAAAAATTTTAGCAAATTAAAACTAAAAACTAAAAATATTTAGTTTTTTTTATACAAAAGTTAGTTTTTTTTACATTTTATAAATAGGTACAATAATAAAAAAATTATCTTAAATCAATACCTAAAATTTATGTAAAACATCGTAAAAAAATGAAGGAAAAAAATATAAAAACATTATAATTTATAAGATATTTTTAATTTACAAGGAGATATAATGAATAATTTAGTAAATGCTAAAGACATGATCAAAAAAGCATTTGAAAATAAATATGCAGTTCCACATATTAATATTAACAATTTAGAGTGAGCAAAAACAGTTTTACTAACAGCACAACAAATGAATTCACCTATTATTATTGCAACTTCAGAAGGAGCAGTTAAATACATGGGGGGATTAAATGTAGTTGTAGGTATGGTTAAAGGATTAATTAAAGACCAAAAAATTACTGTCCCTGTAGCTTTACATTTAGACCATGGATCATACCAAGGATGTATTAATGCTATTGAAGCTGGATATACATCAGTGATGTATGATGGTTCACATGAATCATTTGAAACAAATTATGAAAATACAAAAAAAATTGTTGAGTTTGCTAACAAACATAATATTTCAGTTGAAGCCGAAGTTGGTTCAATTGGTGGTGAAGAAGATGGAATTATTGGATCAGGAGAAATTGCAGATCCTGCTGAAGCAGCAAAAATGGCAGCTTTAGGTCTAACAATGCTAGCAGCGGGAATCGGAAATATTCATGGCCCTTACCCTGCAGAATGAAAAACTTTAAATTTTGAAGCTATCGATAAACTTAGAGAAGCTGCAAAAATTGGGTTAGTATTACATGGTGGTTCAGGGATCCCTAAAGAACAAGTTCTTAAAGCAATCTCATTAGGTATTTCTAAAATTAATATTAACACCGAATTACAACAAGCAAATGCTAAAGCTATTTGGGATTATGTTGAATCTGGAGAAGCTAAAAAAGGCAAAAACTTTGATCCAAGAAAATTATATGCTCCTGGTATAGCAGCTATGGAAAGAACTGTTACAGAAAAAATTCTTGAATTAGGTTCAGCAAATAAGGCGTAATTGGCCTTATTTTCTTTTTTTAATGTACAAAAAATCATTAAAAATTTTGACATTATTGTCACCAATTTTCATTTTAAGTTCTTGTATACATAAACACAATACAGAAAAATTTTTTGTTTCCAAAGTGATTGATGGCGATACTTTAATTTTAAATAAAAATGCTGAAAAAATCCGTCTTCATGGTATTAATGCCCGGGAAATGTCTATAAAAAATAGCAACAAAGAATTTATTAAAACTAGCGGATTAATTCGCTATTGAGCAGAAAAAGCAACTAATCGATTACGTGAATTAGTAGAACAAAAAACAGTAGAAATTATAAAAATTTCTAAAGATATTTATGAAAGAACTGTGGCAAAAGTTTTTTTAAACAAAAATGATATTTCAATAATTTTGCTAAAAGAAGGATTAGCAGAAGTTGCATTTATCAATAATGAAATCAATGATAAATTCTTCAATTCTGACACGGAATATTTTAAGCAACTGATTGCAGCTGAGAATTATGCAAAGTCGCTTTCTCTAGGAATATGAAAATAATTAAGTAATAAATGTTATAATATAGCATATTTTACTGTTATTTAAAAAGTAAAACTAAACCTTTTAAAAATTATGCTAACAACATAATTTTTTAATTATTAATTACATATATATTGAGGAGTCTATCTATGAAACCAACTAAATTATTTGGTTTGGGTGGAATGCAAGAAATAGGTAAATCCACGCTTGTTATTGAAAAAAATAATTCAATTATTATCATTGATTCAGGAATAAAATTTGCAGATAGTTTTGTTACAGGAATTAAAGGTGTAATCCCTGATTATGGATATTTAAAAGAAAACCAAGACAAAATTCAAGGTGTGTTTATAACACACGGACATGAAGATCACATTGGTGGCATTCCTTTTTTAGTGCAGCAAGTTAATGTTAAAAGAATTTATGCACCTAAAATTGCTGTTCAATATTTAAAATTAAAATTTGAAGAAAAAAGAATCAGAAATAAAGTTGAATTTATTGAAATAGAAAAAGATTTAGTTATTGATTTTTCAGATGTCAAAGTTGATTTTTGAACAGCTCAGCACTCAATTCCGGATGCTTTTGGAATTAGAGTTCAAACTGAGGACGGATCAATTATGTGTACAGGAGATTTTAGATTTGACTATACACCGATTGGTAATCTTACAGATTTTTCAAAACTAGAACAAATGGGAAAAGAAGATTTAACAGTTTTACTTTCTGATTCGACAAATGCTATGCGTCCCATGCATTCTCCTAGTGAAAAAGATATTTTAAAAGATATTGAAGATTTATTTAGAAGTGCAGAAAAAAAAATTATTCTTACAGCTTTTGCCTCTAATTTAACTAGACTTACAGCGATTATTGAACTAGCTGCAAAGTTAGAAAAAAAAGTTGTAATTTTTGGTAGATCGATGGTTAATGGAATTAACATTGGTAGAAAATTAGGATATTTAAATGTACCTGATACCGTTTTTGTGGACAAAAAAAATATTTCTAAATATCAAGATAATGAATTATTGATTTTAACTACAGGTTCTCAAGGTGAACGCCTTGCAGCCTTAGCAAAAATGGCCACAGGTAAACACCCGCAGATTTCAATCAAACATAATGATATGATTATTTTTTCATCTTCGCCAATACCTGGAAACAGAATGAAAATTGAGTTATTAGTTAATAAACTATACAAACTAGGCGCAATAATAAAAGAAAACGGAGTAGATGGATATTTACATACTTCAGGGCATGCCTATCAGGAAGAACATGATAAAATTTTTCAAACTACAAAACCTACATATTTTGTACCTTATCATGGAGAATACAGAATGTCAGTTGTTCACGGAAATACAGCAGAAAAAAACGGAGTAGATCCTAAAAACATTATTATTCCTCGTAATGGTGAAGTTTTATATTTAAAAAATAAAAAACTTACAATTTCAAAAGAAACAATTGAAGTAGGACCTGTATATGTTGAAGGTGATGTTGTTTCAAAATCTAATACTCAAACAATCAAGGAAAGAGTACTTTTAGGTGAAAGCGGATTTGTTAATGTAATTGTTGCTATTGACAAAAATAAAAATACAATTATTGGTAGACCAAGAATTGTATCAAGAGGATCGTTCTATGTCAAAACTTCCACAGAGCTTGTAGAAGAATGCAAAAAAATTGTGCATCGTTCAATCTTGTTTTTAATTAAAAATAGTCCAGATTGAAGTATTCCCCAAATTAAGAAACTTGTAAAAGAAAGATTAGAATCCTATATCTACAAAGAAAAAAGGAGAAAACCAGTTATTCTTACTTCAATTCTAATGATAGATAAAAAAGCTAAACAAAACTCAAATACACCAAAGCCTGTAAAAAAATCAAAAAACAATAAGCCAAATAATAAAAAACCTTTAAAAGAGGCAAAAGAGGATCAAAATGAAAAATAGTTCTGTTAGAGATGATTGATCATATTTTCAAACCTCTAACAAACTATTAGGTAAATTTAATTTTGAAAAATTTCATAATTTAAAATTTTTAAAAAAAATTAGCCGTTTAAATTCATCTTTGAAAGTTGTAGAAGATAAAATAATTTCAGTTGCTGGAGAAAATGAAGAACAGATTAATGTTAATACAATTGCCTTAATTGCTTATAACTATGCAAGTCTTCTAAAGCAAAAATATGAAGCAAAAAAACAAACTGTACTAATTGGACATGATGAAAATGAAGATTCATCTATTTTTTCTTCTTTTCTTTCTTCTTTTTTAATTCATTATGGAATTAAAGTTTATAACTTTACAGAAAATCATGCCACTCCTTTTTCTGTTTCATTTTTTACAATGAATCAATTAAATTTAAACAACTTGATTTATGTTTCAAAAAATAATTCAATTGCTGATAATTTTACTTTTTCTTTTAAAAATCAAGAAAATAAAAGCTTTACAACTGAAGAAATCGAAATTTTAAATAGTAGAATACATTATTCAGAAATTCAAAAACAAAAAAAAGAAAAATTTAACCTTAAAAAAATTAATTATATTGATTCAGAAATTTTTGATGAATATGTCGAATACATTTTAAAAGAAAACAAAGTTAATAAAGAACCTAATTTTTCTTTTTCTTATATTTCTTTAAGTATGGCACAAGAAGAATTTTTGAGACAATCATTCAGAAGATTAAATTACAAGTTTACAGACTATCAAATTGAAAATAAAATTTTTAAATTAGACAGAAATAAAGCTTTAATTAAACAAAATTCTGTTTTAAAATTTTTATCAAAAAAAATTAAAAAAGAAAAAAATGATATTGGTTTTATTTTTTCAACTGACTCAACAGAAATTGCTTGTTTAGTAAAACAAAAATCTTTAGTCAAATATTTAGACTACAATTCATTAATTATTTTGTATTTAAATTATTTAAAAGAAACTAAATCAGAAAAAGTTAATTTTTACAGACTAGATACCACAACTTCATTTATCGACAGTTATGTTAAAGAAATCCCCAAATCAAAAGTTATTGTTTCAGATAACAGAAATATTGTATTAAGAAAAATCCAAAAAAATCCGGGATTTAGCATTTATTTTGATGAAGAAAACAAGTTTTTTGTTGCCAAACATCAAGCATTAAGTAGTTTTGATGCTTTAACTTTTGCAATGAAAATTTTAGAAATGGCTTCTTACTACAAAAAATGAGAAAAAACTTTATTTGATGTTTTAAGTGAAATTCAACAAACAAATGGCTTATATAGAGAAAACACAGAAATTCAATATGTTAATAAAGAAGAAGCATTGAATTTAGTTGCTAGAATTGAAAAATTAGAAAATTTAAATAATCAAAAAATAATTAATAGAAGAAAAACGAAATTTGAAAACAATTATGTTGTTTTGCAGTTAATTTTATTAGATAAAACTGATATTCTTATTAAATATAACAACTACAAAAATGAATTAAAGTATATTGTAAGAACTCCTGTATCAACCGAGCATTTTTCTAAAAAAGTTATAAAAGAAAAAGCAATTATTGAAGAAATTAATTCTAAGAAGGAAATGTTGTCAAAACTGGAAAAATCCAATATTAAAAAAACAACAATTAAATATTCTTTATCATTATTATTTTTAGCAGTTATTTTTTATCTAACTTTTAGATTTCTTTATACTGACTCAGAAAATGGATTAAAAATTTTTAGAGATGCCTGAGCCATATTTACCCAAAATCGTCTTACACGAACTTATTTTATTTTAATAACAGCAGGGAATTTGATTATCCTTAATATTCTTTATTCAGTAACTATTGCTTGGATGTTAAAAAAACAAAATGTAAAAATCAAAATTTGAGATTTATTTATGTCTAGTTTTATAGGAATTTCTGTTTCCAATATCACGCCATTTTATGTAGGGGGGGATATTGTATCCTTTTGATATCTAAGAAAAAAAGGATATGATACAAGTAAATTAGCAGCATCATATTTAGCTTCAGGTTTTATTTTTCAAATCACCTTAGTGCTTTACAGTTTAATTATGTTGCCCTTTATTTTTACTTTTTATAGTGATTTTTTTGCGCAAGGAACACAAGCTAGTTATACAATTACTGTGAGTTTAATTTTAGGTGTTATTATAAATGGTTTAGGTGTTTTACTTTACTGAATTTTGGCTTATTGAAAATGATTACAAATAAAAATAGTGAGTACTTGAATTTATATTTTAGAATGAATACCTTATACATTTGTATTAGATCCGGCAAAACTTTCAGGAAGTAAATACTATGGATTTGAAAAGACGAGAAATAACTTTATTTCTATTTTGAAAAATTTTAAGTTATTTTTTGTAGTCTTAATTATTAAATTAATTTCAGCAATTTTAACTTTTGCACCTTTTATTGGCTTATTGATGAATATGTTAGTACCAAATCTGGAAGGTGGATTCTATTTAAATATTTGAATAGGAACAAATATTGTTAAATCTGCTAATTCAATTTCCATTACACCTGGTGGAGTTGGAACAGGAGACTTTATTGTAATTGAGATCTTCAAATTGATATTCTATCCAGCTTCCCATTTTGAAGAAAAAACCGGAGTTAAACTTTATACACAAGAAGTATCAAAAATTTACTCATTTTTAAATTTATTTTTATTTTATCAAATACCAACAATATTTTCTGGTTTATCATTACTTACAGTTTGAGTTGGTCAAAAGAGAATTGAAAAATATAATAAAATTCAAATTAATCAAAGTTTAGCTTTAAAACACAATACTTTATTATTGAGTAAAAGAACAAAAACTTATTTTTTCAAAATAATAACTGTTGTTTGAATCTTAGGAATTTCAGGATTAATTGCAGCTTTATTAACAATTTAGATAACTAAGGAGTTTTATGAAAAGTTCAAAAGAAATTAGACAATTATGATTAGATTTTTTTGTAAAAAATGATCATAAAATAGTAGAAACTAAATCACTAGTTCCTCAAAATGATCCTTCACTGTTATGAATTAATTCTGGAGTTGCAACTTTGAAAGATTTTTTTTCAGGAAAAAGAAAACCACCACACCCAAGATTAACTAACTCTCAAAAAGCGATTAGAACTAATGATATTGAAAATGTAGGTATTACTTCCAGACATCATACAATGTTTGAAATGTTAGGTAATTTTTCAATTGGTGATTATTTTAAAAAAGAAGCAATTGAAATGGCTTATGATTTTTTGATTAATTACTTAAATTTAGATATTAGCAGAATTTATATTACATATTTTGGAGAAGATTTAGAAACCAAGCAATATTGAAAAAATTTAGGGATCAAAGAAGAACATATTATTGCAGGATCTAGAAAAACAAACTTTTGAGATATGGGGCAAGGACCTTGTGGCCCATGTAGTGAAATTTTTTATGATCGTGGTGAAAAATTTGATTCTCGAGGAATTGAACTTTTAAAAGAAGATATTGAAAATGATCGCTATATCGAAATTTGAAACATTGTATTTTCACAATTTAATAATGATGGTAAAAATAATTATACAGAGCTTGCACAAAAAAATATTGATACTGGTGCAGGTTTAGAAAGAATTGTTTCTATTTTACAAGATGCCCCCACAAATTTTGATACAGATTTATTTATACCTATTATTAATGCTATTGAAGAAATGACAGATTTTAAATATGATCCTAATAATTACTTTACAAAAAATGCAGATCAAAAACTAATTAATACATATTTTAAAATTATTGCTGATCATATTAGAGCTGCAATAAATGCTATTAATGATGGTGTAAAACCTTCTAATGTATCTCGTGGTTATATCATCAGAAGACTGATTAGAAGAGCTTATCGTTCAGGTAAAAAACTAAACATCAAACAAAAAACATTTTTATATAAACTGGTTGATGTAGTAAAAAAATCTTTGGTATTTGATATTGATGTGGCACAAGTTTCACAAATAATTAAGGAAGAAGAAGAATTCTTTTCAGAAACAATTGATCAAGGACAAAAATTACTTGAAAAAGAAATTGCTAAAAATCCACACAATTTAGATTTTGAAGTTGCTTTTAAAATGTATGAAACATATGGGTTTCCAATTGAATTAACACAAGAAATATTAAAAGAAAAAAACATTGATTTAGATATTAATTTATTTGATGATTATTTAAAAAAACATGCAGATAAATCTCGCGGTAACAAAAAAGTTGCAATGCAAAAAGCAATTAATTCTTTAAGTTTAGTAAAAACAAAAATTTCAAAATTTATTGGTTATGATAATTTACAAACAAAAGCAAAAATTTTATTTCTAGCTAACACAGAAAAAACTGTTGATGAAATTGAAGGTAAAGCATTTTTAATTCTAGATAAAACTACTTTTTATGCAACAGGTGGTGGTCAAAAACATGATCAAGGTTATCTTTTACAAAAAGATAATAAAATTGAAATTCTTGAAGTATTCAAAGATAAACACGGAAATAATATACATGTAGTTAAAGGAAAAATTAATTTCAAAGATGAAGTAGAATGTTTTGTAAATCCCCAAAACAGAACAAAACTAGAAATTAACCATTCATCCACTCATTTATTGTTTAAAGCTTTAAGGGAAATTTATGGATCTACAATTGAACAATTAGGATCAGATAATAATGAAGAGCGACTAACATTTGACTTTCCTTTAGATCATAAACCTACAGAAAAAGAAATTAAACAAATCGAAAATTTAGTTCGTGAGTATATCAAGCAAAGTGCAAATAGAAACTACTTAGAAACTGATTTAAAAAAGGCTAGAGAGTTAAATGCTATTATGACACTTGAAGAAACTGAATATATGGATCCTAATAATGTAAGATTAGTTGAATTTGAAAATATCACAATCGATCTTTGTGGAGGAACTCATATTTATAACTCTAAGGGAATTGAAAATTTTAAAATTGTAAATGTTGAAAATAAAGGTGTTGGTATTTACAGAATTAGAGCAATTACTACAAATCAATTAATTAATAAATTTTTATTAGAAAAAAATAAGGAACAAGTTGAAATTTTACAAAAAATTGTTGACAAAAACCAAGCATTAGATAATAACTATAAATTGGAATTAACTCTAACTCAAAACTTAGAAAAAAATCTTGAAATTTTAACTAATAACATTAATGAAGCTAGAGAAATAAATAAAAAATTATTAAAACAAAAAACACAAGTTAAAACTGATGATTTAGAAATAACTTTTGAAAAAATTGGTAATTTTGATGTTTACATTAATTGTAATTTTCCTGTAGAAACACTTAAAATTATTGCCGCTGAATTAAGAGAAAAATATCCTCAAAATATTTTTGTTTTAGGATCCCAATCACAAAAACAATTACTGGTAATTTCATCAAAAGTTTTAGATTCCAACCAATTATTAAAAAATATTTTTAGTAAAGTAAACGGAAAAGGTGGTGGTTCTGCAATTATTGCGCAAGGATCTTGTGATTTAAATGATAATATTTTAAATATAGTTAAAGAAGCTATCAAAAATTATGTCTAGAATTTTAGCCTTGGATCTTGGAACAAAAACTTGCGGTTTTGCAATTACAGATGAATTAAAAGTTATTTCTCAAGCATTAGATAATTTTTTATTTGCAGAAAATCAATTTGATGAAGTAATTGAAGAAATTAAAAGATATTTTTCAATTTATAAAATTGAAAAAATAGTTCTAGGTTATCCTACAAGAATGACAGGTACTAAAAGCGAAAGAACTTTTATGGTGGAAAATTTTCATGAAAAATTAAAAAATAATTTTCAAGTGCCTATTATTTTAATAGATGAAAGATTATCAACTAAGCAAGCAAATGAAATAATGAGAATCGGTGGACTTTCACAAAAAAGAAGAAAACAAAAAAAAGATAAAATGGCTGCACAAATTATTTTAGAAAATTATTTAACAGGTGGTTAAAATGGTAAATTTAAAAGATAAAGATCGTGAAATTGAACTCCAAACAACTGATGGAAAAAAAATAATTGGACATATTTTATTCCACTATGAAGATTCAGGCTACAAATTTGTTTACTACGTTGTAGAAGATGTCATTTATGTACAAAAAGAAAATGAAATTGGTAAATTAGAAGATCTTTTAGATGATGAATATGAGATTGCTGAAAAAATTCTTGAAGCTTTTTTAGAAGAAAATGAAGTCATCGATGAAAATGATAATTCAGAAATTAGGTTAAAAAAACAGGATGAATAATATTTTATTTTGAGTACTTGCTGCTTCTGTAATTATTGTACCTACAATAGGTTTTGGTATTTTGTTTTATATAAAACACATTAACAAAAAAATTCTTGCAAAATCTCATGACCAATCTATAATAAAAAAAAATAAAGTTTTTATTCTACCTGAATATGTTGAATTTTATAAAGAATCATTTTGAACAACAGATGAAATTAATTTTTTACTAAATACAGTTAGTATAAATAATTTTTCAAACGCAGCAGTTTTAGGAAAAACAAGTGCTTTTGAACTTTTAGTTTTAGCTAATCAACTAAAAATTAATGCTTATGCATTTGAAAAAGATTTAGTAGATCCATATAAAGAATATATAGAAAATACAATTTTATTTCCTAATAAACTTTTTTTACTAAACCAAAATCAAATTCCAAAATTAGATTTTATAGTTTTAAAAAATATACCAGAAGCAGACTTTAATAATAATTTTGACTTAGCTTGGAAAAACTTACGCGCTTTAGGAATCATTATAATTATCAATATTCCT
The DNA here is from genome assembly GCF_024722375.1 of Mycoplasma iguanae. Lineage (NCBI taxonomy): Bacteria > Bacillati > Mycoplasmatota > Mollicutes > Mycoplasmatales > Mycoplasmataceae > Mycoplasma > Mycoplasma iguanae. The sequence goes on along the minus strand of NZ_CP102734.1, from coordinate 621,154 downwards.
AAAAAAGTAAAAAAAGAATTTTATGAATATCTAAAGCTAACAGGAATTAGATTTGAAGAAAGAAAAACAGAAAACAATTCAATTTTATTAATTACAAAATAAGTTCTTTTTTGTTAAAATTTATTAACATTATTTAAAATAATAAAATAGACTAATTATCAGGAGAATTATGATCCAAACAAAAAAAGATCAATTTTTTTTAACACAAGAAAGTTTAGATGCTTACAAAGCAGAATTAGAAAATTTAATCACTGTTGAACGTACTAAAGTAATTGAAGAGATTAAAGAAGCTAGAAGTCAAGGTGATTTATCAGAAAATGCTGAATATGATGCAGCTCGTGAAAAACAAGGAATAATTGAATCAAGAATTGCTGAAATTGAATATATTTTAAGTAGAGCACAAATTTTAAAATCTTCAAATGCTAAAACTGTTTCATTAGGTTCAAAGGTTAAAGTTTTAAATTTAAATACACAAGAAGAATTATCATTTCAAATTGTGGGTAGTTTAAATGCCGACCCCTTTGAAGCAAAAATTTCTAACCTTTCTCCTTTAGCTCAAGCTATTTTGGGTCATAAAAAAGATGATGAAGTTGAAGTAGATGCACCAGAAAAATACACTGCAAAAATTCTAGAAGTTTCAAAATAATAATAATAATAATAATAATAATTTTAAAAAAAGGCACAAAAATATGCCTTTTTTATTTTCTATTTTTTTCTGAAAAAATTCATATTTTTACCTACAAAAATTTAAATAAAATTCAAAAAATCCTAATTTCTTCATTTTTTTGTTTTATAATAAATTTATAGGTTTAATTATTTTTTTAGGAGTTTATATGACCAAAAAAACAGACGTTTTAATTATTGGAGGAGGTATTATTGGTTGTTCAATTGCATGGTATCTTTCAAAATATAATACTAAAACCTTATTAGTAGAAAAAAACCCTGTATTTGCAGATGAAACAACCAGAGGTAATTCAGGAGTTATACATTGTGGTTTTGATGCTGAATCACACAAAATTGAAGCATCGCTAAATGTTAAAGGAAATCAAATATGAAAAGAAGAAATTTTTCCACACTTTAAATTCTCAAGAGCTAAAGTTGATTCTTTAGTAATTGCATTTAATAAAGAAGAGGAAGAACACATCGAAATGCTCTACAAAAGAGGTTTGACAAATAAAGTTCCACCTGAAAAAATGAAAATTATTTCGCAAAAAGAATTACTGCAAAAAGAGCCTAATATAAATCCTGCCGCGTCCAAAGCACTATTATGTACAAATTCATATGCAATTGATCCAGTGCAAGCTTCTTTAGAATTTTTAGAAAAAGCTGAAAAAAATGGAGTTGAAAAACTTTCAAATGCAGAAGTTACCAACATCAAATTTGATGGCACAAAATTTACAGTATTTCTAAAAAATAAAGAAATAATTGAAACGAAATACATCATTAATGCGGCAGGACACTATGCAGATGTGATGGCAGAAATTGCAGGTTATCCAGATTTCAAACAAACAACAAAAAGAGGTCAATACAGAATATTGGAACGTAATTTAAAAATAAATGTTAATAATATTTGTTTTAAAGTTCCAACTCTTCATGGTAAAGGTGTAATAGTTGCGCCTATGTTAGACGGGCATACACTCGTTGGTCCAACTGCTGAAGATGGAGTGTTAAAAGAAGAAACAAGATTGGTTACTCAAGAAAAATATGAATGTATTGGAAAAATTGGAAAAGAAATTATTCCAAATTTAGAAATAGAAAAAACAATGATGACTCTAGCAGGATCAAGACCGATTGATATTAAAACCAATGATTTTGTTATAGGTCCTGCTAAAGAAAACAAACAATTTATTAATGCGGCAGGAATGCAATCTCCAGGTTTATCTGCAGCACCTGCGATTGCAGAATTAATTATTGAACACTTAAAAATTACAGGATTAAAATTAGAAAAATAAAAAGGATATTATGGATAAAAAATATATTATTGCTTTAGATTCAGGGACAACATCATGCCGTTCATTATTAATCGACAAAGAAGGAAATATTGTTACAACTTCACAAAATGAATTTACACAATATTTTCCTAAATCTGGTTGAGTAGAACATGATGCACTTGAAATTTGAAATACACAACTTTCAACAATGCAAAGTGTAAAAAATAAAGCTAAAGTTAAATCATTTAATATTGAAGCCGTTGGAATTACAAATCAAAGAGAAACCGTAGTACTTTGAGATAAAGAATCAGGACTACCAATTTACAATGCAATTGTGTGACAAGATAGAAGAACAAGTGAATTTTGTGACAGCTTAATTGCTGAGAATAAAGCTGAATTTTTTAGGGGAAAAACAGGATTAATAATTAACCCTTATTTCAGTGCAACAAAAATAAGATGAATTTTAAAAAATGTTCCAGAAGCTAAAACGAAGTTAGCGCAAGGTAAATTATTAGCTGGAACAATTGACACTTGATTAATTTGAAAATTGACAAATGGTAAAGTTCATGCAACTGATGTATCTAATGCATCAAGAACTATGCTATTCAATATTCATACTCAGCAATGAGATCAAGAAATTTTGGATTTATTAGAAATACCCAAATCAATTCTTCCAGAAGTAAAAGCATCTTCTACACACTATGGTTTTGTAGAAAGAGATTTTTGATCAAAAACAGCGCAACATGATGTGCCAATTACAGGAGTTGCAGGTGATCAACAATCAGCTTTATTTGGACAAATGTGTACAGAAGTTGGAATGGTTAAAAATACTTATGGTACAGGATGTTTTACCCTTGTAAACACAGGTGAGAAAGCTGTTACAAGTAAAAATAAATTGTTAACAACTATTGCTTGAAAAATTGGTGATCAAAAAACTATTTATGCATTAGAAGGTTCTGTCTTTGTTGCTGGAGCTGCCATTCAATGACTAAGAGATTCACTAAGAATTTTATATAACGCAGCAGAAAGTGATTTTTTTGTTTCACTTGTCAAAGATGATCAGAGAGTTTACGTAGTACCTTCATTTACAGGTCTTGGAGCTCCTTACTGAGATTCATATTCAAGAGGTGCAATTTTTGGACTAGAAAGAGGAACAAAAATTGAACACATTATCAAAGCTACACTTGAATCTATTGCTTATCAATCTAATGATTTAGTTTTAGCAATGGAAAAAGATTTAGGAGAAAAGATTAAATTATTAAAAGTTGATGGTGGAGCTTCACAGTCAAATTACTTAATGCAATTCCAGTCATCGATTTCAAATTTAAAAGTTGAAAGACCAAAAAATACAGAAACAACAGCCATGGGTGCAGCTTATTTAGCTGGTTTAGCAACAGGTTATTGAAAAAATATTGAAGAAATTAAATCTATTACAAAAATTGATAAAGTTTTTGAACCACAATTTCAAGCTGAAGAATTAACTTTATTGAAAAAAGGCTGAAATGAAGCTGTAAAAAGAACATTAAATTGGACAAAGGATATAGAATAATATGAATATTGATGTTTTAGGAGAATTTTTAGGAACCTTAGTTCTTATTTTGTTAGGTAATGGTGTTGGTATGTCCGTTTCATTAAAAAGAGCATATGCCAATCAATCCGCTAAGTGGGTATTAATTTCATTTGCATGAGGTTTTGCAGTATTATTTGGTGTAATTGTTGCACAATCTCTTTGAGCGCCTGGACACTTAAACCCTGCAGTTTCATTATTTGCAGTAGTTTCAGGAGGTATTAGTTTTCCAACTTTCATTTTTTATGTAATTGTACAAGTTTTAGGTGCTTTTACAGGGCAAACAATACTTTATTTAATAAACTACAAAAATATCATAGAAACTAATGATTGAGCAATCGTTAAAGGGAATAGCTTTACAGCTCCTAACTATAGTAATTTCAAAGAAAAAGGTTTATGACAAAATCTATCTTATGAATTTGTAGCAACCGCAGTTTTAATTGGTTTAGTTCTAGCATTTGGACGTGGACTAAATGAAACTAGTTTATCAGCACTAGGACCCTTACCAGTAACCTTATTAGTGGTATCAATCGGTATGTCACTGGGATCAGTTACTGGATATGCAATTAATCCAGCTCGTGATTTTGGACCTAGAGTTGCATTTTACCTATTTAGTACTTTTGTATGAAAACAAACAAAAGTTACTCCAGATTGATCATATAGTTTTGTACCAGTTATTGCACCTTTAGCTGCAGGATTAGTAATTGGTGGATTAGCTTGAGCTTAAAAATAAATTTATAAAAAAGATTAAATATAAAAATGTACTATCCAGTGCATTTTTTTTATAAATATTCTACTCCATCTTTTTTTGCTCAAGGTTTTTCTTTGTTAATTCTATCAATAAATAATTTTCCTTGTAAGTGATCTAATTCGTGTTGAAAAACAATTGCTAAATAACCAGATGCTCTAAAAGTTACATATTGTTTTTGAAAATAAGAATAAGCTTTAACAACTATTTTATTTTTACGAACAACATAACCATTTTGATGTTCATAACTATCAGGTACACTTAGACATCCTTCTCCCATAGAAAGGGCAACCTCTGCTTCTGAATAACCTAAAATTTGAGGATTAATAATAACATCCTTGAATCCAACATCATTACTTTTTTCAGGAGGCAAATAAATATAAAACATATTTTTTAAAATTCCATATTGCACAGCAGCAACACCAACTCCTGGACGATAAATTTTTTGTCCTGGTTCTTGAGAATAATCAATATGTTTTATCATTTGTTCTGCTAAATCAATATCTTCTTGACTTAATGGTAAGAGAACATCTTGAGATTTTTCTCTCAAAACTTTTTTAGGGAATTGTGGTAAATATACGGGCTTAATATTCATGTTTTTAATTATACAATAACAGAAAATGAAATTAAAATTAAGTATAAATATAAAAATTATTAATCTTTATTTTTGTATTTTGAATATAAAATTTTAATTTTTTGAAAATGTTTTAAAGCAGAATTTAAAATAAGTCTAAAAATACTGGTGTAATTTTTTAATTTTTCCTCAATATTGTATTTTTCTAAAAAATTAAAAACTGTGTCCATAACAGACAGATATTCCTGAAAATTTTTAATTACTTTATTACCTTGTAATCTGATAAAACAATGAATAAATAATTTACCTATAACCATTTCTTCTATTTTTGTTTCATTTTTTCATTTATTTAGTAAATTATATTTTTCTAAATTTTCATATAAAAAATTTAAATTACTAAATAAATCTTTGAATTTTTTAGGATTATGGATTCTAGAAAGACCCGACATATTAACATCATAGACCAATGTGTATTTATCAATAAAACCAACATTTTTTGCAAGTGATAACATAAGACCTACAACAGGAATATCTTCATAATTTTTGTCATTAGCAAAATTTAAATTTAGTGATTTAAATCATTTAGTATTAATTGCTTTATTTCAAACAAAAAACCCTGTTCTTTCAATTCATAATAATCCAATATTGGAATTATTATCTAAGTTTTTTTTAAAGGAATAAAAATTAGAAATTACATTTGGAATATATACAGTTTTGGCAAAACTCATGCGATTTTTTGCTAAAACTACATCATATTTTTTAGTTTGAATTTTTTTATTAAAATGATAGATTGCTCTAGGATAAAATTTGTCATCAGGATCTAAGAAAATGAAATATTCAGTTTCCACCTTTTCTATTAAAAAATTTCTTACATAAGAAATACCCTGATTTTTTTCTAATCTAAAAATTTGTAAATCATTAAAATGATTACTATTATTTTTTTGAAAATCTATTAACATTTCAAATGTTGAATCTGTTGATTTATCATCAACAAAGATTAAAAAAAATTTTTTGTCTTTTTGCTTTAATAAGGATTTAAAAAGTTTTTTTAAAAATTTTTCCTTATTAAAGCATGGTATCAATATAGTTAACTTGTTTTTCATAGAAACCAACTTTATATTTTTATTTACATGTAAACGCACAAGTTTCATGTTTGACAATTATACTTTAATATTTTTTATAAAAGTTGTAATAAAAAACCAACCATTATTATAATGAGTGGTTTTTTATTTATAGTTTTTTAAATATTGCTTAATTTTATTAGCAAGATTTTTAATATCTTTGTCATTGCAAACACTAGGAATACCAATTCTTGTATGAGTGTGTGTTCTTTTTAAGCGACCAATTTCAAAATAAATATTATGATTAATATTTATAAAATCTCGCATATGTTTTGCATCAATGTGTGCAGGAACTTTCATTACTAATAAATTTTTAGAAAAATCTCCTTCAACTGCTTCTTCAAAACCCAGTTTAAGTAATTCATTTTTTAAAAATGTATATCTTTTTAAAGTGTCTTTTCTAATTTTTTCAATAGAAATATTTAGCAGTACATCAGCACTTGCTTCTAAAGCTAAAATTAAAGAAACTGCAGGAGTAAAAGGAGTTTGTTTGTAATTTTGATAAAATTCATGATATTTTCTTAAATCAAAATAATATCGCGGATTATTAACTTGATACATTCTTTTAACAGCTTTTTCTGATAAACAAACTACAGATAATCCTGGAGGTAAACCAAAAGCTTTTGAAGTAGAACCTGTTGCAGCATCCACATTTCATTCTTCAAATTTTAATTCTTCTGCAATTATTGCAGACACAGAATCAACAACTAGTAAAATATCTGTATTTTTAGTTAGTTCACCTAATTGTTTCAAATTATTTAAAACACCAGTTGATGTTTCATGGTAAGTTACAAAAATTGCCTTAATATCTTTATGTTCACTTAATGTTTTTTTTACTTGTGAAAGCTTATAAGTTTTTCCTAAATTATATTTAAGTTCAATGATATTTTCAAAATTAAACGTTTCAAACATTTCTTTGAATCTTTCACCAAAATCCCCTGTATTAATTAGTAAAATTTTGTCATTTTGATTTACTAAATTAACTACTAATGATTCCATAACTCCTGTGCCAGAAGTTGTAACTAAATAAGGGTATGAATTAGGAGCTTCAAAAATAATTTTCATTTTTTCTACTGTACTTTCAATGTACTTAGTCATTAATTGAGAACGATGATGCACAATTCCTTTTGAAAGAATTTCAGAAGTTTCGGGAATAATATTAGTTGGACCAGCTGTAAATAATAAAGTTTCTGAATGGTTCCGATATGAAGGATCAATTTTTAAAAGATCATTATAGTTATCTAGTTCATAAAAATCATTTTCTGAAATTTGTTCTAATATAAACTTTTCTGCTTGACCAAACAAAAAAGTTTCTGCAAAATTCTGCTGATTTTTTCCATTTTTTTCATAAAAATAATTGTCAATTTTAGTTCTGATTTGATTAGCTAAAATATGATTTACATAAAAAATTCCTGTTCAAATAAATTTATTTTGTGAATTTTTTACAAGAGTATGAGATGTGACTTTATTTTTTGCATTAATTTTAAAAACTCATTCACTTTTCTTAGTTTTAGATAAAGCACCAAACATTACAGATTTATTACTATGCTGATAAATTTTATTAATTAATTTTGAAAAAATATCTTTTTTTAAAAAAATATCACCCTCAATGTAAAGAGTGTTATTTCAATATTTTTTAGAAACCAGCAAAGATCCAATATTATTAGCTGTATTTCAATGTTTATTGAAAATTAGTTTAACATTATATTTTTTTTCCAAATATTTAAATTGATGTGCTAAATAACCAACAACTACATAAATCTTTTTTATATTGTTTTTCAAAAGAAATTTAATATTTCTTTCAATCATTGGTTCTTTATGAACTTTAATTAAAGGTTTTGGACAATGTTCTGTAAGCGGGCTCATTCTAGAACCCTTTCCTGCAGCAAAAATAATAGCATTTTCTATTTTAAATTTCATTGTATTCATTTCTCTTTTCTATTTTCTCTCTTGACCTTAAATAAACTAGTGTGTCTAATTTTATTATCAATTGGTGTCATATAATTTGGACCAAACCTTTTTAAAAGCACTTCGTGAGCATTTTTATAAACTTTAATTGAAGTATTTTCAAACGCTATTTCTTTGGTTTCTATTATTTCGAGTGGTAATAACCCTGTTTTTCAGTTTTTCTTTAAAGGAAAATCAAGAACAATATAGTTCTCACCATTGCTATCTTCAATTTGATGAATTAATTCACTTATAGATTGTTTTCTAATGAAAAACAAAAAAATATTAGCTAAAAATTGTAAAGTATTTTTACTAAATTTATTTTTGGTAAAGATACCATTAACTCATAATTTTGCAAAAATTAACTTTCATTTCAATGAATATAATTTTTTAGATTTTAAATGATTGGTTTTAACTAAAATAAATAAATCAATAAATAAATCACTTCCTGGAATATTTCATTTTGCAAATCAAAAAGGTGAATTTTCCAAATCACTTACTAAAATATTATCTTTATAATTTTCTTTTAAAAATTGAAATGTTTCAAAAGAAATAATTAAATCCATATCATCATCTCATGGAATAAATCCTTTATGTCTAATTGCACCTAAAAGAGTTCCAAAATCTGCAGAATATCATAAATTATTGTCATCTAAAATTTTCTTTAATTTTTCAAAAAGAATTAAAATATTTTTTTGTTTTTCTAACATATTAAAAAAATTATACTTTATTATTAATACAACTTAATGTTAATTTATTAACTATAAAACGTTGAGCATATTGAATCATATAAATATTTAATATAATTAAGTTTATGTTAAAATTTTATGAGCTTTTAACTTTAAAAAGAGGAGCGAAATATGAATCCTAATTTTAGTCAACTAAAAAAAGAAATAATTGAAATTGTTTCAACAACTCCTGGAGTGCAGGGATTTGTTAATTTTGATTTAGAAAATAATGACATGGATTTTTCTATTTTAAAAACAAGATTAGAAGATTCGATTTTTATCCTAGAAACTAACAAAGGTTTAATTGTTAAAATTATGATAGTTATTAACTACAAAATTAATGTTAAAACAATAATTCGAAGTGTGGATCAAGCAATTGCAGCAGTTTTCAAAAAAACAAATCATAAATTTTACTATACAGATATCTATGTGAGAGGCGTAAAAAGATAATCATGAATATCATTAATATAGAAACTTTCAAAAAAATTCTTATTTCTGCTGCTAATAATATGAGCAATAATAAAGAAAGAATCAATTCTTTAAATGTTTTTCCTGTTCCTGATGGTGACACAGGAACTAATATGTCTGCAACACTTATGTCAGGTGTTAAAAATTTAGACAATAGTGAACTTAACAGTATTTCTTCAATCATTTTTAATGTATCTAGAAATATGTTATTAGGAGCCAGAGGAAATTCTGGGGTTATTCTTTCCCAAATTTTTAAAGGCTTTGCAGATTCACTAGAACAAATTCAGCATGAAATTACTAATTTTGATCTAGTCCGTGCTTTTCGATCGGCAACCACTAAAGCTTATCAATCAGTTTTAAAACCGGTTGAAGGAACTTTATTAACAGTTATTAGAGAAATTGCCGAAGGATTAGAAAAAAGTGTTGTTTCAATTACACCAATTGAAACAGTTCTAAGTGATGCTTTAAAGTTCGCGCGTTTAAGTTGTGATAATACACCAAATTTATTACCGGTTTTAAAAGAAGTAGGAGTAACAGATTCTGGTGGCGAAGGTTTAATTTGTATCATTGAAGGAATGTTAAAAGCAGTCCAAGGAAATTTTGTTGAAATTTCTAATTCAAAAGAAAAATTTGATAATTTAATTTCTAATCAAGAAATTTATAATGGAGAATTTGGTTATTGTACAGAAGTAATTATTGATTTATTAAAACCAACTAAATTTAAAAAAGATGACTTTGTTGACAAAGTTGAGAAAAAAGCAAATGCTACTTCATTGGTGGTTGTACAAGATGATAGCATTTTAAAAGTTCATGCTCATGTTTTAGTACCTGGAAATTTTTTAAATATTTGTCAAAAATATGGTGAATTTTTAAAAATTAAAAGTGAAAATATGACTGAACAAGCTAATGAATCTAAAAATTATATTAAAGATACCTCTTATGTAAAAAAAATGAAATCAGGTATTATTTCATGTAATACAGGACAAGGGATAATCAATATTATGAAGGAAAATGGAGCTCATTTCATTATTGAAGCTGGGCAATCTTCTAATCCTTCAATTCAAGATATTTTAAATGCCATAAATAATGTTAATGCAGAAGTAGTATTTATTTTACCTAATAATTCAAACATTATTCTGGCAGCACAACAAGCAGTACAAACTATAAAAGATAAAAAAGTTATTGTAATTCCAACAAAATCACAAATGCAAGGAATTACAGCAATTATGCATTTTAACGAAGAAACCAATTGAGAAGATAACAAAGAATTAATGGATGAAGTTATTAAAAATGTCAAAACAATTGAAATAACGAAGGCATCCAGAACGACTAATATAAATAATGTAAAAGTTTATGAAGGTGAATTTATTAGTATTTTAAATGGGAAAGTAATACATTCACAAAAAAGTGCGATTAAAGCTGTTATTAAAGGAATTAAAGCTGCAGTTGATGATGATTCAGAAATTATAACAATTTACTATGGCGCTGAAGCATCACAGCAAGATGCTGATGAAATAGTAAATTATATTGAAGAAAATTACGATGTAGCTGTAGAAATTAAATCTGGTAATCAAGATATTTACGATTTTTTTATAAGTGTTGAATAAAAGGGGTAAAAAATGAAAAATATTATTTTTGATGTAATGGGTAATGATAATGGAGTTGAGGCAGCTGTTTTAGCTTCACAACAATTTTTAGAACTAAATTCAAACTATCAAATTACTTTAGTTGGGGATGAAACAGAAATTAAAAAATATTTAGATTCAAAATTTAAAAATATTGTTATTGTGCATGAGCCTAACGTTTCTAAAAAAGGAACTAATTTACGTGAAAGTACCAAAGAACAAACTTCAATGAATAAAGCATTAGATTTATTAAAAGAAGATAAAGGAGATGCGGTTTTATCTTCAGGTGATTCAGGTAGTTATTTAGCTGCTGCAACATTCAAGCTAAAAAGATTAGAAAATGTTTCTCGTCCTGCATTTATGCCAATGATTCCACAATTAGAAGATAATAAATTTTTCTTATTATTAGATGCGGGTGCAAATTTAGAAGTTAAAGCAAGTTACTTTTTAGAATGAGCAAAAATTTCAAGCATTTTTTATACTATTTTATTTGGAAATGCTCAACCAAAAATTGGTTTACTAAACATTGGTACAGAAGATTATAAAGGTTTAGAAAGCCATATTGAAGCTAATAAATTATTACAATCTCAATTAGGAGAAAATTATCAAGGTTTTATCGAATCACGCAATTTGTTAGATCAAGATATTGATATTGTACTTTCTGATGGTTATGCAGGAAATGTAGCTTTAAAGGCAATGGAAGGGACAATTATGACCTTCTCAAAATTATTAAGAAAAAAACTTACAGCCTCATTCATAAGAAAAATAGCCGCTTTAATTTTAAAACCAGCATTTAAAGAAATAAAAGAAAAATTTGATTATCGAAATGTCGGAGCTGCTTGAGTGGTTGGCGTGAAAGGTGTTGTTCTAAAATCACATGGTTCAAGTGATCAAAAAGCTTATATAGGAGCATTAAACCAAGTAAAAAAAGCTTTAGAAAATGATGTCTTAAACAAAATCGAAACAGAACTTAAAAAAATGGCATAAAAGCCATTTTTTAATTTATTAATCCCTCAATTTTGTTTTTAATTTTTAAAAAATTATTTTGAGCATTTTGTTTATTTTTATCAATTAAAAATATATAAAATTTAATTTTAGGTTCAGTTCCTGAGGGGCGCAAAGAAATTCAGGCATTATTTTCTAGTTGAGCTATCAACATATCTGTGGGTTCTATTTCACCAATTTTTTGATTATAGTCTAAAAAATTAATTAATTTAATTCCAAAATTTGTTTTAGCAAATTTTTCTTTTAACTCTGTCAATTGACTTTCATGATTTAAATCAATTGAAATGGTTTCAGAAATGACATATCCATATTCTTGGTAAATATTTTCTAAAACATTTAAAAGACTTAAATTTTGTTTTTTATAAAAAGAAGTCATTTTACTTAAAATTACAAGACTTTGTAATGCATCTTTATCAAAAGAAATTTCTTTATCAATTAAAGAACCGTAGCTTTCTTCGAAAGCAAATAACATTTTTTTGTCTTGGTTTTGATTATTAATAATTTTTCCAGCTCACTTAAATCCAGTATTGATAGGATAAGTTTTTATGCCCATTTTTTCTGCCATAATTTTAGGCAAAGAAGAGGAAACAATTGAATAAATTAAGTAATATTTAGTTAAATCTTGATCTTTATTAATTTCTAATAAATATTGAAAAATCAAAGTTGCTGTTTCGTTTCCTGTTAATGAAACATAATCTTTTTTTTCTTCATTTCATACACCTAAACCAACACGATCTGCATCAGGGTCTGTAATTAATACTATGTCTGCTTTATGTTTTTTTCCTACTTCATTAACCTCACAAAAAGCTAAAGGATTTTCAGGGTTTAGGCTTTGGCAATAAGTAAAATTTGGATCATTAGCCATTTGATTTTTCACTAAAAAATAATTAACTTTTAGTTTTTGAAAAATTTTTTCTCCTAATTTAGCCCCTGTACCATTTAAAGGAGAAAAAGCTATAGAAATATCAGAGCAGTCTAAATTGGAATCACCAATTTTTAGAATGTCTTCTAAGTATTGATCAAAAATTTTCTGTTTAATATAGGAAATATTTTTATTTAGAGAAAATTCAAATTTTTTATTTAGATAAAAATTATATCCTTTAAATAAAGGAGTAATTTTATCAATTTCATCAGGTAGCATTTGTGAACCAAAATAATTATAAAATTTTAATCCATTAAAGTTTTTAGGATTATGACTTGCAGTAACATTAATACCTGCAATTGCATGATATTTTTTAATTGCATAACTTATAACGGGAGTGGGGCAAATATCTTCAGAAAAATAAACTTTGATATTGTACTGATCTAAAATGGCAGCCGCAGCTTGAGCAAATTCTAATGATCGATCTCTGCTATCTCTCCCAATCACCACACCTCTTTGTTGCGCATCAGAAAAATTATTAATTAAATATTGAGCTAATCCCTCAACAATATTGTAAACATGAAAAATATTTAGGTATTTTTCACCTTGACCTAAAATACCTCTAATTCCTGCTGTACCAAATTCTAATTTTTGCATTTTTTTTATTCCTTTTTATAAAAAAATTAATTGTTTTCTAAAAATAAATCTTGTATATTTGTTTTTCTATCGGAATCTGAATCTTTAGAAATAGCAAATTGCAATGATCTTTGATCTCCTAAAATTACTAAATATTCTTTTGCGCGAGTCATACCAGTGTAAATTAGTTTTTTATTTAATAATACACTGTGTGAGTTAAAAATAACCATAATTACTACAGGAGATTCACTACCTTGAAATTTATGAATAGAAATAGCATAAGCTAAGGTAACATTTTTATTTCACTGTGGAACTGTGTATTTCACAAGTTTATCACCGGGAAATTTAACTATAATAAAATCAATTTTATTTTTGTAGATAACAATATTTTCAATATAGCCAATTTCACCATTAAAAATATTCGAGTTAAGATCATTTTCAAGTTGAATAACTTTATCACCAATATAAAATTTCCGATTCCCAATCATGTAAAAAGTCTTTTTTTCTGATTCAAAAATTTTTGATTGAATAAAACTATTAATAGAATTAATTCCAATTGGTGTTTCATACATGGGAACCAAAATTGTTATATCTTCAATTGAATATTTTTTGTAAAAATCATCAAATATTTTATTTAATTTTGAAAAAAACTGGTGCTCTTGTAATTGTAAAAATTTTGAATCTTCTCCTATAAAATCTGGAAATAAACCTTGATTTACTTTATTGGCATCTGCAAAAATATTTGACCCATTTTTTTGTCTATAATTATTTTTTAGTAAAAACACAGGAAATTTTTCCGAACTAATAAAATCATTTAACAAGTAACCTTCACCAATTGAAGGAATTTGGTCTTTATCACCAATTAGAATTATTTTATCCAATTCTTTAATTTTTATTCCATTCAAAAGAGCATGGAATAAATTTGTATCAATCATTGAGAATTCATCAACAATCAAAATATTTACTTTTTCAGGATTATCTGCATTAACTTTAAAACGTGTTTCTTGTCATCCTAAGAAAGAGTGGACTGTTCTCGATGGAAAAGAAGTTTTATTTGCAATTTGAAAAGTTGCACGACCAGTAGGAGCTAAAACTGCAATGTCATTTTTATTGTATTTTTTTTCTAATTGTTTTAATATTTCCTTCAAAATCTCGGTTTTTCCTGTACCAGGTTGCCCTGTAATGATAGATACACCAGAGTTTAAGGCACCTTTAATAGCCTTACTTTGTTTATTATCAAAGTAAGTGGAAATAGAAATATTTTTAAAATTTTTAGTATTTTTAGCTTGTACAGTTTTTAGCACTTTAACAATAGCTTTTTCTTTTGAATAAAAATTTGTAGTTGTCAAGAAAGTTTGAAAAACTAATACTAGATCAAGATCAATTAATTCTTTTAAAACTTGACCAAATCTACTTTTTTCAATTAAATGAACATAAATCAATTTATTAAAAAAAGCGTTAATAGAAACTTTTGTAGAACCAATATTTCATAAATATAGATTTAATTGATTTAATACAAAATATTTTTCTCTGTCTATTTCACTAAAATTTAAAACTTTAGCGAGCTTGTTTGTTTCTTCAAAATTAATAAATTCATGATCTATCCACATATCAAAAGGATTTTGATAGTAAAAATCATAAAATTTTTTTACTCCCACTTTTTCAATAATTTTTTTCATTAAATCTGCAGGTAGATTGTTTGCTTGAAATAATTTCACTAGTTCAATTTCTTGATCATTAGAATTTAAAACATCAATAATAGTTAGTTTTCTCTGTTTATTTAATTTGTATTTACTTTTATCAAGAACATCAGGATTTTCTTTAATAATTTCAATTGTTCTAATTCCTAAATCTTCAACAATTGTTTCTGCAGTTTTTTTCCCTATTCCAGGAAATTTAGAAGAAGCAAAATAATTAATTAAGCCTATTTTATCATCTGGTAATATTTCATGAAAGTTTTGTAAAATATAACTATTAGGATATTTAGTTAATTTGTTTTCTTCGATTATAACCTTATATTTAACATCTAATTGGACGTTTGAATTTGAACTCAAAGAAATAATTTCAGGATCATGTCGGTATTCTTTATCGATTCTAAATAAACCAACAAAAAAATTGGTTGTTTCATTTCTAAATATGAATTTTATGAATTTTCCTGTTAGTTCTTTCATTGTAATAATTTTAAACTATTATTTTTTTAAAAAAGTAAATTGCTAAATGTCATTTAAAAATAAAAAAAATGTTAAAACTATATTTTAAATTTCTTAACCTTTAAATTTTTACTAATAGTTTCCTTTTCCATTTGTTTTAAAAGGTTTAGTTCTTGTTCTAAATTTTCTGCAGTTTTTAATCCGGGTTTAATTACAGGTTTTTGTGGAGCAAAAATTTCACAAGCTTCATTGGCTTTTTCAATTGAAATTTGGTAAGTTCCTATTTTTTCTGCAATATTAATTGTTTCGACTTTATCATAAGTTAGTAAAGGTCTGTAAATTTGAAATTTACTTTGTTGACCAATAACATCCATAGATTCTAAAGTTTGTGAAGCAACTTGTGCTAAGTTTTCTCCATTTGAAAGACCTAAATAATTATTTTGTTGAGCAATGTGTGAAGCTATTCTATAAAAACTACGACGCATTAAATTAATTTTGTAACTTTGATTTGAAGTTAAACCAATATAGTTCATCAAAGTGCTGTAATTAATTTGATAAAGTATAGTGGTTCCTTGAAATTTATTTAATAAACTAATAATTTTATTAACTTTTTCTACAGTTTTTTCATCAGTTTGAGGTGGTGTAATAAATGAAAGAAAATCAATTTTAACACCCCTTTTCATCATTAAATAAGCTGCCACAGGAGAATCAATTCCTCCAGAAATTAAATGTAAAACTTTCCCACTTACACCAACTGGTAAACCACCTAAACCTTTTTGTGAATTTAAAAAGATGTATGTAAATTCTTTACGCACTTCAATACTAATTAAATTTTCTGGATTTTTAACATCAACTTTTAAATCTTGAAATTTATTAAATAAAGCAGTTGCTATTTTTCTATTAATTTGATCAGAATTAAATTCAAAATTTTTTCAATTTCTTCTTGCAATAATTTTGAAAGTTTTTTTAGAATTATCAAAATATTCTAAAACTTTTTTTTCAATTTCTTCATAATCAGTATTGATTTTGATAACAGGAGAAAAAGAAGAAATTCCAAAAATATATTGTAGTTTTTCAATGTAATTTTCATTATAAGGTAAAAACATTCTGTCGAAGCTTGTTGCAGGTTTTATTCCTATTATTTTTTCAATATTAGCAGATAATTGATTAATAAATATTTTTTTATTTTTACCTTTTAAAGATAATTCTCCATATCTTAATAAAATTTCTGAATACATTTTTCCTCTTATTTTCTACGTTTTGAATATTGATTAAAATTCTCTATAGCTTTAATATATTGTCCATTTAAAGTTAATCTTTCTAACGATTTTAAATTAGCATTTAATTCCTTGTTAGTAGATCTCTGCAAATTAGCTTCTTGTAAAATAATTTTTACAATTTTTACAATTTCAATTTTATAACCTATTTTTAGTAAAACTTGAATAATTGCTTCTTGTAGTTTCTTTAATTCTATTTGATCTTCAAGATAAATAATTTCATTTTTAGGCACAGCCATTTTTTTCAAATCATTTAGTTTTTTTAAAGATGAAATTTCATCTTCTTCCAAAATAACATTATATTTTTTAATATTTTCTTCGATACTTAAAATTAAAAGTTCTAAATTTAAATAAATTTGATTTTGATTATTTTTTAAATAATTTAAGTTATTAATTGTTTCATCTAATTCATTTTTAAGTTTTATGAAATGTTTTATTTGAATTAAAGCTTCTTGTAAATTATTAATATAGCTAATTTTACTTTTACTTCTTGAAGCGATAATTAATTTTTCATTTCATGTTTTATAAGTCAAGTGAATTTGATTACTCAAATATTTTATGTCAATATTTCTTTGATAAAAAAAATTATTTTCATATTTAAACAAAGTTGCTTTTACTTCTTTATACAATTCAACTATATACGCATTTAGTTGATCTTTTCTTTTCACATTTAATTTGTAAAAATTTTCAAAGGTTTTTTCTTTTTTAATTAATAAATAAATATTTTCAATTTGGGCATAAATTTTTCTAATTTCATCTTTAGCTTCATCTATTTGGGCATTATAATAGAATTTTTCAGCATTTTCTTTTAAAATTTGAATTTGTTCAAAATTGTTTTTTATTTCTTCTAAAATTTCAGGTGATTTTACTTGTAATTTTGTAATTTCATCATTAATAATCTTAATTTTTTTATCAATAATTTGATGTAGTTGAAATTCAATTTCTACAAAACAATTAATAAGTTTATAGAGTTTTAAAATTTCATGAGCAAAGTCATTTAACAATTTTTGATTTTCTAAAAATTTATTTGTACCTAGAGCAAACTTTAAGTTTTTATTTTTTATTTTTACTAAAGAAAGTTGTGAATCAATAACCGAACTTTGAATATTATATTTTTGAGATTTACTTTCATAAATTTTATTTGCTTCAGATAAATAAAAAATTATTTTTTTATATTCTTTAGTGTTAATGTCTGTTTCTTGAAAAATTTGGTTAATACCATTATTAATTTCAATAATTTTATTTTGAAATTTAGAGAAGAGATTATTTAACTCTTTTAATTGTTGTCTACTAAGTGATTTATTTTGAAAAGCAATTTTACAATCATTATATTTGATTGTTAATTCAACTCGATCGTTTTTTAAATTTTGATATTTTTTATTTTTTAAATCAAAATATTCTTTGAAATTTTCTAAAGTATTTAAACGTTTGATTGATGATAGCAAAGGAAGTAGTGCTTGTTTATTAATTCCTATTTCAATTTCATGTAAACGTCTTGCAATTAATTTATTTTGATATTTTTTAATTAACAAAAAAGCTAAAACAAAACTAATTAATATAATAGTAATTAAAAAAATAATAGCTACAATCAGTCAAATAGGCATAGATTTATTATAGTTTAAAAGCATTTTTTAAAACTTTATTTTAATTATTTTACTTTTAAAAAATAAAAAATAATATAAAATTTTATAGCAATTATTTAATAGCACATTAGCATTTTAAGTTATTTTTTTAATTTGTTTAGATTTGTTAGTAAGCTGGCTTGATGCCGAAAACATTGAATTAAAAAAACCTTAAAAGGGTTAATGCTCTATTTGCTAAATTTTTAAAATTGCAGAAAGAGGCACTTATATGGCAAGATTTCGCGGATCTACTTTTAAGAGAACACGTAGATTAGGTTTTTCTATTTTAGAAACAGGTAAAGAGTTTTTAAAAGGAAAAAAAAGAGAATATGCTCCTGGTCAACATGGGCAAAAAAAATCTAAACCTTCTGATTACAAACTACACATGTATGAAAAACAAAAAGTTCGTTACATGTATGGATTAAACGAAAGACAATTTAAAAATACTTTTGTTAAAGCTTCCAAAAGAAAAGGACTATCAGGTACAAATTTCTTACAAATGTTAGAACAAAGACTTGATAACGTTGTTTACCGTGCAGGTTTTGCTTCAACAAGAAGACAAGCAAGACAATTAGTAAACCATGGACACTTTACTTTAAATGGTAAAAAAGCAGACATTCCTTCAATGTTAGTTTCAGTGGGTGATGTTGTTGAACTAAAAGAAAAAACAAGAAAAAATGTTCAAGTAATTGAAGCTTTAGCTTTAAACCGTCAACATGAATGAATTGAAGTTAAAGATTTTAAAGCTACATTCAAGAGATTACCTGAAAGAACAGAAATCGCTAAAGAAATTAACGATTCATTAATTGTTGAGTACTACAACAAATAACTTAAAAAAACAAAAATGCAGTCTTAGTAGTTTGTATTTTTGTTTTTTTACTATTTATAGGAGACAATCGTGCACGATTATAAAAGTAATTTTACAAATGCTTTAGAATACGGTTATACAAAAGCCAACATGGGATTAGCTAAAGTATTTGTTATGGGAATTATGGCAGCTGTTTATGTTGCAATTACTTATATTGTTTATATTTATGCAACAGCTGCATTTATTGAAGTAGATAAAACAACAGGAGAATATCATATTCCTGGTTATGGTTGAATAATTTCAGCTTTAATTTTTCCAGTAGGATTGATGCTAATTACATTTCTGGGAGGATCACTTTTTACTTCTGATACTTTATCAATTCTAGCTTGATTTGATAAAAGAACTAAACTGAAAAGTATTGCAATTCGGCTAACTTTAGTTTTTTTAGGAAACATGTTAGGTGGATTAATTATTGCTATTATTGCTAGATTAGGAAATCTATTCAATGCTGATTCTTTAAGAGTTATTGAATTTTTATCAACCAAAAAAACATATGGTGGATGAAGTTCATTATATACAGTATTTTTCTCAGCTATTTTATGTAACATCATTGTTGCTGGAACAGTTTGATCAACTCTTGCAACTAGCGGAGCGATGGGAAAAAGCTTAATTATTTTCTTATTTATATGATTATTTACAATATCAGGATTTCACCATGTTATTGCTAATGGAATTATTTTTATGTTTTCATGATTGCATGCAGATGTAATGTTAGAAGGCTTTAATATTGCCACACAAGCTAAAGAAGTACATACTGTCCATGAATGAAATAATTTAATTACTTACAAAAAAGACCTGATAGCTTGAGATTGATCATTTAAAGCTATTTTATTTAATTTATTACCAGCATTAGTGGGTAATTTTGTAGCAGGTGCAATTATTTTACCAAGTGTTTACTGATATTTAATTAAATATAAAGCTAAAAAATTCGGAACAATTGAAAGAGAATTTGCAGAAGAAATAGAAATTGAAGAATACTTAAAAAAACATAAAAATTCTTCAATTGAAGAAGCTGAAAAACATTATCATAAGCACTTTTTGAACAAATCTAAATATGACAAAAAAGTTGATGCTGAAAAATAGTTTTTAAATTTAATAAAAATCTCTCTGGGTTTTAAATAACACAGAGAGATTTTTATTTTCTTTTTTCTAAGCTGCAATTACGCCGTTGTGAATTAATGATTCCACAATTAAGTAAGCTACAGATAAAATCGTTAAAGTTAACATTGATCAATTAAGTTCATATTTGATTAGTTGCAAAAACAACTCTTTTTTAGAACTATTTTTTCATTCTTCTTTTTTATTAGAGAAAACAAATAATAAGGCATAAACAACTTTATGCATGAAGAAGTAAATAATTGAACCAAATGCAATTCCTTTAGAAATTGAAAATCCTAAAACACCAAATAAAATAATGGTAATTAAAACTGGTAAATCTAATTTTATAGATCAATCGAAGTTTCTTAATTCATTCATAATTAATATTCCAATTAAAACTAAAATAGGACCAGTGATAGGTGAAATAGATGTTTGTGTTACAGGATTATAAATAGCAAAAAATGGTTTTAAAATCGGATAGAAAGCAATTGATACCAAAAACATTAATGCTGTTATTATAGAAGCAAAACCTGTTTTAGCACCACTTTTAATACCTACAGTTGATTCAACATAAGTTGTAACAGAAGAAGATAATAAAACTGAACCAAAAATAGTTGCAACCCCGTCTGTAATATTTGCTTTTTTAAAGAATTTTTTATTTTCATTTTCTGATTTATTTAATAATCTTGAAACCAGAACAAAGGTTGCGGCTGAATCAAAAAAATCAAAATAAAAGAAAGTTAAAATTGAAATGTAAAATAATGGATTTTTAAAAACATTTCCCACATTTGATCATGAATGCTTAATTAATTCACCAAATTGTGTCATATCTCCATAAGACTGAATTTGAAAATTATTTCTTAGAGCAACTAGATATTGCTCATGTGAACTTAAAGTACCTGTATAGTTATTATTTTTAGTTACTAATCAAGTTATTAGTAACATCATAAAACTAATTAATATTCCAATTAAAATTGATCCAGGAACTTTTAAATAATAAAGTATTAAAAATATAATTAGTGATAAAAATCCAATAATGACAATTGGATTGCTTAAATCTCCAATTTGTGTTAAAGTTGCAGGACTTGATGTAATTAAACCGGCATCTTGTAAACCGATGTATCCTATAAATAAACCTATTAGAACTGAAATAGCAATTTTAAAGTTTTTAGGAAATACATTAATAATTCATTGTCTTAAAGGGGTTGTTGTTACAATAAAGTATAAAATTCCCGAAAAAAAGACGGCTATTAATGCGCCATCAAAACCTAAACCAAAACCCTTTGCCACACTAAAAGCAAAAAATGCATTTAGCCCCATCCCCGGTGCCATTGCTAAAGGGGCTTTTGCAAAAAAACCAATCAAAATAGTACCAATAAATGAAGATAAAGCTGTTCCTAAAAATAAAGCCCCAATATATTTAGAACCTTCATCAACATTTCAACTACTGCTTAAAATAGCAGGATTAACTGACAAAATATAAATCATTGCCAAAAATGTAGATAAACCACCAATTATTTCTTTAGATCATGTGGTTTTATTAACTTCAAATTGAAAGTAATTACTCAATCATCGCATGTGTTTTTCTTCTCCTAACTTTTAAAAATCACAACATCTGATGATTCTAAAACTTAGTTTTTTATAGTTAAAGTTTAGAATTATCAGATAAAAAATCTTTTTTAATTCTCTACTTTAACCTCCTAACAAAACAAAACACATTTTTGTTTTGTTTTTTTAAAACGTAAAAAACCATTATATCAATAAAAAAAATAATCTTTTATTTTTTTCGTGAAATTAAAATAATTTTATTTTTTATCTTTATATTTTATTAGTGTCAAATGTTAAAATAATTTATTAAGAGGTGAAATATGATTAACAAATTTAATACCTTAAATTTAGAACCAGAAAAACTTCAACTTACTTTTGATATTTTTGAAAAAAATGTTGAAGGTAAACCACTTATTATCGGAGAATCACAAGATAAGCAAATAACCTATTACTTTACTATAGAACCACAAAAAAATAAAGATGATGCAAGAATTTTTACAGAAATTGCATTTTATTTTAAAAATGATGAAAAGAAAATTCCTCATTTTATAAAAGACTGAAATTTACATTATGTAAAAACCAGTGATTTAGAAATGTTAAGAGAAAGGTTAGATTTACTTTATTGAGAAGATTTTAAAGATGGCGAGACTAATAAAAAATATGTTATAGAAAAATTGTTAAAATTATTAAATATAGAAAACTTAACAATTGCCTTAATTAAAGTATTTTATTGACACCATCCAAAATATCAATTTAAAGCTTTTGTAAATTATTTACCTAAAATACAAATTTTTGAAAATTTAGATGTTAATTCATTGGAAGAAGTTAACTGTTATTTTAGAGAAAAAATAGATTTAACAACTATAGAGAATCAAACAAATTTTCAAAAAATAAAAAAAGATATAGAAAGCATTAAATAATGAAAAAATATATTGATCTTCATACACACATTTTTAAAGAATATTATTCAAATCCAAATTTAGAAGCAAAAAAAAATATTTTACAAGATATTGAAAAAATGTTTTTTGTTGCGACTTCTTGAAATGAAATTAATGAAGTTTTAGAGTTGTCAAAACAATATCCCAAAAATTTGTTTCCTGTTTTAGGAATTCACCCTTCTGTCGCTAGAGACACTGAAAATTATTTAGAACTTGAAAAATATATAACAGAAAATGTTGTAGCTATTGGAGAAGTAGGTTTAGATTATTATTGAGAAAATAATCCTCCAAAAGATGTGCAGAAAAGATGTTTGATACAACAATTAGAAGTAGCATTAAAATTTAATAAACCTGTAATTTTACATGTTAGAGATGCTTTTGAAGATATTTATGAAATCATTCAGCAAACACCTTACAATAAATTAACATATATTTTTCACACTTTTAGCGGTGATGCAACTTGAGCAGAAAAATTTTTAGCTTTAGGTTGTTATTTATCATTTTCTGGTGTAATCACCTTCAAAAATGCAACAACAGTTCGTGCTGCTGCTTTAGTAACACCGCTAGATAGAATTTTCACAGAAACAGATTCACCTTATTTAACTCCTGTCCCACATCGCGGTAAAAGAAATCATTCCTATTATGTAAAACATGTAACAGTTTTTTTAGCTGAATTAAAAGGTATTTCTGAAGAAGAACTTTTAAAACAAATGCATAAAAATGTTAAGAAAGTTTTCAATGTTGACTAAGGGTCAGTTTTCCAAAAAACATTTTGGACAAAATTTTTTACAAGATAAAAATATTATCAATAAAATAATCGACATAGCTAACATTGATAATCAAGATGTACTTGAAATCGGTCCAGGTAGAGGAGCTCTTACCCAAATTATGGTTTCAAAAGCTAAAAGTCTTCTAGCTTTTGAAATAGATCAAGACATGATTGAAATTTTAAATAATACAATTAATGCAAATAATTTTACTTTAGTTAATGGTGATTTTTTAAAGCATCAATTAATTTGGCAAGGAAAGAAAAAAATTGTAGCTAATTTACCTTATTACATTACAAGCAAAATTATTTTTAAAATTTTTGAGCATTTAGAACTTTTTTCTTCTGCCTTAATTATGGTTCAAGAAGAAGTGGCAGATAGAATAATTGCTAAAGTTAATACAGCTAATTACTCAAAACTTTCAGTAGTTTGTCAATATTTTGCAACTGTTAAAAAAGAATTTTCTGTTCCACCCACAGCATTTAGACCTGTACCTAAAGTACATTCAGCAATTGTAAGTTTTGAATTTAATAAAATTACAACTTTAGACACAAAAAGTTTTTTACTATTTATTAAAAATAGTTTTAGTATGAAAAGAAAAACTTTAGCAAACAATTGAAAAAAACATTATAGTGATGAGTTTATTAAAGGCGTTTTTAAAGAATTTAAACTAAACTCCAATATTCGACCACAAGAAATTTCTTTAAAACAATATCAACAATTTTTCCAAAAATTAGAAAGTGTAGTTAAATAGCAATATGAAAAAAATAAAATTAGTTTTATTAGGAACACCTAATTTTGCCGCTACAATTTTTGAAAAACTAATTGAAGATTTTGATGTTCAAGCAATTGTTTCTCAACCAGACAGACCTGCAAATCGCGGATACAAAATTGAACCTACAGCCACAAAACTTTTAGCACAAAAACATAATATTAATGTATATCAACCTGAAAAAATCATAGAAATTGCAGAAATTTTAGAAGAATTAAAACCTGATTTTATAGTTTCTGCAGCTTTTGGTCAATATGTACCATTAAAAATTTTAAATATTCCTTTACATGGTTCTATTAATGTACATGGTTCTTTATTACCTAAATATAGAGGTGCAGCACCAATCCAACATTCTTTAATTAATAATGATACAGAGACAGGAATTAGTTTAATTTATATGGTTAAAGAAATGGACGCAGGAGACATTATTGCAACTGCAAAAATAAATATTTTGCCAGAAGATACAGCAAAAGAACTATTCACTAAATTAGCTAATTTAGCTAAAGAAAATATCAGTAAATGAATTTATGATTTATATTATCAAAAAGTTAAACCAAAAATGCAGGATCACTCTCAAGCTACTTTAAGTCCTAAAATTGATAAAAGTTTTGCAGAAATATTTTTAACAGATTCCTGTGAAATAGCATTAGGCA
Source organism: Mycoplasma iguanae (assembly GCF_024722375.1). Taxonomy (NCBI): domain Bacteria; kingdom Bacillati; phylum Mycoplasmatota; class Mollicutes; order Mycoplasmatales; family Mycoplasmataceae; genus Mycoplasma; species Mycoplasma iguanae. The sequence goes on along the minus strand of NZ_CP102734.1, from coordinate 596,249 downwards.
AAATAAGAGCATTAAATGATAATCCTGGAGCTTTTGTCATTTTAGATAACAAAAGAATTAAAATATATCGTGCTTCTCTAAAATTAATTAAAAATGCTTTGATATTAGAACTAGCTGATGGAAAAATATATTGTTATGAATACCAATATGAGTCTAAAAAAAGAGTATATGTGGCATTTAAATAGTTGAGAAGAATTTTTCAAAGCAGAAACTAGCAAAGATTATTTTAAAAAATTAATGTCTTTTTTAGATTTTAAATTATCACAAAATACAGAAATTTATCCTAGTAAAAGTGATTGATTTAAAGCTTTAGAATTATGTAACTTCCAAAATCTAAAAGTAGTAATAATTGGTCAAGATCCATATCACAGTCCCGGCGTTGCAGATGGCTTAGCTTTTTCTACTAATAAAAAAATTCTTCCCCCTTCTTTAAAAAATATTTTTAAAGAACTGAAAAATAATTACCCCAAAACAATAATTAAAAGCGGAAATTTAAGTCATTGAGCAAATCAAGGAGTTTTGTTAATTAATAGAGTGCTTACTGTGGAAAAAAACAATCCACAATCGCACTATAATCAAGGTTGAGAAATTTTTACAGAAAATTTATTAAAATGAATTGTAACTAAAAAGCAAAAAATTGTTTTTGTGCTTTTAGGATCAAAAGCACAAACTATTGAACAGCAAGTTGATTTATCAAAACAATGTATTATTAGAGCACCTCATCCCAGTCCCTTAAGTGCCTATAGGGGTTTTTTTGGTAGTGAAATTTTTATCAAAATTAACAGCCTATTAGACAAAAAAATAATTTGATAAAAAATAAAATATTAAAAAAACAGTTTTAAAACTGTTTTTTTTAATTATCATGGCATTTTTTTAGCAAAGTATTAAGCTATTTGCTATAATTTTGTCATGTCAAAAACAGAAGATAGAATTTATGTCTATTTAAAAATGATCGTTGAAGCTTATATTAAAATGGGAGAACCTGTTGGCTCAATGACTTTAAAAGAAATATATCAACTAGACATTTCTACAGCCTTAATTAGAAATATTATGTCTCAGTTAGAAAAAGAAGGTTATTTAGAAAAAAAACATACTTCAGGAGGAAGAATTCCATCAACTAAAGGGTTGGAATACTATGCTAAATATTTAGTTGATGATAATGAAAAGCACTTACTAGAACAGATTGAAGATGTTTTTGCAAAAAGACGTATTTCAATTAATGCCACAATTGATGAAAGTGTCAAAATTATTAGTGAGATTGCTGGTTTAACTATGATAACTTCATCTGATAATTCTAATGAATTATTAAAATCTATTCAATTAACAGTTTTAGATGATTTTAATTCCATTATTGTATTGGTTACTTCTACTGGACGTGTAGAATCTAAAATGTTAAAACTGCAAAACAACTTATTAAATAATGATGATGTTAGAATTGCTATCAGACTTTTCAAAGATCGTTTAATTAATGTTCCATTAATAGAATTACATGAAAAAGTGCAATTAATGGCTCCTATTTTAGCAAGTCAAGTAAAAAATTATGAATCATTAATTCAACATTTTGTTTCTAATATTTTTACTTTTTCAATTGAATATAAAAATAAAATTTATAACAAAAATAGTTTAATTTTATCAAAGGATATTTCTAGGGAGCGTTTAATTGAATTATTAGATTTAGTAGAAACTAATTCTATATGACAATCAATTGAAGGAAAAATGGATGAAGATGATACTTTAAAAATTGATATCCAAGATGACAAAATTTCTTTAATTTCTAAAAAATTAGAATGAAATAATGATAGTAATTTAAAAGAAATTTCTTTTGTGGGAACTAACCGCTTAGATTATAGTAAAGCATTAACTGCTATTAAATTTATTGAACAACATTTTAGTAAAAAAAATAAAGGAGAATAATATGGAAAAAGAAATTAAAAAAGAAAACCAAGAATCTCAAAAAACTTGTGAATCAAATGCTAAATCATGTCAAACACAGTGTGAAAAAACAAAAAATCCAGAAGAATGTAAAAAATCTAAAAAAGTTGAGCACAAAAAAAACAAAGTTACTGCTGAGCAAAAAATTAAAGATTTAGAATCTTTATTAAAAAAAGAACAAGAAAAAAACATGAATTTATTACTTGATAATGCAAAATTACAAGCAGAAATCATCAAAAATAATGAAGATTTTACAGAAAAAGCTAAAAGATTAGCTTCTAAAGCACAAGAAGAACTAAATAAATTGAAAGCAGAAAATTATAATAAAATGGAAGCTGAAGTTGCTGAGATAAAAAAATATTCATTACAAAAATTTTTAGAAAATTTCTTAATTCCTTTAAATAATTTAAATCTAGCGATTCAAGCAGGAAATAATCAAGAAAATGTTGCTGTAAATAATTATGTTAGAGGTTTTGAAATGATTGTAAGTCAAATGGAAAATATTTTAGAATCATTTGGTTTATCAAAAATTATTCCACAAATTGGGGATAAATATGATCCTGAAATTCATGAAATTTTTGAATTAGTGCAAGACTCAGGAAAAGAAACAGAAACAATTTTAAAAGTACAATCAATTGGATATAAATTACATGATCGTGTAATTAAACCTGCAAATGTATTGGTGGCTAAATAATGGATCTAAAGCAGCAAATCGCAGAATCACTAGAAGAAGTTTTGAAGAAATGAAATATTCAAAAGAAAATTATTATTGATGAAAAAACTAACTTTGGTGATTTTGCATCCAGCTTAGCTCTTACTTTGACTAAAGATTTAAATTTACCTCCTTTAGAAATTGCTAAAAAAATCGTTGAAGAAATTGATTTTAAAAAATACAATATTAAAAAAATTGATATTGTAGCACCTGGCTTTATCAATTTTTTTGTAAATGACAATTTATTAGTAGATGAAGTAAATAATATAATTGTAAAAGATAAAACTTTTGGATCAGCAAATAGCGGTTTAAAAATTAATATTGAGTTTGTTTCTGCCAATCCTACAGGATTCCTACACGTCGCACATGCCCGTGGTGCTGTTTTAGGATCAATTCTATCTAATATTTTAACTTTTAGAGGAAATCATGTTATTCGAGAATATTACATTAATGATGCAGGTAATCAAATTGATCGTTTAGGAATTTCTGCATTTGTAAGATATCAACAAATTTGAAATAGTGATTATCCAATGCCAGAAGATAGCTATCAAGGGCAAGATATTGTTTGATTAGCCCAAAAACTAAAAGAAAAATGAAATGATCAATATTTAAATAAAGATTATCAATCTGTAAAAGAAATTTTTAAATCTGAGTCTGTGAAAATTTTACTGACAAGAATTAAAGAAGATCTTAGTCTTTTAAATGTGACAATGGATAAATATTTTTCTGAATCAGATATTTATAATTCAGGAGCAATTGAAAAAACATTAAAAAAACTAAAAGGTACTTTTAAAAAAGATGGAGCATTATGATTAAATACAATGGATTATGGTGATGATAAAGATCGTGTCCTAATTAAACAAAATGGGGATATAACTTATTTATTACCTGATATTGCTTATCATAATGAAAAATTTTTATTCAATAACCCTGATAAACTAATTGATATTTGAGGCGCAGATCATAGTGGTTATATCAAAAGAATGCAAATTGCTTTACAACAACTAGGTTATGATGTTGAAAATAAATTTAAAGTTTTAGTTTGTCAAACAGTACGTTTAATTAAAGATGGTAAAGAATTTAAAATGTCTAAAAGAAAAGGAAATACCGTTTTTTTAAGAGAATTAATTAATTTAGTAGGGAAAAATGCTGTTAGATTTTTCACAGCAGATCGTTCTGAAAATTCAGGGATTGATTTTGATTTAAATTTAATTGCTCAAAATAATACAAATAATCCTGTATATTTATTGCAATATACACATGCCAGAGCAGTACAATTATTAAATAAATCTCAAAAAACTACATTTAAAGCAGAAAGCTTTAAAAATGAATATGCAATTAAATTAATTAATAATTTAAAAACTTTTCCTAATTTATTAGGCAACATTGAAAAAACTTATAAAACTCATTTATTACCACAGTATTTAATTAAATTAGCTAAAGATTTTAATGCATTTTATTCTAATTCAGACAAAATCATCGGCAGTGAAGATGAAGAAAATTTGTTAGCTATAGTAAAAGCTACACAACTCGTTTTATCTACAGGGCTAGAACTAATGGGAATAGATGCTCCCGAAAGAATGGCAGCTAAAAATTAATTTATAAAGTTTTACTTTATCAGGTAAAATGTTAATTATTATTAAGGAGTTAATATGGAAACTATCATGAGGATAACAGAAACTGTGCTTGCTAAATCAACTGAACCAATGGAATTTGAAGATATTTTTACTCAAATTGAAGCAAAATTAAAACCAAGTTGAACTGAAATTTATTCAGATTTAACAGATGAAGAAATTGCTGAAAAATGCCGTGGTATTCTTTATAAAATGTTAACAGTTTCAGGTAAATTTATCCGTACTTATGAAGGACAATGAACCTTAAGAAAATAGATTATTTTATTTAATTAAAAAACATAGCTAATAGCTATGTTTTTTAATATTTTATTCAGTTTTTAGTAGTGATTGAATTACTTCTACTTTATTTAGTCTTTCTCAGCTAAATTCACCAGTTTGAGCATTATATTTTCTACCGAAGTGGCCAAATGTGGCTGTTTTTTCATAAATTGGTTTTTGTAGATCTAAAGCTGCAAAAATTCCAGCAGGACTTAAATCAAAAACTTGATTGATAATTTTTAATATTTCATCATCTGAATATTTACTTGTATAAAAAGTATCAACAGCAATTGAAATCGGTTTAGCAATTCCAATAGCATAAGAAAGTTGAATTTCTAAACTATCAGAAATCCCTGCAGCCACTAAATTTTTAGCAACTCAACGAGCAGCATAAGCAGCAGAACGATCTACTTTGGTGTAGTCTTTACCGCTGAAAGCACCACCTCCATGTTTAGCAAAACCACCATATGTGTCTACAATGATTTTTCTTCCTGTAAGACCTACATCACCAACAGGTCCACCAATTACAAAGCGACCTGTTGGATTAATCAAAACCTCGAAGTCTGTATTTAAATGGTATTTTTTAGCCACATAAATCATGATTTCATTTTTGATGAAATCAAAAAATTCTGTTTGTTCAAAGTTTTGATCATGTTGAATTGACATTAAAATAGTTTTAATTTTTGGTTGAGAATTTGAATAATCAAATGTTACTTGACTTTTCATATCACTTTTAGCTCATTTGAAAGCACCAGATTTTCTTAATTTTTCTGCTCTTTTTACTAAAGCATGAGCCAATGTAATCGGTAAAGGCATAAATTCTTTTGTTTCGTTAGTTGCATAACCAAACATAATTCCTTGATCTCCTGCCCCAATTTCGCCATCTTTTTTATCAACACCTTGACTAATATCATCAGACTGATGATTTAATAAAAATTCAATTTCAAAGTCTTTTTCACTATAGCCAACATTATTTAGAACTCTTAAAACTATTGGTTTTAAATCTAATTCAATAGTTGATCTAAATTCTCCTGTAACAACAATTTTTTTAAATGTTGCTAGAACTTCGCATGCAACACGTGATTTAGGATCCACTTGTAAATAAGCATCTAAAATTGCATCGCTAATTTGATCACAAATTTTATCTGGGTGGCCCGTTCCGACTGATTCTGAAGTAAATAATGTTTTATACATAAATAAAATTCCTTTATTTTTAAACGTTTAGATAAAAATTTTAGCACTTTTAAAAAAGTTTTACTTCTGATTATATAGAGTAATTAGCAAAGTACCAATATTTTTTTATATTTAAAAAAGCAATTTATGTAAAATTTTTAATACTATGAAATCAAAAAAAGATAATAATGTATCTTTCTCACATCAAATCAAACTGGAATTATTAAAAAATAAAATGGATCCATCTGAAATAATTGAATTATTAAAAGGTGTTATTTTTGCAAATTCCCATTTTCAAGAAGAAGAAAACATTATTTTTAGAATTAATGATTTTGAAGTTTCTCAACATTTACGTTTTTTATTAAATAAATTAAAAATAAAATCATTTTTAATACCAAAACATAAAAATTGAATCATGATTAATAAAGATCAAAAACTTTTAGAAAAAGTTATTTTAGAACCTATGTATTTTTTTGCTGGTGTTTTTATAGGTTCAGGTTCTATTGCTTCTTTGAACACAAGTTCATATCATTTACAAATTGAAACATGATATAAAAATATTCATGATTTAATGCAACAAAAATTAAAAAAACATTTTAATTTTTTAACAATCAAAAGAAATCAAAAATACACATTGTATTTAAAAAAATCAGAAAGCATTGGTGATTTTTTAAATTCTATCGGAGCATCAAAAGCATTTTTTAGTTTTATAGATGAAAAAATAATGCGTGATATTAACAATAATTATAATCGTCAATCTTCTTTAGATGTTTATAATCAAAAAAGATTAGTAGATTCAACAAGCTATCATTTAGAAAATTTTGATTTAATAAAAAAGTATCGTTTAGAATATTTATTTAGTGAAATGGAATTAGATTTTTTTAAACTTAAAAAAGAAAATCCTTATTCATCTTTATCAGAATTAGTTGTTTTATTAGAGAAAAAAAAGGGTGTTAAAAAAACTAAGTCAGCATTAAATCACTGACTTAGAAAACTAAAAAAACATACTGAAAATTTAATCTAAATATTGATAAAGCACCAATATTAAAAACAATAAAATTTTCTGTTTTTTTAAACAAAACTCAGAAAAAAAGCTGTGATTTTCCCGTCTTGTTAAAAACTATTTTTTTCTAGTTCTAAAAAAGGAAAAGACAAGAAAATCACAGCTTTTTTGAAAAAAATGCAGAAAAAAATTTTTCCTGTCTTTTTTTAAAAAAAGCTGTAAAATGCTGTTTTTTTTCTATATTTTTCTGTTTTTTTTGTTTTTTATTTTTTTCTGTATACAGGAATCCAATTAGATTAGTCTTGTTTTTTATATTTTCACTGCTTTTTTGCTATAATTTTTTAATACAAAAATAAACACTAATATTTCATGAGAAATCAGTATAGCAGCTTATTAGAAAAATTTTTTGTATTTATGGATTGTTCAGTGCAAAAACCTGTATAAGCGGGTAAAACTGAAAACATAATTTTTTTATAATTCCAAAATCAAATTTCACAAGGAGGCCTTTATGGCAATGAAAAGATTCTACTGTTCAGAAGTTCTAAATAAAGAAACAAATAAACTAGAATATCACTTCAAAGAAGCTAAAAAGAAAAAATTCTTAACTTTTAATTCTCAAAGAGAAGCTATTAGTCATGTTAAAAGTTTAGGAATTGATGCAATGGTTTGATTCAGACAAAATGGACAATTTGTTAGTTCAATCAAAACATTAAAAGACGTTAAATATGAAAAAACAGACGATATTCAAATTGTTAAATTTGAATCAAAAGATAAACCAGCAGATGTTCCTGCAGATGACATTGACACAACATTATTAGAAAAAGCTGACAATATGTTTTTAGAAGAAACAGATGTTTTCAATAAACCAGCAACTAAAAATGTTATAGCAGAGTCTACAAAAGAAACTAAAACTAAACCAGTAATTGCAGCTGAAGAAATGACTATCGCATTAGAAGAAGAAAATTATTTTGAAAATGATAATGAGAAAAAACTTTTCCTATACTGAGGAATCGGATTATTTCTTCTTTTAGTTGTTTTAATTGTTTTAATCATTTTTGCAATTTTCTTATCTTTAACCTAAAAGAATATTGATTATTCTTTTTGAGTTTTTTCAACATGAAAAATCTTAAAAAGAACACTTAACAATATACAATCAATCTTTAGATAAAAATAGTTTAAAGATTTTATAATACGGCAAAGGAGTCGAAAATATGACCAAAAAATTTCTATGATTAGGTTTTGGCTCAGCAACAGCATTATTAGTTACTGGTATTGCTTTGGGATCGGTTTATATCCATCAACAAAATATCAATATTAATGAAGCTAAAAATCCTGAATTTCATAAGAAAGCAGAAGAAGCAAAAACATCATCAAATCCTTTTGGATCTGATGTTCCTAAACATGAACAAAAAGACCAACGTTTAGGTGTTTTAAACTGAACTACCACATTAGATGGTGTTACTTCACTTGAAGTTAGAGTTTCTAATATTACTTCAATTTATTCATCAGTAGAAGCAACATTGCAATACTCAGGTACAACACAAGTATCTAAAACAAGTACTAGACAAACATTAAGAGATGGAAGTGCAACAGTTAAGTTTTCAGAAGTAGATACAAAAGGTGATTTAACGTTTGAATTAGTCTTTTATGGAATTAGACCTGACGGAAATCGAGAATTATTAATTAAAGCACCTAATCAACATTTTCCAACCACACCACGTTTAGATAAAAATACATCTAAATTTGAACCTACAGCAGTTACATTAAGCATTTTAGGTTTAGACACTTATGCTGGATACTTCCAACCAAGATTCCAATTACAGTACAGAATAAAAGGTACTACAGAAGCAGCTAGTTTAAGAAGTCAGTCGATTAATAATAATTTAGAAATCAGTCAAAGATCATTAGAAATTGAGTTAAAAGATTTAGCACCTAATACCACATATACATTTATCTTGTCATCAGATGGAAACCCAGTAACGGAAGGTGAATTTACAACACTTCCTTTACCTAAACAATAACTAATAAAAGATATTTTTATAGATTCAATTAAATATAAGGAGAAAATATGAATAAAAAATTACTAGTTGGAGTTGCTGGTGTTTCTATTCTAGGAGTTGCTGCAATTGCTTCAATCATTGCTGCAAATTCAATTAGAAATAAATCTTTAGAAAAACAAGAAAATGCTAAAAAACAAGGATTATTAGAATCTAATGACTTAACTGAATTTCAAAAAGTTACTGCAGCTTCTAAAATTACATTTGATTCAAGACTATCTGTATTTTCACCAAAAGTTGCTAAATTAGTTTTCAATCTACCAAAAGAACAAACTGGAAAATTATTAAAACTGTATTACAAAAGAAATGGAATTGAAGATGATAAGTTAAAAGTTGCTGTTTTAGCAACAACTGCTTCTGAAACTGCAGTTGATGTTGTCTTTTTATTAGATGATTTAAATGTTGGATCAGAATACCAATACCGTCTAGAAGATGAAAGTGGTACTTTACTTTTCTTTTCAAAATTTATTACACAACAAAATCCTACTATAGTAGCAAATGGAGCTTTCCGTGCAGCTGATTTAGTAATTAATAATTTAGCTTCATATCAAGGAGAAAGTTTAACATTAAAAGCAGTTCCTAAATCACTGTATGACACAAAAGGAAAAGCTGCATTTCAAGAATCTTTATTAATACAAGAAGTTAATGTTAGAGACAAAGAAACAAGTAAAAATGTTTGATTTAAACCTGCTGGATTTAATACTTTAAAAGATGAAACTGAATATGTAATAATGTTGTTTTCAGATCGTGCTTTAGTAGAAGTTTTAACTGAAATAGCAACATTTACTACATCATTAAACCGTGTAGAAATCCAAAATCTTAATCCATCATTAAAAACAGCTACTTTAAAATTAGCTAACTTAAAACCTTATGAAAATCAAAAACTAAAATTAGCTTATAAAAAAGTTGATTCAACTGAGTCAAGTTTTTTACCAGTTGATGATCAAGTTAAATTTGTAGAAGTTTCAGTTCCAACATTTGCTGAAGATAAAGAAACTAGTGTTACAGTTTCATTATCAGATTTAACTGCTGAGAGTGTATATAAATTACAAGTATTTGACTCAAGAGATACAAAAAATAATGATCCATTTCTAACAAATGCTATTGCTTTTAGAACTTTAGCTCAACCTAAAGTAAGTGAAGTGATAAACGGAATTAAAAATCCATATACAGAAGTTCGTGCTGCTAATATTAAAATTGAAAATATTCAAGAATTAGATATTTCAGCATTAAAATTAAAATATCAACTAAAACCTACTAATAATGCTGCTTTATTAGATTGAGATAGTTCAAGTGAATTAATTAAAGAAGTTAGTTTATCTAGAGCTATAGGAGAAAATTTTGCTTCTGCTGAAATTAAATCAGGTTTAGAAGCAGATAAAGTTTATGTATTTCAATTATTCGCTGGAGATACAGCGACAGAAGCATTATTGGAAAGCAATAATGAATTTACAACTAAAAAAACTATTTCAGCTGCTACTCAGAAAGCCCCAATTGGAGATACTGGTAAAACTTCAACAACTTTAAGTTTTTCAGGTCTAGAAATAAGTGATTTATTAGCTCAATTCTATACAGAAAATGGAATTAATGAAATTGAATTAAGATATAAGAAAAAAACTGATGATTCTTGAGATACAGCCACAAAAATTAAAAGTAAAATTACAAAAACTGGACATGTTTATTCTTTAGAAGATTTCAAATTATCAAGTCTAACTAGTGATTCTGAATATGAATATGATTTATTTGTAGCTCCTTATCTATATTCTTCAATTTTAGATCAACCCGCTTCTTTCTTAACAAGAGAAACAGTTACAGCTGAAGCAGAAGTTATAGAACCTACAAGAATGATTTTATATACAAATGCACTAAAATCATATGTAGGAAATACATACAAAATTAAATTCAAAAAAGATTCTACAGAAGTACCGAGTTTAGAAAAAACTGGAACTGTTGCGGAAAATGGAATTATTTTTGCCAATGTTACAGGTTTAGAAACAAATTCAACTTACTCTTATGAAATTGAAATTTTAGATTCTACATCAAGTACATATACTCAAATTGCTAAAAAAGATAGTATCTCAACTTCAAGTATTACTGCGCCACAAAAAGCTAAAGTTATAGAATCTTATCCAACATCATTTAAATATAAATTTGAAAATTTAGGTAGCTTAAAAAATAAAGATTTAACAATTGTTTACCGGGTAAAAGATAGTAATGACATTATTTTTGGTGAAGATATTAAATTTACTGCAGATAGTAGTGAAAAATTCTTAAATGACTTAGCACCTTTAACTGATTATGAATTTAACTTTGTTTTAAAAGCAACTAAATCAGTGGACGCTACAGACCTTTACTTATTTTCAGAATGAGTAAGTGCAAAAACAAAAGATACTGTGACTGTTACTATCTCAGATATTACTCAAACAAGTATTAAAGCAAGTTATGAAAAATTAGAAGATTATAAATCAGCTAATTTAATTTTGAAATATGTTGAATTTATTCCTTCAGAAGATAAACCTACCCCAACAAGTAAAACATGAGATGATTTAAGCGCAAGCGCTAAACAATCAACTGTTGTCGTTGATAATGAAGGAAAAGCTCAACCTACTACTGTTTCATTTTTAAATCCTAATACAGTTATTGCTTATCAATTATTCAATAATGGTATAGCTGTTTCTGAACTAAAAACCACTACAACAGAAAAACAAGTAAATGTTGCTAGTGTAACAAGTTATATTACAGATGCTTATATTACTTTAAATGACTTAAACACCATCAAGGGTGAAGGTTCAAATAAACTAAAACTTGTTGTTGCTAAAAAAACAGCAGGTCAAGCATCAGATCCAAGTTGAGGAACTCAAAGTGATATTATTACAGTTAACTTTGACAATGATGTATCTTCAAAAAGTATTTTAGTTCAAGGGTTAACTGCCAATACAGATTACATTGTGCAGGTATTTAAACAAAGTGATCAAACTTATGCAAATGCATTAATTACTACTGCAATTGAACCAACTGCACCTTTATTAAAAAGAACATTTAAAACATTAGAAACAGATAAAAAAGTTAAAGTAGAAGTTACTGCAATTTCACCTTCATCTGCAAGAATTAAAATTTCACAATTAGAGCAATATGCCGGACAAAAATTAGTCTTTAAATATCGTCCAAGATACTGAAATGAAGTTCGTGAACACACAATTGATGTACCAAAAGACTTAGATACAATTAAAGTTACTACACTTAGCGGTGATGAAAAGGCAATTTATTTTGTGATTCAAGATTTAGATACTCAAGATAAAAACTTAAAAGAATTCCAAGAATGATTCTACGATGTTTGAGCAGACATCTCAGGAGATAGTACAAAAGTTCTTGTAAGTGAACCTGCTGATACAAAAGAAGGTGACAAAGAAAATGTTAATGTTTCTCAAAACATGTTTAAAACTTCATTACATCCAAAAGTGGAAACAGCTTATAGCACAAATAAAACAGCTACAATTACTATTTCTAATTTAGTTGATTATAAAGACAAAAAAATCCAATTAAGATTTGCTCCAAAACCAACTGGTTCAGCTACAGTTAATTGATCAGCTGCAACAGGAATTACTGCTACTGCATTAGAACAAATTAATGTAGCCGACAAAAATGCAACAAAAATATTTGATATTTATGCCTTAAATGTTAATTCAGAATACATTTACCAATTCTTTGTCGAAGGATTAAATACTCCTTTATTAAAAGAAAATGGTGAAATTAAAACTAAAGATACTTTAATTTTAAAAAATGAAGCTGTTGAAACTATTGCAGTTAAATTACTATTATCTAATTTTGCAACTTATAATAATCAAACTTTAAAAGTAGAATATACAAACACTGCTGATAGTACAAAAAAAACAATTACATTAGATATTACTGACAATTCATTTACATCAGAAATGTTATTACCTATAATTGTCGAAGGTCTAGAAGCTAATAAAGAATATAAATTCAATATTAAATTAGTTCAAAAAGCTGCTACTGGTTCAACAGCAGAACAATTATCAGCTAATTTATTAGCAAATGATTTAACAGTTAAAACATTACAAACAGTTTCACAACCTATGATCTATACAAAAGATAATAAGCAATACTTTATGTGAAATTTAAATGATGCTACAGTGAAATCTTTAGCAGGACGTCCTTTAGTATTAAAACTAACTAAAGCAACAGAAACTAATGAATACGAATTCACACTTCCAGAAACTGATACAGAATACGAATTTAGCCCTCAATGATCAGTTACTAATACTGATAGTTCTGAATGAACAGTTTCATTAGAATCAAAAGCATCAGTTAATGCAAACAAACCAATTAATTTATTAGGAACTAGTCCAGTTAAATTTAAAGCAAGTGAAAGTATGTTAAAACCTGCTGCTTTAAAATCTGATAAAGTAAATGAAGTAAAAGATAAAAAAGCTTCTGATTATGTTTCTACAGAGAAAAAATCAGAACTTGAAGGATTTTTAGAAGTCCCTACATTAGCTAATTACACAGTTAGTTTAGAAAGTGCCTCAGCTGCTAATGATGTCGAAGGAAGTATTGTATTAAATTACAAATTTACAAAAGATAGTAAAGAATTTATGGTGAAATTTTCTGTTACTGGCTTCAAAAAAGAAGAACCCGCTGCGCAACCAAGTACTTCAAGTGCTTTAGTACTTAGATAAAATATAAACAAAGCACTAGCTGTGCTTTTGTTTTATTATTATCGAAAAGCAAAAAACATCTAGTACGAGATGAAAAGACTAATGAAATTAATGTTTTTTGCTATAATTTTTAAAAGTGTCTAAACACTTATTATTTTCCTGAAAAATAGTAAGTTAAAGCCAAAAAATTCAACAAAAAAGAATGTAAAAAAAGCTAATAAACTTATTTTTTAGTGAAATATTTCAAGGAGAGAATATGACAAAAAAGTCTAAATTTCTATTTACAGTAGCCGGAGTTTCTACAATAGCGCTTGGGACTGGAATTATTGTGACCAGTATAGCTATTAGTTCTTATCAAAACCAAATAGTGAACAAGGAAGATCCCCAAACTTACAAGCAAACTATTGAACAACTTACACCATTAACAGCAAACGCCAAAGAATTCATTGAAAAATTAGAATTAAAAGATGATAAATCTTTAGAAATTTATTTTACAGGGATTCCTAATAATATAAATTACACCTTATCTTACAAAACTCAGGCAGAACCAGAATATAAAACAATATCATTTACATCACAATCACCAGCTGCAAAAGCTTCAATTCCAAATTTTGACACTACCGCTATAACTTCGATTAAATTAGCTCAATCATCAACTGCTGATACAATCATTTTTGAATCATTAATAGGATACCAATCAGCAACACCAATTGTTGAAATTACACCAACAGGTAGAACAGCAGCAGTAAAAGTTACAAATTTAGTAGCTTATGCCGGTGTAAAAGAAGCAAAATTACAATTTACTTATAAATTAGCATCTTCAGTAGGATCAGACTTTATCATAGCTCCTGGTGGACCATTCGATATTAGTTTAGATGATCCATCGTTTAGCATCAAAGTAGAATCATTAGTACCAAACAGCGAATACCAATGAGAATTAGTAAAAAGTGAAGAAAAAACACCAGTTGCTTCAGGATCATTTAAAACAGCAAACGCTAATACATAAAACTAAAATTGAAAAACCGAAATAAACATAATTTAAAAAAATATTAAATAAGGAGAATTCATGAGCTCATCAAATGAAAAGAAAATTCTTTTAGGTTCAATGGTCGCTATTTCAATTTTAGGAACCGGTGCAATCGCTTCAATTATTGCTGGTGCTGTTATTAATAATCAAAACAATAAAGCTATACAAGATGCTAAAAATAAAGCCTTAGCTGACAAAATGACTAGTGCTAAGAAACAAGTATTTGAAATTAACTTAGATGAAAAATATTCATTAATTAGTACTGATCGTGCTAAATTAAGTTTTAATGTTCCAGCTGATCTAACAGGACAAATGATTTCTGTAAGATATCGTCGTGTTGCAAATCAAGACGACTTAAATAAAAATAATGCTATAAGTATTAAAAGTCAATTCATAACAAAAAGTCCACAAGCAAAAATTGTTACATTCTTTTTAGATAAATTAAGTTCAAATTACAAATATGAATATGATGTAGTTGTTGGTGATGCAACTAAACTAGTAAATTCATTTGTGACTAAATTTAGACCAGAAATAAAAGCTGAAACTCAATTTCGTTCATTTGCTATAACAGTTTCAGGATTAGCTTCATATCAAAATCGTACTTTAATTTTAAAAGCTATTCCTACTTCAAAATTTCAAGTAAGTACAGCAACTGAATCATTTAAAAATACAAATTTACTACAACCATTTAATATCCCTGCTTTTCCTGAATCAAATAGTGATAGTTCTCTAACTTTTACATTTAATCCAGCAGGATTAGATGATGATGTTGAATATACATTCATGTTATTTGATGCTGAAGGTTTATTACCTTTATTTGACATTACAGGTGTTTTACCAAAAGCTAAAACCGCAGTTGCTGGATTACAAATTGACCAAGTTTATGGTTACATTAATACAGCTTCAATGAGAATTCAAGGACTATCTCGTTACAAAGGTACAAAATTAAATCTATTAATTTCTGAAGTAAAGAATAAAGATGATTTATTTGTTCCTTCAACAGCCAGAAAAATTACATTAACACCACAAAATGGAAATGATGCCTTATTACTAAATATTACTGATTTAACTCCTGATAAAATCTATAAATATAATGTTTATGCTGAAAATGATTCAACATATAATGAACCAATATTTGCAGATTCAACTCAAAAAAATAAACCTGATCAAGATAAATATTTTAATACACACAACAACCCTGTGATAAATGAAGTTGAAGACAGTAAAGCAAACCCGAGTTTAGAAGCTCGTGCTGCTTTATTAAAAATTAATAATATTGATAGTTTTAAGAATGATCTACATAGCACAAACTATCCAGCAACTTTATCTTCTTTAAGATTAAAAGTAGCTAAAAAAACTGCTAATGTTTCAGACTGATCAGCAGCTGGAATAGCTTCATTTGAACTAACAGTTCCTACTACCACATCTGGTGCAGAAGCTAAAAAATATGTTGAAGCTAAACTTTTAAATCTAGAACCAAGTACAGAATATGTTTACCAATTAATTGGTGGAGACAACAAAACTACTTTATTGAAAAATTCAGGTTCTTTCACAACTTTAGCAGGATTTAGTGAATCAGGAGTAAAAATTGATATTCCTCTTGATAAATCAGGTCAAAAAGAAGTTAGCCTAACTTTAGATGTTAATCAATTAGAACAATTTGATTTACGTTTAGCATCAGAAAAAACTCCAGCTCCAGCAGCGGATCCAGTTCCCACTGATCCTGTCCCAACAGTTACAGCAACTGCAGATAGTTCTTCATCTGATTCAGCTGACAGTAGTAGTTCAACAGCTGCAGCGGATACTTCTACAGCTCCTGCTGATTCACCTGCTGCTGCAGTACCTACAAAAGAAATTAACAAATTAGATGTTAAGTATATTGCTGTGACAAGTGATGAAGAAGAAGTGGATTGAAATTCTTCAGAAGTTAAAAAATCAACAATTAATCTTACAGAACCGATTACTTCCTCATCAACTAACATTAAATTAAGTGATTTAAAAGAAGCTACTAAATACAAATTAGTTGTATTTATGGGTGAACACTATTTAGCACCAGTGTCACAAGTTTATACATTTGAAACAAATACCCAACCAAAAGAAGAATCAATTGCTACAAATAACAAAGTTGTTATTTTATTCACTGATCTTAAAACATATGTTGGTAAAGAATTAGAAGTTGTTTTAACTGAAAAAAACATCTCTGATTCAGTATTTAAAAAAACAGTTAAATTTACACCAAATGCAAGTGGAAATGAAGTTATTCAATTTAATCAAGAACTTCAAGAAGGAAAAGATTACGAGTTTAAATTAAACATATCTGTTCCAAATCAAACTGCGGATTCAACTCCAACAACACATGAATTATTGAAAAAAGATATAAAAACTGCAACAGCTTCAATCGAAGGTGAAATTCCTTATGATAAAATAAATCCTACTTCTGTATTATTTAAACTAAAAAATCTCGCTCCTTTAAAAGGTAAATCAGGTTCAGTTGTTTATAGACCTAAAACAACAGCAAATGATGGACAATGATCTAAATTTGATCTTAAAGCTATAAACGTTGATACAATTAATCAAGTTGTTTTAAATACTGACCCAGGATTAAATCCAGAAACAGAATACGAATTTAACATAGTTTGAAATAATGCACCTGAAGTTTTATTGATGGATAGTTCAATTAGTGCTACAACTAAGAAAAATATTTCACTTCAGTCTGACCAAGTAAAACAAACTACTGCTAGAATTAAATACTCAGATTTTGCAGCATTTAAAGATCAAACATTAGTATTAAAATATTGAGCAGTTGATAATTCTGAAGTTACAAATCAATTAGCAAATTCATTGAGAAGTCAAACACCAACTGGTACAGTAAGTGTAACTATTCCTAAAAATGGAACAGATACAACTGTTTCTGTATTAACTGGATTAAGCCCAGAAAAAAATTATGCTTATAGATTATTTAATGGTGATATTTCTGTATCAGAATTAAAAACCTTTAAAACTCAAAACCAATTAAAAGTAAAACAAACTAAAACTTATGCATCTGCTGTAGAAATTACTTTCACCCACTTAGATACACTAACAGAAACAGCTGGAACAGAATTAAAAGTTATTGCTTTTAAATTTTCAGATAATTCAAAAGTAGGATCTGAATTAAAATTCACTGCTAACACAGGATTAAATGAACAAAAAGTTTTATTATATGATTTAACTTTAGATAATCCACAAGATGAATTATATTTCCAAGTATTTCCACAAACTACAACTGTAACTGATGGTACAACTACAGGTGGAGTGATTACAACTGATAAAGCTACAGATAAAAGAAAATTCACTTTATTAAATCAAACTAATTTACCAGCAGTGAAAGTTGCTAAAGTATCTAATACGAGTGTTTTACTTGAATTAACACAATTAAGAGAATTAATTGATGAAACATTAATTGTCAAATATCGTACAGAATACTGAGATGCAAGTTTAAGCAAAACAGTTGTTGTTGAAAAATCACTGGAAACAGTCGTTGCCAAAAGTGAATTAAATGTTGTTTTAACTGATTTATTAAAAAATAAAGAATATTCATACGAATTTTATGTTAAAGTGGGCAATGACACCGAAAATGTTCCTTTAACTAAATTATTGAAAAATAAAAATCAAAGACCTAAATTCCACACAACAGATGATGTTAAAGTTGTTGCAGAAAAAACATTTGTTTTACCAAAACAAGCAGAAATTTATTTCAAAGGAATTAATGATAAAT
Source organism: Mycoplasma iguanae (assembly GCF_024722375.1). Lineage (NCBI taxonomy): Bacteria > Bacillati > Mycoplasmatota > Mollicutes > Mycoplasmatales > Mycoplasmataceae > Mycoplasma > Mycoplasma iguanae. Next base: position 578,017 of record NZ_CP102734.1, on the reverse strand, counting down.
TTAAAGGGCAAAAACTTGTTCTAAAAGCTTTACCTAAATCAGATGCAAGCAATGAAAATGCTTGAAAAGATTCAAGAGTTATCAGTTCTGAAATTACTGAATTAACTCCAGCTAATGGTGATACTACTCTTTCAGAGAGTACAGAACATAAATTTACTTTAAAAAATCTTCAACCAAATACAGAATATATTTATCAATTATTTGTTGAAGGACTAGATTCAAAACTACTAACTACTGACGCTACATTCAAAACTAGAGATGTTTTAAAATTAGAAGCTTCAGAATTAGCAACTACAACAACAAGATTACTACTTTCAAATGCTACAACATATGAAGGTCAAAAATTAGTTGTAAGATATTGAAAAGCTAGTGATTACACATCAAATAAAAGCGATACAACTAAATACAAAGATGTAGAGGTAACCATTCAAGAAAAATCAGAATTTACTAATACAACTTTATTCCCAGTAGATTTAACAACGCTTGAAGCTGGTAATGACTATGTATTTGAAGTTTACAGTTATAACGGCACAAATGTAGATCCAACTAACTTATTAACAGAAACTTTAAGAGCAACTACACTAACAAAAGATGTTCAACCATTAGTAGTTTCAAATGCTACTCAATCACAAGCAAAAATTTATCTAACTAATTTAGGAAGATTAGCAGGACATAAATTTGTTTTAAGTTGAAAACTTTCAACTGAAACAGCTTACTCAACAAATAATAAAATTGAGTTTGAAATTCCTACAGGATTTGACCAAACATTGTTTGAAGTTCCTTCTCCATTAACAGGACTAGCAACAACTGGAGAATACTATTTAGAATTAATTCCTAATTTTGAAACTTATAATTTAAGCGGTGGAAAAACTAATTTATTAGAATCAAATGCAAAATTTAATGTTGCTAAAATTACACCGAAAGTTTCAGATAAATCAACTTTTACAGACAAAAATTCTACTTTAGCTTCAACAATTTTAGGTTCAGATTTAAGTAAAGAAAAAGAACAACTTGAAGCAAAATTTGATTTAAGTTTTGGTGATGGTTATACAATTGAATTCCAAAATAGTACAACAACTAATAAAAAGAATAGTGCCAATGATTTAGAAGGTAAATTAATCATTAAAGTATTAATTTATAAAACTTCTAGTTCAGACACTGATTCAAGTTCTAATAAAACAAAAGCACTTGAATATACATTAGAAATAGATGGATTTAAAAAATCTGATCCCGACCAAACACCAGAAGCACCTGTAACACCAAGCAATTCAGGTGATGCAAGTGAATCTAGTGAAGCTAACCCTTCAAATCCACCTAGTACAGCAACAAATTAATAATTAAAATTTAATTAGAAAAACTAAGGTTAATTCCTTAGTTTTTTATTGAAAATAAACAAGTTATCTAGTTTTTAAAATAATCGAAAATAATAAAAAAAATCTAATCATTAAAATAGTAAAATGCTTTAAATTTAGCAGTTTTAGTTTATAATTTCTATTAAATATTGTAGAATTATAAATTTATGATAAAACTCTTCTTAAAAAATAATTTTTTAAAAGTTTTTAGTGCAAATACCAAAAGGTGGTAAATATATGACAAAGTCAAAAAAAACTCTTGCGATTGTAGGTGGAGTTGGAGCTGTTTGAGTTGTTGGTACAGTTATTACAGCAGCAGTTATTGGGGCACAAGCTTCACAAAAAAAAGAAGGTGAAGTTAAGGGCAATGTTTCTAAATTATCTTTGGAAACATCTGCAAGATCATTTAATTCTGTTGATTTAAAATTTGATTTTAATACAGATAAAAGTAAAGATTACATCAACCTTCCTTTAAGAATCGATTATTGAATAGATGGAACAGAAAAAACTGCTGCTAAATTATCAAAACCTTTTATTTCTTCATCAACACAACTAACAGTTACTTTAGGATCATTGGAAAGTGGTAAAAAATATAATTATGAAATTTTTTCAGCTAATTCTGAAGAAAAACTAGAAGAAGGTAGTTTTGAAACAAGAAAAGAACCTACTTTCCAAGTAAGATCTTCTTCAGCAACTTCAATTGACTTTTTATTTTCTAATTTAGATCCTTCATACTTAGCTCGTTCTTTCTCAGTAAGATACCGTGAAAAAGATAAACCAGAACAACCATTAAAAGACAAAATTATTACATTAGGTAATTTAGATACCAAACCAAATACAGAAAGCACAGTTTATGAATTATTAAATGCTTTAACAGATTTAAAACCTGATACAGAGTACTTAATTAATGTTTATTTAAATAATACTGCTGGTGCATTAATTTCTGATGAAGGATTGAATGAAAGAGTTGTTAGAACTAAATCTGTCCCAACTATCACTGTAGTCAATAAAAACCCATATAGTGCAAGTTTCAAACTAGAAAACTTGAGAGGATACGCAGAAGACCCAAGTTCAACAAAAGCTTTCTTAGAAGTTTCATATGAAACTAAACCAACAACTGAAACAGCAGCAACTAGCACTTCAACACCTATTAAAAAACAATTCGATGTTACTACATTAGAATCATTTAGTTTTGATATTTATGGTTTAGCAGCAGATAAAGATTATGAATTTAAATTTGCCATCAGATATGGTAATAGCTTAACTGAACTTGCAACTCACGAAGTTAAAACTTTAACAAAAACTGATTTAAAAATTGAACTAACAGAAGAAAAATCAACTATTTCTCTAACAAATGCAAATAATTTAGAGACAGATATAACTGATTTAGTTTTTGCTTGAGTAGTTGAACCTTTAGGTGCAAATGTAAAATTAAGATTTTCAGATTTAGATAAAGTTTCAATGTCTAAAGATAGTACAACTGAAACAACTGCAAAAGTTGAATTTTCTAAAAATACACCAGACAGCAAATTGAAATTAGAACCTGGTCAAAATTATATAGGTCAAGTATTCCGTAAAGATGATAAAGAATTTAAAACTCCTTTATTAGAAAAAAATGCTGAGTTTAAATTATTAAAAGCTCTAAAAATAGATACACAAAAATCAACTATTCAAGATACTACTGCAGAATTAACAATTGATGGATTAAATCAATTTGCAGAAGGTACTCAATTAACACTATACGCTACAGAAGTTACTGTTTCAGCTTCTTCTTCTGAAACTGGCGCAGCAAGTTCAACTCCAGCTGCTACAGAAATTAAAGCTGATTATACAGTTACAAAAAATGGAACTCAAAAAGTAACATTTTCTGGTTTAAGCGCTTCTAAAACATATGAGGTTAAAGTTTACTTAAAATCAGATACTTCTAAATCAAATAGTTTATTTTCAAGTAAATTTGTTTTCGAAACAACTGCAACAGCTTCATCAAGTGGCGATGCTTTTGAAGCAGTATTATAAAATCGATAATTAATAAAAACGCGTTAAGCGTTTTTTTATTAATTATTTAATTTTAAAAGGAATAATATGATTTCGCAAAAAGCTTTAATTAATGGAAATAAATGAAAATATTCAAAAAAAGATTTCTTAAAATTATTTCAACAAGCCAATTCTGTCGATGAAAAAAAAGCAGTTTTAAAATTACTTTTTGAGATTGAACCTCCAAAAAATACAGGATGAGAGCCAGTAAAATTAATTGATTTTAATAATCAATCACATGATCTTATTTTAGAATATAAATTATTTAATATTATCCCAGCAGCCACAATTGAAGATTTCAACAAAGTAGTAATTGGTCCTGCTGTTACTAAAAAATTAACACTAACTGGTTTTCATCAATATCAATACGTTGAAATACCAACTTTTGATTTACAATTATGAAATTTAAATAGTTTTTGAGTAAATCAAAACTATCTAGTAATGCAAATTAACAAAACTGAAAAACAATTACAACAATATTTTGCACAAGTAGTAAGACATGGTATTCGATCACAAGATGATTTTGCAAATCAGATTTTAAATTTAGCCTTAAAAAATAATTTACAACTTCTAGAACAAGGACTTGCCCTAAGATGTGCTGATGGTGTTTCTGGCCAAGAAAATCAAGATTACAATGCTCCAAAAACTTTTTATTTAAGTAAAACAAAATTTGCTACAACTGAAGAATTTTTTTTGGCAATTCAACAATTAGTACGTGATAATGCTGTTTTTGGGTCACAAAATGCTTTGGCAATATTGTTATAAATATTTAATTTAATAGTATAATTAGACGTATATTAAATAATAATTTGTCATTAGCTATTACAATATATACATCTATATTCCTAATAATTTCTACTAAAATTACTATTTAATATTAATCAAACTAGAAATTCATTTCGGAGAGGATGTAGGTGTGATAACACAAGGTAAAGTTAAATGATTTAATGAAACTAAAGGTTATGGTTTTATTGCTGATCAACATGGTGAAGATATATTTTTTCACTATTCTAATTTAGAAGTTCAAGGGTTCAAAACCATTGAAAAAGATACAAATGTTGAATTTGAAATTTCAAACAAAGGCGATAAAAAGCAAGCTCTAAAAATTAGACCTATTTAAAAAATATTCATTAAAACCACTTAAAGTGCGAAACTTTAAGTGGTTTTTTGTTTTTTTAAAGTAAAATATTAAAAATATGTTTGATAATATTGTCGCAATTGCTTCAGGAAATAAAATAAATCAAGCCATTTCTATCATTAGGGCCACTGGTCCTGATGTTTTTAATATAGTGCAAAAATTTTTTAAAGGCAAAGTTGGTGAAAACAATACTGTCAGCCATGGTTGAATTTATGATAAAAAAATACTAATAGATGAAGTGCTCGTTTTATGATTTAAAGGTTCAAAAAATTTTATTGGCGAAGATACAGTAGAAATTAATGCTCATGGTGGTCATGTTAATACGCAATTAATTTTAGAATTATTTTTAGTACATGGCTGCCGCATGGCTAATCCTGGAGAATTTTCACAACGGGCATTTTTAAATGGCAAAATGGATTTAGTAAAAGCAGAAGCTATTAACGATTTAATTCACGCTCAAACCAAAGCACAAGCTATTAAATCTGCTTCGAAGTTGCAAAATAAAACTTCTGATTTAATTCATGATTTAATTGCGGATATCGAATTTTTAATTGGTCATTGTGAAACCAACATTGATTATCCTGAAATGGATGATATAGAAGAATTAACTATTACAACTTTTTTACCAAAAATTAATAATTTACTCCAAAAATTGCAAACAATTATCAAACAATCTGAAAATGCCAGAAATATTTTTGAAGGTGTTAAAATGGCAATTGTAGGGCAACCTAACGTTGGTAAATCTTCATTATTAAATGCTTTATTAAATGAAGAAAAAGCAATTGTTACTAATATTTCTGGAACCACACGCGATGTTTTAGAAGCAGCATGGCAATACAATGGAATCTTATTTAAAATTCAAGATACCGCAGGGATTAGACACAGCAAAGATCTTGTTGAACAAATTGGAATGGAAAAAACTTTCACAACTATTGAAAATTCAGAACTAATTATTCACCTAATAGATCCTACTATAGGTGAAAACATTTATGACCAACAAATAAGTGAAACTTCCAGAAATAAAAAGTATTTCAAAGTTTATAATAAAAAAGACCTTTTAAGTGCAGCAGATTTTAGAAAAAATTTCGTTTATATTTCAACCAAAAATAATGATTTAACAGCTTTTGAAAAATTATTAGACAAAACATTTATTTCAGCCGATTTACTAGATGATAACTATGTTTTGAGTAACCAAAGACAAATTACTTTAGCTAAAGCTGCAGGAGTAGCTTTAGAAGATGCTAAAAAAGCTTTAGAAAATGGTTTTGGTCCTGATGTGGTAATTGTAGATATCAGGCAAGCTTGAGAATCTTTATATAGCATTATTGGTAAACCTGATAATGAAAGACTATTAGATTCTATGTTTAGTAATTTTTGTTTAGGAAAATAAAAAAAAGCCCCGTTTTAATTTAATGGGACTTTTTTATTATTGTTTTATTGTAAAGCATTTTTAGCTGTGTTTACAATTGAACTAAAAACTTCTGGTTGGTGAATAGCTAATTCAGATAGCATTTTACGATTAATTTCAATGTTCGCAATTTTTAATCCATTAATTAATCTTGAATAACTAATTCCTTGTGGACGACAAGCTGCATTAATTCTAGCAATTCATAATTTACGGAAATCTCTTTTAACTTGCTTACGGTCTCTAAAAGCATATGTTCAAGATTTTACAACTGCCTGTTTAGCAACTTTAAAACCGATTGATTTGTGACCTCAGTACCCTTTAGCTAATTTTAATCATTTTTTACGTCTTTGTCTTGTGACTGTTCCGCCTTTAACTCTCATTTGTCATACCTTCCTTTAATTAAAATAAACCTTTAAATCTTTTTAGATCTGAAGCTGACATTAAAGTAGATTTTCTTGAATGTCTTTTTTGTTTTGTGGTTTTATTTTGTGCTAAGTGTGATCTGTAAGCTTGTGAACGCTTTACTTTTCCTGTACCTGTTACTTTAATTCTTTTTGTTAAAGCTGATTTGGTTTTCATTTTTGGCATTTGTAACCTCCTAAATTACTATTTTTCTTCTTGAGCTTCATTTTTAATAATAGGTTTTTTCTTTTTATCTATTTCTAGATTCATATCTAGGAAACGATCATTAATTTGTGGTTCTTTAGTTTTTTTAGCAATATCTTCAACATATGCAAAAAGTTTATCTAGTACTTCAATTCCCAATTCAGGACGAAGTAATTCTCTACCACGAAATTTTAATGAAACTTTGATACGATCACCATTCAATAAAAATTCACGAGCTTTTTTAGCTTTAGTTTTTATATCATTATCATTGATTCTTGGTGTTAATCTAATTTCACGATTTTGAATAAATGTTTGTTTTTCTTTAGCTTCTTTTTTCTTCTTTTTACGATCATATTTAAATTTACCGTAATCTAAAATTCTAGTAATGGGTTTAGGTTTACCACTTGAATTGTCTACAGAAATTAAAACAAGATCCATTTTAGCTTCTTGAGCTAAAGCAACTGCCTCTTTCAATGTTTTAACACCAATTTTTTCATTATTTTGGTCAAAAACAAAAACTTTAGGAAATGGAATATTGTTATTTACTAAATGTTCTTGTTGAGGGCGTTTTTTACCTTGAACAGATTGGACTGATTTAATAATAGTCTCCTTTAATAAAAAATAAAAGTGGGCATCCACTTTTCTCATCTTTAGACAAAATATTATTTATTTAAAATATTATGCTAACCCATGAAATAATCATCAGGTGAGAAGTGAATCTACTTAATGCAATAATAAATATCAGTATTTTTATCTTATTGCGTCAATATTTTAACATATTTTTATTAATAAGATAAATAAAAATATATAATTAACATCATGAGAATATGAACAAACAAAAACATTGCCTTTGCAGCAATTTTAATTTCGGTATCTGTTGTTTTTGTAATTGTCGGAGTTAAAATTTTTCCTCCCACTGCATTACCAATGTTTCGTTTTTCTTTTATTGGATTACCAATAAAAGTAACAGGATTACTTTTAGGGCCTTTTATTGCTTCGGTTGTAGCGATTATTTCAGATTTTTTATCTTTTTTGTTTGTTCCCACTGTATATTCAGTATATTACAGCATTGCTTTAGTGATTACAGGATTAGTTCCAGGACTTGTAATGCTATTTTACTCAAAATTTATTAGCAAACGTTATGCAAATGAAAAAATGCTTGTCAGAAACCAAAAACTTATTGACAAATTTGAAAATCAAATTACCTTAGAATCTGAAAAATGAACTTATAAAACAACTTCAAAAATAAAAAATAAAATTAATAAATTACAAAAAAGAAATGCAAAAATTACTGGTTGAGGTAATGATGATAAACTAAAACGTAATTTATACATGTACTCTTCTGTAACAATTTTATTAGTGATTATTTTAATTGTGATGGCTTTAATCGCTAATATTGATCAAGAAATTTTAAACCAAGGAAACTTTATTAAAAATAAACCAATTTTAATGGTTTTTACATCAATTGGAACTTTATCAATGGTTGCCTTCATTATTTTTGCACGTTTTAAAATGACAAATAAACGTTATTTTGCATTAATCCCAATTATTGTTTTTTCTGCAATTTTGGAACCTATTGCAACAATCACTTTGTCATATGGAGATGTACAAGCTAAAATATTTACTTCATTAGAAACAGCAATAATTAGCCATTTAATTACAGCACCTGTAAAAATTATTGTCAATACTGCAGTAATTTTCCTTTCTTATTTAATTGTTTCACCATTATTCTTAAAAAAACAAAACCGGTAAAATTATTATTGGAGTAAACAAGAATGAGTAAAAAAGCAATTTTAATTCAAAATCTTAAGTACCGTATGAAAAATGAATATCTTTTAAAAGATATTTCTTTTCATTTAAGTGAAAAGAATCATTTGGGAATTATTTATAATCATCAAGATGAAAATAAAATTAAAATTTTTACCAATATTTTAAATTACAAAGACAACCATTACCAAGGAAATATTTTTTTTTATGAAAAATTAAAACTAAAAAAACCTATTAAAATTAATGATTTTGACCTCCCGACTTTTGATTTACTGAACTTTAACCATTTCAAAAATAAAAAAATACTTGATGTGTTTATAAGTATTTTTTTTAGATTGGAACCCAACAAGTTAATTTTGGAAAAATTAATGAAAAATTGGAAACAGTTTTCTATTTCTAACAACACTTTTATTTTGAATAAAGAAATTGCTTTGATGATTGATTTTTTAAAAAATCAAAATAAAAATTTCAAAGAGTTTATCGATAAATGAACTCAACCTGTAGAACAACATTTTAAAAAAATTAAATTAAAAAACTATAAAGAGTTCACGACTTTCTTAGATAGTTATATAGAAAACCGTGAAAATTTTTTAAAAATTGCTGCCGAGAATATGGTTAATAATCAAAACGAAATTATGTCACTTTATTTAAATGTGCCAGATAATTTTTATGAAAAATTTAGTCAAATCAACCAAAATTATCCAAAAATTTCCGAACTTTTAGTTGATAATGAAATTGAAGATATCAATTCTCTAAAAAATAATTTAGAAGAATTAAAAAACAAAATTGAAGAATTAAAAAATAAAATTAATGAAAAAAGAATAACTGTTTATTATTTTTGAAAATATTTGCTTGAAGACTTTAAAAAAGAAATTAAGTTTGCCAAAATGTCTTTTAAAAATTCAAAAAATTTCTATGACAAATTATTCTGATTCAAAAAATTGAAAATTTTGAAAATTCAATTTTCTAAAATTAAAAAAAACCGCAGTGATTTATGAAAATTAAGTATTCCAGAAATTATTGTTTTGTTAAAAAATTTGGAAAAATACAATAAAGAAATTTCTGATAAAACCACTTTTATTACTTTAAATTTAAATAACAAATCAAAATACAAAATTTATTTAGAACTAAAATCATTGTGAGATTTTAATTTTTATCATTATAAAATTGAATCAAAAAATGAATTAAATGTTTTGTCTAAAGAATTGCAACAATTAGAAAAAGATTATCAAAACTTAAATTCAAAAGCAGTAAAAATAAATGATTATAATCAGGAACAGTTAGTTAAAAAGATCAGCGAAGAAACTTTTTATATAATTTAAACATTGCAAACAAAAAATGAGAAGAAAAATTTCATAAAACAGAAATTATTACTTTAGTGGAAAATGTTCAAAATAAAAAAAGATATTTTTGATAATTTTAAAAATTTAAATAATTTACTTAATGATTTAGATAGTAAATTTATTTCTCAAATTAATAAGCTAGATTTACTTTTTATTTTTTTGGGTAAAAAACACCAGCAACGTCAAAAAATTAAAAATTATAAAAAGCTTTTTCTTAAATACCAAACTAACAATGTATTAAGTCATTTAGAACAAATTAATTATTTATTTGCAAGTGATAAATCAGAATTAAAAAATCAAGATCTTATTTTAGGAATTTATTTTTTAACAGATATATTCAAAAGATTAAAATTAGAGTATAAAATTCTTTGAGATAATTATGAAGATTTAACAATCGAAGAAAAAATAAAATTAAATCTAGCAATCAGTCAATTTTTAGATTCTAAAATATATTTATTAGATTTAAATATTTATCAATTAAGTGTTGAAACAAGAGAAATTATTTCTAATTTTTTAAAAAATAAAACAACAATTTATTTTGGTAATTGAGAAGTGGTAAAAAACAGCGACATTAATTATGCGATGTTTTTTACAAGAGGATTAATTCTTGAAATGGCTCCAAAAAAAACATTTTTTAATAAACCAATCAATAATTATTTATCTCACTTTTTAAAGACTAAAGAATGAGATTATTCAAAGATTGAAAATTTAAATAATGATCAATACTGGCAATTAATTCATGAAAAAAAATATGTAAAAATTAGCGAAAATCACTGATCTTATATTAATAACACTTCAGGTAAGAAAGCAAAGATAGAAGGTAAAAATGGAAAAAAAGTATAATCATCATCTTATTGAATGTGATAAAAATCAAAAATGAATTGAGAAAAAGTTTTTTTCAACTCATGATTTAAGTAAACCGCCCTTTGCCGTTATCTTGCCACCGCCAAATGTTACTGGAAAATTACATATTGGTCATGCATGAAATTCTTTTATTCAAGATACAGTAATTCGTTATAAAAAATTGCAAGGTTTTGATGTTAAATGAGTACCAGGAATGGATCATGCCGGAATTTCTACACAAGCTAAAATTGCTCAAAAACTTGCTCAAGAAAATATCTTTTTAAAAGATATTACACGTAAAGAATTTTTAGAACATGCTTGAAAATGAAAAGATGAATATTCACAATTGATTCGTGATCAATGAGCAAAAATGGGATTAGCTTTAGATTATGATGCTGAACGTTTTACCTTAGATAGTGCAGCTAATGAAGCTGTTAATAAAGTATTTATTGATTTATATAATCAAGGATTAATTTATAGATCATCGAAAGCAATTAACTGAGATCCAATTCAAAAAACTGCTTTATCAAACATTGAAGTTATTTCTGAAGACACAAAACAAAAAATGTATTATATAAAATACTTTTTAGAAAATTCAGAAGAATACTTGATTATTTCAACCACAAGAGCGGAAACACTTTATTCAGATGTAGCTGTTGCAGTTCATCCCTCAGATGAAAAATATCAAAAATATATAGGTAAAAATGTAAAACATCCTTTAAGTGGGAAAATAATCCCTATTATTGGAGATGAATATATAAATCCGTCTTTTGGAACTGGAGTTATGAAAGTTTCAGCTCATGCTACTCAAGATATTGAAATTATTCAAAAGAATAATTTAGAAATTTTAGAAAGTATTGATCAATCAGGAAAAATGAATTCTTTAGCACAAGAATTTGTTAACTTAGATCGTTTTGAAGCAAGAAAACAAATTGCCAAAAAATTACAAAAAAATAATTTTTTAGTTAAAACAGAAGAAATCATTTCGCCTGTAGGTTACTCAGAACGTAGTAAAGCCGCAATTGAAATTTTAGTTTCACCACAATGATTTGTAAAAATGGATTTATTAACTGAAAAAGTTTTAGCAAATTTAAATTCCAATCACGCAGTTAATTTTTTTCCAGGAAGATTCAAAAATACTATGCATCAATGGATGGAAAAAATTTATGATTGAACTATTTCGCGTCAATTAATTTGAGGACACAGAATTCCAGCCTGATATAAAGGTGATGAAATTAAAGTGCAATTAACATCACCTGGTGATGATTGAACTCAAGATCCAGACGTATTAGATACTTGATTTTCTTCTGCTCTTTCTCCTTTTGTATTTTTAGGATGACCACAAACAAAAGCAAAAGTAGAACATTATTATCCTACTTCTTTACTAGTTACAGGTTGAGATATTTTATTCTTCTGAGTGGCAAGAATGTATTTCTTTTCGCTTCACTTTATGGATGGTCAAATCCCTTTTAAAGATGTTTTATTACATGGATTAATCCGTGATGAACAAGGTAGAAAAATGTCTAAGTCTTTAGGAAATGGAATTGATCCAATGGAAATTATTGATCAGTATGGAGCCGATAGTTTAAGAAACTTTTTATTATGAAACTCTACTCCTGGACAAGATTTACGTTTTTCAAAAGAAAAACTAGAAGCTGCTTGAAATGTTAATAATAAATTATGAAATATTTCACGTTATATTTTTATGATGAATGATGCTACTCAAGAAAATACTGGATTAGATCAATGAATTATTAATAAGCTTGAAAATTTAAAAAGTAATATTGCCAAGTATTTTGAAAGTTATGAATTTACTTTAATGGGTAAAGAAATTCAAAAATTCTTATTTGATGATTTTTCTTCTTGATATATTGAATTATCTAAAGCAAATCCCAATAAAAAAACTGCTTTATTAATTTTGAAACATTTACTAGTAGTATTGCATCCATTTATGCCATTTTTAACAGACCATATTTATCGAGAAATTTTTCATGAAGAACTATTAGAATCTAATTTAGCAAATTTATCAATTTCAAATCAAGTAGATTATATTGATGATATTATAGAAATTGTCAAAACAATTCGTGAATTTAGAGAAAAATACAACATTTCTAAAAAAATAATTTTGCAATACTATATTAAAGATAATTCATTACCAAATACTGCAATAGAAATGATTAATAATTTAACTAAATCACAATTTTATAAAAATAATGATTCTTTGATTCAGCTTTCCAAATTTAAACTATTTATTAAATTAAATGAAGAATTTAAACAAAATGAATCAAAAAGAATTACAGAACAAATTAATTTTTTAGAAAATGAAATTAAAAGATCTCAAAGCATTTTATCTAACGCTGGTTTTATTGCAAAAGCTCCAGCAGAAAAAATTAATTTAGAAAAAGCAAAATTAGCAGATTATCAAGCTAAATTAAATGAATATTTAAAATTAATTAAAGGTAATAATGAATAATAATTTTCTGCTTTTAGATGGAAGAATTGCTGCTTCTAAAATTACAGAACAATTAAAAAGTCAAGTTGCAAAATGGCAAAAAAAACCATATTTTGCAATTATTCAAGTTGGTGATATTTTTGCATCGAATAAATATATTGCCAATAAGGTTAAAAAAGCTCAAGAAATTGGCATCGAATCTGAAGTTATTAGATTTTCAGAAACAATTTCAGAAAAAGATTTAATTTTAGAAATTAAAAAAATATCACAAAGAGTAGACTCCATGATTGTGCAATTACCATTACCTGATCATATTGATAAACAAAATGCTTTAAATGCAGTGCCTGCAGATAAAGATGCTGACGGTTTATCAAAAATAAATTATGAGCTTTTTTATAGTAATAAAAAAGCTGTTACTCCAGCAACACCTAAAGGTATAATGTTATTGTTGGAACATTATAATATAGAGATCATTAATAAAAAAGCTTATGTAATTGGCGAATCTAATTTAGTGGGCAAGCCAACAAAAGAACTATTAAGCAAAAAAGGAGCTTTTACTAAAAGTTTTAATATTGATACCGGAATTGCTGGTTCAGAAGAAGCTGATATTCTTATAGTAGCTGCAGGAGTTAGTGGTTTAGTCAAAGCAGAAAATATTAAACAAAATGCTATTATTGTTGATGTAGGAATTAATTCATTGGGCAACAATAAAATAACAGGAGATGTTGATTTTGAAAGTGTTCAAAATAAAGTTAGTGCAATCTCTCCGGTACCTGGTGGGGTTGGTCCTATGACGGTTATTGCCTTAATGACAAATATTGTGGAATTATTTGAAGAAAAAGCTAAAAATAAAGTTTTAGTGGAAAAATAACAATTTTACTTTTTTTAAAAATATGGTAAAATATTTTGGCTAAATAGCTCTGCTATAAAAACTAAATTTAAATTTAATTTCATGTTTCAATTTGATTGGATAGGATATAGTTGAAAGACTATACATCGGTAGGTTTTAACGCGTTGAAACTATAAAATATATTTAAAAATTAATTGGAAGGAACTAATAAAATGGCAAAAGAAAATTTTGATAGAAGCAAAGAGCACGTTAATATTGGTACTATTGGTCACGTTGATCACGGTAAAACAACTTTAACAGCAGCTATTGCAACAGTTTTATCTAAAAAAGGGCTATCAGAAGCCAAAGACTATGCTTCAATCGATGCTGCTCCTGAAGAAAGAGCACGTGGAATTACAATTAACACAGCACACATTGAATATAATACAGAAAAAAGACATTACGCACACGTTGACTGTCCAGGTCACGCTGACTATGTTAAAAATATGATTACAGGTGCTGCTCAAATGGATGGAGCTATCTTAGTTGTTGCCGCAACAGATGGACCAATGCCTCAAACAAGAGAACACATTCTACTTTCAAAACAAGTTGGTGTTCCAAGAATCGTTGTTTTCTTAAACAAAGTTGACATGCTTGAAGGTGAAGATGAAATGGTTGATCTAGTTGAAATGGAAATTAGAGATCTATTATCTTCATACGATTTTGATGGAGACAATACACCAGTTATTAGAGGTTCAGCTAAAGGGGCTCTAGATGGTGAAGCTAAATGAGAAGAAAAAATTATTGAACTTATGGATGCTGTTGATTCATACATCCAAGCTCCAGAAAGAGAAATGGATAAACCATTCCTAATGGCTGTTGAAGATGTTTTCACAATTACAGGACGTGGAACTGTTGCTACAGGTAAAGTAGAACGTGGACAAGTTAAAATCAATGAAGAAGTTGAAATTGTTGGTTACACAGCAGAACCTAAAAAAACAGTTGTTACAGGAATTGAAATGTTCCGTAAAAATCTTGAATCAGCGATGGCTGGAGATAATGCCGGAGTTCTATTACGTGGAGTAGATAGAACAGGTATTGAACGTGGACAAGTTATTGCTAAACCAAAATCAATTGTTCCTCATACACAATTTAAAGCTGCAATCTATGCACTGAAAAAAGAAGAAGGTGGACGTCACACTCCTTTCTTCCAAAACTACAAACCTCAATTCTACTTTAGAACAACTGACGTTACAGGTGGAATTAAATTTGAAGCAGGTACAGAAATGGTTATGCCTGGAGATAATGTAAATCTAACAGTAGAATTAATTGCTCCTATTGCTGTTGAGCAAGGAACAAAATTCTCAATCCGTGAAGGTGGAAGAACTGTTGGAGCTGGATCAGTTACAGAAATTATTAAATAATTTTTTGTACTAACAGCACTAATATAATATTTTTAAATCCCAGTTAAAAATATCTTTAAACCAAAAGCTTAATTTGCTTTTGGTTTTTCTTTTTTAAAAAATCAAACTATAATTTATAAAATGTCAAATCAAAATAACAATATTCAATTAATTAATGATACTCAATTATCGAGTGGTGAAGACTCAAGAATAGAATATAAACTCTTTTTTCCTGAAAGTGATTATAAATGATTAAAAACTATTGTTGCCTTTTTAAATTCTGGTTTAGGTGGCAAAATATATTTTGGAATAAATGATAAGGGGCAAGAAGAAGGATTAGTTTTTTTTACTAAAAACGATGAAAAAGCACAAATTTTAAAATTATCAAAAATTCATTTTTGTAATAATTTAGATAACATTTCCAAATGTGTAGATCGAGCTTTAATTTATATTTCTGATCAAATCACTAAACACATTTTTCCTGAACTACTAAGTTCTTATTACACCATTGAAATTATAAAAAAAGATCCCTGAGTAATTTGTCTAACAATTTTTGGATCACGAGAAATTATTTATAGACTAGATAAATCAATCTTAAAAAATAAACAAAGCACAGGAGTTTTTACAAGGAATGGTTCCCAAACAGCTCAACTGTTGCCTTCTGAAGTTGTAATTTTAAATAAATCTCGTTCCCAAGAAGTTAATTATGCTTATTTAAAAAGTAGGGATAAATATTTAGAATTTAAAAAAATTTATCAGTTTTTCAAAAAAGATTATCCCAATTATGACTTTTTTGCTAGACGTTTTATCAAAGAAAATTATTTATATATCCCCAAAACTAAAAACTTTAATTATGAAGCATACTTATTGTCTGATAATAACAATACAAAAGTCAAGATCAACAACTTTAGTTCAAAATTAAATATTGATTTAAAACCAAGACAACTAATTTTGTCTTCTAGTCCAATATTGGATTACATTGAATTTTTAAATTTATTTTTCCAAGATCTAAATAAAAAAATTCAATTTTGTCAACCTGATATTTTAGATGAAATTATTAAAAATATTGTATTGCATAATGACTACTACCACTTTAGTAATAATGGACCAATTATCGAAATTTTTGATGATCATATTATTTTTAACTCTTTCCAAAGAGGCGGAATTAATCACTTAATAGAAAAAGAAATTTCTGCCGTTAAATACCCTGTTATTTGAAAGTTAGCTAATAAAATTTTTGGAGATAGTAATGTTGGAATCAAAAAAATTCAACATTACTATCCCAATGCCATCACTTCAGATGATATTTCTGTAACTTATAGAATTGATTTTAAAATAGCAGAAAAATAAAACATAACTTATCAAGTAATTGATCTTATGTTTTATTTTTTAACTTTATAATTTTAAAATGGAAAAAATAGTTCGCGGTATCGTAATTAATCAGCAAAATTATCGTGATTTTGATTTAATTGTCAAAATTTTAACTCCGCAACGAATTTATTCAGTTTTTGCACCTGGTGTGCGAAAAATGGAAAGCAAAAATCGTTACGGTTTAATTTTGGGAACTTATGGTGAATTTGAAATTTTTGCTTCACCATTTAAAAATAAAATGTCAAAATTAAAAAAAGCAAATGCTTTAGTAAATTTTGATATTCAAAATCAAAATAATTTAAAAATTGCAGGTGAACTATTCAAACAACTTAACCGTTTAGAAAAAATAAATAGTAAATTTTTTAGCTTATTAGAAAAACACTGACCGGATTGAGGTACAGAAAATAATGAACATTTATTGACATATATTGTGATGCAAATTTTAGAATTGCACGGATTAAAACCATCATTTAAAGGATGTGTAGAATGTGGTACTATTTATTATATTGCTTCATTTAGTTTTTTAAAAGGTGGATTTCTTTGTCAATTACATAAAACAAAAAAAATAGCAACCCAAAAACTTTATGGTTACTATTTTTTAGAATTTGATTTAAAACGTTATTTTAAAGAAATTGATTTTAAAACCAATCGTGAAATTTATTTAGAACTTCAAAAATATTTAAATCAAAATCTTTATTAAATATTATTTTTCAATTTAACAGCAATTTTTTGTATCAGTTATACAACAATTTGGATCTGTTGCACACTCATCTTCACGGCAACCTTTTGTAGTGCAACCATCAGTCGCACAAGCATCAGTCGCACAAGCATTTGTTGCGCATATATCTGTAGCACAAGCATTTGTTGCGCATATATCTGTAGCACAAGCATCTGTAGTACATATATCTGCACAAGTTTCAATTTGGTCTAGTTTATCAATTCTTTCTTTGTGACGTCCACCTTCGAATTCTGTTTTAATAAATTCATCAACCATTGCTTTTGCATTTTCTAAAGTGTTAGTTCTTTGACCTAATGTAAGAACATTGGCGTTATTGTGTAGTTTTGCTAAATGTGCATCTTCTACTGTTGCAACTCTAGCAGCTCTTACTGTATGAATTCTGTTTAATGCATATGACATTCCTAGTCCTGTGCCACATACAGCAATCCCTAAGTCTACTTCTTTATTTTTTAATGCTTGACCTAGTTTTTGACCATAAACAGCATAAGAACTGCTTTCTTCGTTAAAAGGACCTAGATCAACAACTTCAAAACCCTTATTTTCTACATATTTTTTTAATGCTTCTTTATATTCAAAACCTGCATGATCACTTGCAAATCCAAATTTAATTTTTGTATTTCCCATATTTAAAACCTTTCATAAATAGTATTTATTAAAAATATTTTATACTATTTATTTTTAAAATTTTCAAAGATGTTAAAAAGTATTTTTTCTGTATAAAAATTAACAAAATTAACGTAGTTTTTTTCCAGTTCCAACATCAATGATAGTAGATGCTATATTAGAACCTTTTCCAAAATTATAAGCTGTTTTTACTTCTTTAAAATTTTCAATAGCTTGTTCAAAAGTTAAAGGATTTTGACCAGATAAATTTGCACTTGTAACAAAGGCAGGGCCTTTTTCTAATAAAAAATCAATTAACCCTTGCTGATTGGGCATACGAAAACCTTGTCCATTAACTATTAAACTAACGGGTCCAGGTCAATATTTTTTAGCTAATTCATCCGCTTGTTGATTTCAATTTTTAAATTTTCTTGCTTGCTCAATAGAACCAACCAAGATAATAATTTTTTTATCAAAAGGACGTTTTTTTAATTCATAAATTAATTCTAAATTTTCATAGTCAAAGCAACCAATTCCCACTAGTGTGTCTGTGGTTGTAATAAAAATTTTGTCATAATTTTTTTTATTTATTTTTTCTTTCACTTAGAAAATTTTAACGAAAAAAATCATGAAAAAATTAAAAAATGTTGTTATGAATAAGATAAATAGCTCTTATATTATTTTTTTAGAGTTAGCTTTAACTATAAGCTGTTGAAAAAGCTATTTTAATGTAAAATATAATCTATGATTAAAAAGTTAAAAACTTTGTTTAAAAAAGATTTCAATATTACTGATGAACAAACTTTAGAACCACCTCATTCTCAATTGAAAAAGAAAAAAAAATTTAAATTTAAATCTGCAGAAATGATTATTGCAGAAAAAGCATTAAAAGAAATTAATGCTTTAGGTGATAAATATGCAGCATTAACAAATGAAGAATTGCAAGCTAAAACAAATGAGTTTCGTAAAATGATTCAAGAAGGTACTAAATTAGAATCTATTAGAAATGAAGTATTTGCAACAGCTCGTGAAGCAACATGAAGAGTTTTAGGTAAAAAACCTTTTGATGTGCAAATTTTAGGTGGAATTATTTTAGATCTTGGTTCAGTTGCAGAAATGCGAACAGGAGAAGGTAAAACTATTACTTCAATTGCACCGGTTTATCTAAATGCTTTAAGCGGTAAAGGTGTCATTGTTTCTACAGTTAATGAATATCTTTCAGAACGTGATGCAATTGAAATGGGTGAAGTATTTAATTTCTTAGGAATGTCTGTAGGAATTAATAAAGCTCAAATGGATCCATCTTTAAAAAGAAATGCCTATGCTTGTGATATCACTTACTCAACTCACTCAGAATTAGGATTTGATTACTTACGTGATAACATGGTAAAAAATTCTTGAGAAAAAGTTCAGAGAGGTTTAAATTTTATTCTTGTTGATGAAGTAGATTCAATCTTAATTGATGAAGCCAGAACTCCGCTTATTATTTCTGGTGGTGACAAAAACGTTTCAAAAATTTATATGACTGCTGATCAATTTGTACGTACACTAAAACCAGAACATTATGAAATTGATGAAGAAACTAAATCGATTAAATTATCTGATGCTGGAATTGATCATGCTAATTCTTTTTTTAGAATTTCCAATCTTTATGATATTGTGCATTCTGAATTAGTACACAGAATTCAAAATGCTTTAAGAGCACATAAAATCATGAAACGAGATGTGGAATACATTGTTCAAGATGAAAAAATTCATTTAGTAGATTCTTTTACAGGAAGGGTGATGGAAGGGCGAGCTTATTCTGAGGGACTACAGCAAGCTATTCAAGCTAAAGAGCTAGTAGAAATTGAACCTGAAAATCACACATTAGCAACTATTACCTATCAAAACTTTTTCAGAATGTTTAAAAAACTTTCAGGAATGACAGGAACAGCTAAAACTGAAGAACAGGAATTTATTGATATTTATAATATGCGTGTGCACCCCATCCCCACTAATAAACCTATTCAAAGAATTGAAGCTAAAGATGAAATTTACTATGATTTTAAATCTAAATATACTGCTATTGTTGATGAAGTAGCTCGTGTGTATGAAAAAAAACAACCAATTTTAATTGGTACTTCACAAGTAAATGAGTCAGAATATCTTCACCAACTTTTATTAGAAAGAAATATTCCCCATACAGTTTTAAATGCTAAGCAAAATCAAGATGAAGCTGAAATTATTGCACAGGCTGGAATTGTAGGAGCTGTTACAATTGCAACTAATATGGCAGGACGGGGAACAGACATTAAACCAACAAAGGAAGCATTAGAACTAGGTGGTTTATATGTTCTTGGTACAGACTTAGCTGAATCTAGAAGAATTGATAATCAATTAAAAGGTCGTGCCGGGCGTCAAGGAGATGTGGGTTATTCTAAGTTTTATTTATCATTAGATGATCAATTAATTACCCGTTTTGCAATGCGTGATAAATGAAAAGAATTTTTTAAAGATGCCGGAAATCAAAAAATTGAAGATAAAAATATTTACCGTCTTTTTGAAAGAGCACAGCGAAAAATTGAAGGTTTCAACTATGACAGTCGTAAATCAGTTTTAAATTTTGATGATGTAATTCGTCAACAACGTGACTTAATTTACCAACAACGTGACTTAATTTTGGAACATCCAAAATTAGATTATATTATTGAAAGAATGATTAAAAACACTGTAAAACAAATTTTAGAAATGCCTCATTTATTATTACAAAATGGTGAACAAGATTATCCTAAAACTCTTTCTTATATTAATGAACAACTGCTAAATTTACCCAAGAGTGAAAAAATTCAATTAAAGGAAATGAATAAGCATCATGGAAAATTTTTAGAAAATTTTATTACTGAAAAACTTGAAGAAGAATATGGAAAGATCAGAGAACGTTTAATTAAAAATCTTGGTGAAGATGGTCAAAGAAATAATGAAAGACACATTATTTTGAATGCTTTTGATGAAAAATGAAAAAATCACATTGATGCCATGGATAAATTAAGATCTTCTTCAAATCTAGTACAATATTCACAAAAAAATCCTTACCAAATTTTTACAGAAGAGGGAAGTAAAAAATTTGATTTGTTAATTAAAAATATTGCTTTAAATTCTGTTTATGCTCTCTTTAATAATCCTAATTCAATTGTTACAGAATATGAAAATTATCAATTATCAAATGGTGCTATTTTAAATATTCCAACTGATTTACATCCTCAAATTAGAGAAAATATTATTGCTGAAGCTGAATTTAATATACGACGTCAAAAAGAAGAATTAGAATTAATGAACCAACAAAGCAAAGTGTTCAATAGCGCAGAGGAAAAATAATGTTTTATCTATACAGAGTTTCAAAGTGAATCATCTTTTTTATCATTACAACGCTTTATGCACTTTCAATTTTAGAAGTGATTGATTTAGAAAATAAATTACCTGAAGGTGGTTATTCCTATTTTTATAGTTTTATTATTCTTAACTCCTTTGTTTATGGATTTTTTTTACTAACAGTTTTTTTTGGAAAAAAAGCAAAAGTTTTTTTAAAAAATACATTTTGGTTAGATCCAAAATTTCAGTATGATTTTTGTAAAGGAATTAAAACTAAAAAAGTTTTATCATTAAATATTATTTTTTTGGTACTGTTAGTTTTAACCCTAATTCCATTAATTATTACAACAGTTTTTTATTTTCAAGACTTTCAAGCAAATAACAAAAGACCAATTGTTCACTTATGGATAGGTTATTTTATTTTAGTTTATGTTTGAATTTCATTACATGATTTTTGCAAAATTAAAATCGAAACAAAAGAAAAATTATTTAATCAAACCTAAATATTTAAGGAGTTAAAAAATATTATGAAAAAAACACGATTAATTAAATTATTTTCTGCAATTGGAGTTGTAACTACGCCTATAGTTGTTGCTGTATCATGCAGTGGTAATGAAGAATTTTTTAAAAATTCTTTAACAGAAGAAACTAAATCACAGTGAATGAAAGATATTGATTTAGAAAAAAGAACTTTTACTTTAGATTTATCTTCTTTTACACAATTAAAAAGCATCCGGGTAACAAAAGTAAATTTAGCTGCTTTTCCTTTTACACATGTAGTAAAAACTGGAGAAGGTGATAATGCAGAGTCTACTATTTATCTTTTAAGTGTTAACAAAATTATTTTTCCATCAAATCTAGAAGAAATTGGCCCTAGAACTTTCCATGGTGGAGCTTTAGAAACACATATTACTGAATTAGTATTTGCTCCAGATAGCAAATTAAAAACTATTGGTGAGTTTGCTTTTCTAAATCAAAAAATTAAAAGTTTAACTTTACCAAATTCTGTTGAAAATATCGGAAAACAATCATTTGCATTTAATGAGATAGAAACCTTAGTTTATAATCCAACTAAAGGAACAATTGCTGAAGAAGCTTTCTGAGGTAATAAGATTGCTAATAAACCAACTTTTTCATCTGAAGTAAAACAAGGAAAAAATATTTTCTAAAAAATCATTATTTAAAATTAAAAATAAGTTTTTAGTAACTTATTTTTTTTATTTATAATTTGACAATGTATAAATTAGTATCCAACTATCATCCTTCAGGTGATCAGCCTAAAGCTATTGAACAATTAGTTAAGGGAATTAATGAAAAAAAACAACACCAAGTATTGCTTGGTGTGACAGGTAGTGGAAAAACTTTTACTATTGCAAATGTAATAGCACAAACAAATAGATCTGTGCTAGTTTTATCTCATAATAAAACTCTAGCTTCACAGTTGTATTCAGAATTAAAAGAGTTTTTTCCAGAAAACAAAGTGGAATATTTTGTTTCTAATTTTGATTACTATCGACCTGAAGCTTATTTGCCTCGAAAAGATGTTTATGTAGAAAAAACTTCTAAAACTAATATGGATTTAGAGGCAATGCGAATGTCTTCTCTTAATTCATTACTTTCATATCCCAATACAATTGTGGTTTCCTCTGTAGCTGCCATTTATGGGGCTTTAAATCCAGCAGAATATCGTGATAATTTTTATCACATTGAAACAGGAATGGTTATTAATCGTCAGGAATTTTTTTTAAGTTTAACTAAGATTAATTATCAAAGAAATGATATTGATTTAGTTCCAGGAACTTTTGGAGCTAAAGGTGATGTTGTCGAAATAGCACCCGGATGAACTGCAGAGTACATTTTAAGAATTGAGTTTTTTGGAGATGAAATCGAATCAATTTCCAAAATTGAACCATTAACTAAAAATGTTATTAAAAGATACAAAAATTATTTAATTTACCCTGCTAGTGCTTATACTGCTAAACAAACCACAATGGAGAAAGCTATTAAAACTATTTATGAAGAACTAGTTGAAAGACTAGATCAATTTCAAAAAGAAGGAAAATTGCTTGAAAAGCAAAGACTAGAAGAAAGAACTAAAAATGATATTGATTCAATACAAGAATTTGGTTTTTGTAGTGGCATTGAAAATTATTCAAGACATATGGATGGTCGTCAAAAAGGCGAAAGACCTTACACCCTTTTAGATTATTTACCTAAAGATGCACTAATTATTATTGACGAATCACACATTACAATTCCCCAAATTGGAGGAATGTATGCAGGAGATTATTCCAGAAAGAAAAATCTTGTAGATTATGGTTTTCGTTTACCTTCAGCTTTAGATAATCGCCCCTTAACTTTTGAGGAATTTGAAAAATTTGATTTTCAAAGAATTTATATTTCTGCTACTCCAGCAGATTTTGAATTAGATAAAACTGCTGGAGAAATTGTTTCGCAAATTATTCGTCCTACAGGATTATTAGATCCTATCATTGAAATACATCCGACATTGAATCAATTTGAAAATATCTTTGATAGACTCCAAGAACAAAAACAGAAAAAAGAACGAACTTTAATTTTAACTTCCACAAAAAGAGTAGCTGAAGAATTAGCTAAAGCATTACAAGAAAAAAATCAAAAAGTAGCTTATATTCATTCAGAACATAAAACTTTTGAACGTAATGAAATTTTAAGAAAATTACGTAAAGGAATTCATGATGCAGTGATTGGAATTAACCTTTTAAGAGAAGGAATAGATTTACCTGAAGTTTCATTAATTTTAGTTTTAGATGCTGATAAAGAAGGATTTTTAAGATCAAAAAAATCATTAATTCAGATTGCTGGTCGTGCAGCCAGAAATGATCATGGAAAAGTAATTTTTTATGCTGATAAAATAACAAAAGCAATGCAAGATGCTATTGATGATAATCAGTATAAAAGAAAAATTCAACAAGAATACAATGAAAAACATCATATTATTCCCCAAACAATTATTAAACCAATTGCTGAACCAATTCAAGGGCATGATATTACTAATTCAGTTAATTTCTTTTTAGAAAGCGGTAAAGCTAAAAAGAAAAATAAAAAAGAATTTGAAAAATTATTAGATAGTTTACGCAAACAAATGAATGAAGCAGCTAAAAATAAAGAGTTTGAACGAGCAATCGAATTACGTGATACTATTATTGAACTAGAAGTGGAAAATTCATAAAAAAATGATGTTTTTAAAACATCATTTTTTGTATATTATAAAAAGAAGTTTAACTATTAATAAATTCTTTTTTCTTCACTTCATTTTCAAGAATTTCTTCTTTAATTTTAGTATTAACTAAGTTTAAACAGTTAGTAATATCATCAATTTCACCAATAAAACTTACTGTATCTCCTGATTTTAATTTTGTTTTTCCATCAGGTAAGAAAGAACGATTCTTTCTTTTAATAAAAACAATTGAAACACCTAATTTACCAAAATTAATTTTTTTCAGTGGAGAGTCGATATATTTAGGATTATCAATTTTAACACTAGCAATATAAAAACCGCCACCTACTTCTGTTAGTAATTCTGTATACATAATGTGGTTATTATTAGTTGCAATTAAAGCAGCTTTTTCTCCCGCTTCTTCTTCAGGTCTAATAATAACATTGGCACCAATGTGACGTAGAACACGACTATGGCGCGGATTTTTTGAACGAGCAATAATGTTTTTTACACCAATTTCAATTAAAGCTGCCACAATTTCAATATTATCACTTACAGCAATAATTACTGTGTCAAAATCCTGTACACCGATAGCAGTTAAAGCGTTAATATCAGAAGCATCTGCCAAAAATACAGAATCAACAGTATTAGAAAGAAATTGTGTTGTTTCACTATTATCATCAATTAAAACAACATTTCTTTTTAATCTATTTAGTGTGTTAATTACAGCTTGTCCAAAGCGTCCACCACCAATAACACAAATACTACCTGTGTTTTTTTGTGCTTTTTTCTTAATTACTGCCATATCACTCCCTAATATTTTTTTAGTTAATTATAACTAAAAAAAGGCATTTTTTTTATATAATAACAATTATGAAATTTTACTTTTTAGAAAGTTTTAAAAAGAAAATTAGTCGAATTATTAAGATATTTAATAAAACTAATCATTCACTTCGCTTTAATTATCAGCGAAAAATTAGTAAAATAAAATGAGTATTCATTATTTATTTTATTATCACAATCAGTGGTTCGTTAATTCTCTACAGTCAGTCTGCTCAAAAAGAAGGAGTTAGTGTTTCTTATGTAGATGCCTTATTTACTTCTGCTAGTGCCTTTAGTGATACAGGTTTAACAATCCATCCTACAGCGCATACTTGAACCAGTTTTGGTCAAAGCATTATTGCTATTTTAATATTAGTGGGTGGAATTGGTTTTTTTGCCTTAAAAGTTTATTTTGTAAACTGATTATTTGGTAAAAAAATTTCCATTTTTCAGCGAAATATTTTAAACGTAGAACGCGGCAGTATTAAAGTTGGTTCAACGAGAAAAATTATTATTGTTTCAATTAATATATTATTTGTTTTTATTTTAGTTTCAACTCTTGTTTTAACATTTTTCTTTTACTTTGCAGAAGGAAATTTTGCAAATGAACCAGATTTAATTTCACCAAGATACAATTTTTTAGAGTCACTAAAATTTGCTGTCTTTCACTCAATTACTTCTTTAAATAATGCAGGATTTGATATTATGGGAGCGAATTCTATTGCTCCTTATTATCATTCTTATTTTTTACAAAGCTGATTAGCAATTCTTTTTATTTTTGGAGGAATTGGATACCCTGTAATTTATGATTTATACAATTTGGTATATCATAAATTATTTCTAAAAAAAGAATACAAAATTTCATTA
The DNA here is from genome assembly GCF_024722375.1 of Mycoplasma iguanae. Lineage (NCBI taxonomy): Bacteria > Bacillati > Mycoplasmatota > Mollicutes > Mycoplasmatales > Mycoplasmataceae > Mycoplasma > Mycoplasma iguanae. The sequence continues at coordinate 551,890 of NZ_CP102734.1, read as the reverse complement.
TTTAGTAAAATCAGTATTTCGATGTATTTTATTGTTGCTATTATCGGTTTAAGTTTAATATATGCCTTTGAATTAACTTCTACAGATCCAAATAGTTTTTGAAATATTCAAAAGGGTGATCCTAATTATTGAAATTATGATTATGGATCAAAATCAGACAAAGTCTTTGCATTATTTTTTGCTTCAATTGCGACACGAAGTGCAGGATTTTATACAATTGATCCATATAATTTAACATCACCTTCATTATTAGTTATGACCATTTTAATGGTAATCGGTGCTTCACCTTCTTCAACAGGTGGAGGAATTAGAACAACAACATTAGCAATTTTATTTTTAGGGCTTTGAGCAAAAATGTCTTCTAAACCTAGTGTCCGTGTTTTCAAAAGAAAAATTTCCAATGATACAGTTATTAACTCATTTATTATTTTAATTCTGTCTATGCTACTTTTAATTTTCGGCACAATGATCGTTTTTTCTTCTTCAATATCACAATTTAATAATATGGATATAGGAAAATTACAAACATCTATTGATTTATCAAACCCAGAAAAGCGCGTATTTAACATGATTCATGTTCTATTTGAAGTAGCTTCTGCTTTTGGAACGACGGGAATTTCACTCGGTGTTTCTCCTTTATTAAATATTTCTTCAAAATTAACTTTAATTATTATTATGTTTATTGGACAACTAGGTATTTCTTCAACTATCTTGATTTGATCAAAACATAACAGCCGTTCATTAAAATTTGACTATCCTGAAGAAGAAGTTTTAATAGGTTAAAATCTAAAATTTTAAAAAACTAAAAAAAATGAGTAATTTTAGCTTTTTGAAGCTTTTTTATTAAATTTCTCAAGAAACTTAAAACAAAGTTTTGTAGAATATTGATATAATAAAACTATTATTTTTATTATTAACAAAATAATCCTTGGAGGATAATATATGAAAGAATTTAAAGGAATTGGAGCATCAAGTGGGGTTGCGATTGCTGAAGTTTTCAAGTTAGAAAATAATCACATTGAAATTACTCAAAGTCAAATAGCAAATCCTGCTGCAGAAATCGAAAAGTATTTAGATGCAGTCAAGACATCAATTGCACAAATTCAAAAAATCAAACAACAAGCTAGTGCTAGATTATCTGAAGAAGAAACTGCAGTTTTTGATGCTCATATCCAAGTCGCTGAAGATCCAATAATTCAGGAAGAAATTCAGGCTATGATTGAAAATGATCAATTAAATTCTGAGTATGCAGTTAAAGTTGTAAGTGATAAATACATCGAAATGTTTGAATTAATGGATGATGCTTATATGAAAGAAAGAGCTGCTGATATTAAAGATGTTTCTACAAGGATTGTAAAAAATTTACTAAAAATTGATATTGCAGATTTAACTTTAATTGATAAACCTACTATTATTGTTGCAGAAGATTTAACACCTTCTGAAACTGCACAATTAAACCGTCAATTTGTTAAAGGATTTTTAACAAATATTGGTGGAAGAACTTCTCATTCAGCTATCATGGCTCGTAGTTTAGAAATTCCGGCTATTTTAGGAATTGGTAATATTACTGATCTTGTTGTAAATGGTCAAACAGTAGCAATGAATGGTGATAAAGGATTAGGAGTTATTGATCCTGAAGCTGATCAAATTGCTCAGTTCAAAAAAGAATATGATGCTTATCTAGAACTAAAAAATGAGCTTTTAAAATTTAAAGGTAAAAAGTCACTAACAAAAGATAATCACGAAGTTATAATTGCCTCAAACATTGGATCAGTTGAAGATGTAAATGGTGTTTTAGAAAACGATAGTGATGCAATTGGGTTATTCAGAAGTGAATTTTTATATATGGATGCCCAAGATTGACCTTCAGAAGAAGAACAATTTCAATCATATAAAGCTGTATTAGAAAAAATGTCTCCTAAAGCGGTTGTAGTTCGTACACTTGATATTGGAGGCGACAAAACATTAAAATATTTTAAGTTTCCAGAAGAAATGAATCCATTTTTAGGTTATCGAGCAATTAGAATGTCTCTAGACAAAAAAGATACTTTCATAACACAATTAAGAGCCTTAATTCGTGCAAGTGCATACGGAAGTTTACAAATTATGTTTCCAATGATTACAACTGTTCAAGAATTTTTGGATGCTAAAGCAATCTATGAAGAAACAAAACAAAAATTAATTGAAGAGGGTCACAAAGTAAGTAATAATATTGAAGTAGGAATGATGGTAGAAGTTCCTGCAGCAGCTGTATTAACTGAACAATTTTGTAAACACGCAGATTTTGTTTCAATTGGTACAAATGATTTAATGCAATACACAATGGCTGCTGATAGAATGAACGAAAAAGTTTCATATTTATATCAACCGCTAAATCCTTCAATTTTAAAATTAATTCATATGACAATTGAAGGAGCACACAAAGCTGGCAAATGAGTAGGAATGTGTGGTGAAATGGGTGGAGATCCTCAAGCAATTCCATTACTAGTTGGAATGGGATTAGATGAATTTTCAATGTCAGCAACTTCAGTTTTAGCAGCTAGAAAACAAATTTCAGCAATTAATAGTCAAGATGCTAAAAAATTAGTTGAAAAAGCATTAGCTTGTTCAACTGAAACAGAAGTTAAAAAACTTGTCAATGAATTTAATGCTAGCTTATAAAAGTGACAAAATTTAATCTTATTTCAGGATTAAATTTTTATTTTTTAAGAATAACTAAATTACTAAAAATGTAAAAATTAACTTTTAAAGTATTTTAAAATTCATAAAATAAAAAGGAAGTGATCATGCCAGAACTACCAGAAGTCCGTGTGATGACAAAAGCTTTAAGAGATTATGTAGTGAACAAAACCATTTTTGATATTATTATTTTAAGAGATTCATTATTCAAAGAATTTAGTCCCCAAGAATTTAAAAATTATTTTAAAAATGAAACAATTTTAGATGTCACAAACAGAGGAAAATTTATTGTTTTTCATTTTACTAATCAAAAAATTTTACTTTCACATTTAAGAATGGAAGGAAAATATAATTTTTATGAGGAAAGGACATTCAGAAAAAGAAATGATCATGTTATTTTCGAATTTAAAGATCAAACCAATTTACATTACAATGATACAAGAATGTTTGGTACCTTTCATTTAAGAAATTCAGAAAATTATCTAACAATCAATCCTTTAGCAAAATTAGCTCAAATTCCTGCTCAAACTAATGCTAAAGAGTTATTTACAGTACTACAAAAGAAAAATAAAGCTATTAAAACAGCTTTATTAGATCAAACAATTTTAGTGGGATTAGGAAACATTTATGTGGATGAAGTTTTACATGCAACTCAAATTCATCCACTAACTAAAACAGCCGATATTACTTTAAAACAAGTAAAAGAAATTTTGAAAAAAGCTACAGAAATTTTAGATCTTTCTACAGAATTGGGGGGTAGCAGCATTAATTCTTACACTTCATTGAATAAAAAAGAAGGAAAATTTCAAAACTTTTTAAAAGTTCATACTAAAATGGGAAAACCTTGCCCGCGTTGTGAAAGAATTATTATTAAAACCAAAGTAAATGGACGGGGAACTTATATTTGTGAAAGTTGTCAAAAAGTATAATTATGTTTAAAAACGAAATAGAAGTAGAGTTACATTATCTAACTGAGCAGGAAGCATATGGTCCAATCTTAAATGCACTGTTTGAAATGGAAAATGATCAAAACATAATATCAATTCTTTTTATTACAGGCAAAGGTAGTGGTGCTATGAAAACTGTCTTGGAAAACGTTTTAGAAGAAAACAGTTATGAATGGTTTTTCGAAAATAATAATACAGGTGCTTACAGAGTTTATCGCAAAAATAGAGATGAAGATTTTTTTAGTTAATTAAAAAAATAAAAATAAAAAGTTAGAATAATCTAACCTTTTTTGCTATCAATACTACTCAATAATTTCAATAACTTGATTTTCAAGCATTGTTTTTTTGATTTCTTCAAGTGCTAGATCAGCATCTTCACCTTCAGTTTCAACTAATATTTTTTGACCTTGTTTAATACCTAAAGCCATAATATTCATAATTGATTTTAAGTTTCCTGTTTTTTCGTTTACAACAATTTTAATATCTGATTTAAATTTTGAAGAAACAGTAACTATTTTTGAAGCTGGCCTTGCGTGAATTCCAATTGGATCAACAACTGTTGCGGTAAATTTAGCCATAAAGACCTCCTGGTTAATAGAAATTAATTATTAAAAAACATGATTAATTCGAATAAATTTTGTGTTAATATTAAATTTACTAATTTATTATAACAAAAACTAACTTATTTTTTAAAATTAATGCCTTAAAAAATAGTAAAATTATAGGCAATATGTTAGCGAAAAATAAAGAATGAGTTACAGAAATTATTTATGAAAATGAGGAAATTTTAAACAAAATAAAGGAAATAGCTCGATGAGCTAATAAGGAATTTGAAGCATCAAAAAAATTAGTTTTAGTTGGATTACTTAAGGGGTGTATTCCCTTTTTAGCAGAACTGATTAAACATATTGAAATACCGCACATTTTAGATTTCATGGTGGCATCTTCATATGGCGGTGCACAGCAATCGTCAAACACAATTAAAATTATTATGGACTTGAATTATGATATTGAAGGTATGGATGTTTTGGTGGTAGAAGATATCATAGATTCAGGTATTACTTTAGAAAAAATTTTAAATCTATTAAAAACTAAAAATCCTAACAAAATCAAATTAGTTACACTAATTGACAAACCCCTGGGTCGTAAAGTAAATATTGAAGTTGATAAATCTGGATTTATTTTGCCAGATAACAAATTTTTAGTTGGTTTTGGATTGGATGTCAAAGAAAAACTTCGTAACTTACCATATATAGGTGTCTTTAATAAAGACAAGTTTGATGAGTTATAAAAATAATGATTTATTTAATCAATAAAGAAAAAGGTATGAGTTCTTTTGGAGCAATTAAAAAATTTGCCAAAGAAAAGAACATTCAAAAAATTGGCCACACTGGAACTTTAGATCCATTAGCTACAGGATTAATCTTAGTGGCCACTGATGATGATACTTCTTTGATTCCTTATATTGATGAAGGATTCAAAAAATATGTAGCTAAAATGCAGTTCGGTTATAAATCTGATACCTACGATATCGAAGGCAATGTTGAAAAAGTAATTTGTAATAAAACTCACTCGCTAGCAGAAATTAATAAAGTAATTAGAGAAAATTTTATAGGTTTAATTAATCAATTTCCCCCAATCTTTTCAGCAAAAAAAGTTAATGGAAAAAGATCTTATAAATTAGCAAGAGAAGGTAAAGAAGTAATCTTAAAAGCTCAACAAGTTGAAATTAAAAGTTTTAATATTTTGTCTTGAGATCCAAAAAATCAAATATTAGAACTTGAGTTCCAAGTTTCCAGAGGAACCTACATTCGTTCACTGATTCATGATTTAGCAAAAAAACTAGATTGTCATGCCATTATGATAGAACTAGAAAGAACCGAATTAAATAATTTAACTAAGATGGATTTAAATAAAACATTAGATCCTTTTAAAATTATTAATTTAAAACAATATCAGTTAACAAAAATACAACTAATAGATTTATATAGAGGAATAAAATTAGAAATAACTAATTTTCAAAATTATCAATCCAAAGAATTTCTGCTAATTTTTGAAAATAAAATTATGGGAATTGGTTTGATAGAAGCAGAAAAACTTAAATCAAAAAAAATATTTGGAAAGAAAATTGAAAGGATTCTAAATGAACAACAAATTTAATCAAATTAAAGTTTTTGCATTTGATGTTGATGGTACTATCTTGCCTTATGGCCAAGAAGAAGTTTCAACAGAAATTGAATACATGTTTGAAAAACTTAAACAAAAAAGATATACAACAGTAGTTGCTACAGGTAGAGATATGTTAACAATTGGAAGTATAATAAACGTAGCAAATATTGATTATTTTATTGGAGCAAATGGTGCATTTATCTATGATATGAAGGAAAAATCAATCATTTGAGAGGCACTATTTGATTTTGATGATTACAAAAAAATTGAAGATTTTTTACTAAATAAAGAAGTTTGCCCTTTTTCTGTAATGACAGAAAATGCTGCTTTTAATTCTGAAGGTTTTGATTTAAATAACTGATTTTTAGAAAAATATCAAAATGATTTTCAAGATTTAAGTAAATTGAACAGAGAAGAAAAAATTCATATTATTACTGTCAAAACTGGTGAAGATGAATTCATTGATAAAGTATCAAAATTCATTGAAGAAAATAATTTAGCAATGGAAATTAATTCAAAATGAAGTAAAGGATTTTTTATTGCTCCAAAAGGAATTAATAAAGCTTCTACTATTTCTGTTTTATGTAAATTACTAAATAAAGAATGAAATATTGAAAATCATGTGATGGCTTTTGGCGATAGTTCAAACGATGTTCATATGATTAAAGAGGCAGCTTGAGGTGTTGTGGTTGAAGATGCTTATCAAGAACTAAAAAATATAGCCAATGATATTGCTCCTTCAGCTAGTGAAAATGGAACTAAATTATATTTAGAAAAACAAGGAATTATTTAGCAATTGAAAACTCGAGTTTATAAAACTTTTCAAAAGGTTCATTTTAATAATGCAGTTTTTATTTTGGGTGGATTTGAAACAATTCACCAAGGACATTTACAATTAATAAAAACTGCTAAAGCTTTAAAAGATGTCGATGATATTGTAGTTTTTTTAATAAGTAATCCCAGTGATTTACCTAATATAAGAGATGGAAATATTATGCAGCTAGAAGTCCGTTTAGACTGACTAGCAGATTTGGGTATCAAGCATATTGTAGTTTTGAATTTTCATGAAATTCAAAATTTAGAAGCTCCATATTTTATAAAGCAACTAATTAATATAGGGGCAAAATATTTAATAGTAGGTGAAGATTACCGTTTAGGTAAAAATGCTGCTTGAGATGCAGAAAAATTGCAGCAGTATTTTAATAACACGATAATTGTTGAATTATTAAAATTTAATAATATAAAAATTTCTAGTTCTCTTTTAAAAGAAAGTATTATTTTTGGTGAATTAGATTATTTAAATCATTTTTTATATAAACCTTATTCTATAAATATTACAAGAATTGCTGATTCTTTTGAAGCTTATTGACCAGAAAATATTACACAATTAGCTAAAGGAATTTACTTTGCTAATTTGTTATTTGCAAATAAAGAATTTCATGGAATTGTTAAAATAGGATTTAACCAAAAATTAAGTTTTAAAATTTTGGATGAAGATTTTGACACAATTAATACTAGTGATTTAAGAATTGAGTTTTTAGAGAAAAGTCGAACAATTATTTCTACTGAAAGAGACCAAATTACAGAAAAAGATACAGAAAATGCTATGAATTTCTTTTTAAAAATTAAAAATAATTTATAATAAACAAGCTTATTAAATATCGTTTTAACTTTATTTAATAGGAAAAAAATTATTTATCACTTGGTAAAAAAATTAGTTACCTTTTTGCTAGGTTATAAACGTATAGGAGAAGACAATGTTGTCAAAAGAACAAAAAAAAGAATTATTAGTTAAATTTGGAGGATCTGAAACAAATTCAGGAGCTTCAGAAGTTCAAATTGCTATCTTAACTGCAGAAATTGAATCTTTAAAATTGCATTTTAAAGATAATAAAAAAGATAAACACTCAATGCGGGGATTTATTGCTAAGGTTAATAAACGTAAAAAATTATTAAGCTATCTAAAATCAAAAAACTTTGATAAATATCAATCACTTATTAAAGAACTTGGAATTAGAAAATAATAAATTCATTATTATAATTAGAATAAGTTGAGAATGATCTTCTCAATTTTTTTTATATAAAAAAACCAGTATTACTGGTTTTAGTTGTTTTTGTTATGATCTTTTGATTTCAAAAAGATCATAAAGTTCTTGAATCCTTTCAGAATCAATAGGTAATTTTGTAAAAGCAATAGCTTCGATTCCTGTATGAATACCAATAACATTAGGGATATTAAATATGTTAATCTCCTGCCCTGAAATTGCTTGCATTTCCAATTTAATTTCTTCAATTTCTTTATTATTTGAATGAATTACAAATGGAATGTGTTCAGGATATTGTGTATGTAATTCTTTGAAGTATTTAGTAATTGATTTTCTAAATAATCTACCCACACCTTCTTTTTTTAGTTCACCATTTTCAAGTTTAATAATAGGAACAATTTTTAGCAATTTTGCAACAGTTGCAGCTGCAGGAGTTAAACGACCACCTCGAACAAGAGCATCATTAAATTTTGGAATTAATAAAAATTTAAGATTTAAATCATCTTCCAAAATATCAACAGCCTTATCAAATTTCATATTATTAGCAATATTTTTTTCAAAATTTAACAAATCTAAAGCTGTTAATAATGTTAATTTTTTAGATTTTACAACTCTAACCTTTTTATATGATGATAAAGTTGATAATAAATTATTATATTGCGATGAAAGTTTTTCACTAATGGGATAAATCACAATTTTATCGTACTTATCATAAATACTTTCTACAAGTTTAACCGCTTCACCTACGGGTGTACATGATGTATTAACATCAGAATCCGGTTTTAATATTTGGTATAGGTCTTTAGTTTTTTCATCAATTCCATCAGCATATTCTTTATTATCAATGCTGAAAAAAAGAGGTAAAAAATATCAACCTTTTTTCTCACACTGTTGTTTTGTTAGACCAACAGCTGAATCTATAATTATTGCAATTTTCATAGCTAAAATTATACTTAATTTATGTCTTTTTTGTAAAATTAAAATTTTCTATAAAATTAAGTAACAGGTTAATCAGTTAAATTAAAAAAATTCAAAGAAGAAATTTTTTAATTATCTAGAAAGGTATAATGTGAAAAAAATATTAGCAGATTTAAAAGTTCGCAATATATTAAAAGATATTACAAATGAAGAAAAATTTTTAAAGCAGTCAAATGATGAAGGTGTTTACATTGGTTTTGATCCTACTGCAGAATCATTACATTTAGGTAATTACATTCAAATTAGCATTTTAAAGCGTTTCCAAAAAGCTGGAAAGAAAGTTCTTGCAGTTTTAGGTGGAGCTACAGGGATGATTGGAGATCCATCTTTTAAAGCTGGAGAAAGAGCTTTGTTGGATTATGAAACAATTATTAGAAATAAAAATGCTGTTAAAAATCAATTAGAAGCACAAGGTTTAGAAGTTTTTGATAACTTCGATATTTATAAGAATATGAATATTTTAGATTTCTTAAGAGAAGTAGGAAAAAATATTAATATTAGTGTAATGATTAATCGAGATTCGGTAGTTTCTAGAATTCAAGATGGATTATCTTTTACAGAATTTTCTTATCAATTAATTCAAGGTTGAGATTTTAAATATTTATATGAAAACTTCAATATCAAAAATCAATTTGGTGGTTCTGATCAATGAGGAAATATCGTAACAGGAATTGAATTAATTAGAAAATACTTCGGTGATGAAAATAAAGCAGTAGGATTAACTGCAAATTTATTAACAGATGCACAAGGTAATAAATTTGGTAAATCAACTGGTGGTGGATCGTTGTGATTGGATAAAAATAAAACCACTCCTTTTAGCATGTATCAATTTTTATTAAACCAAAATGATGCTGAAGTAATTAAGCTTTTAAAGTGATTAACTTTCATTGATATTGAAAAAATCAATCAATTAGAAAAAGAACATTTTTCCTTACCAGCTCATAAAAAAGCCCAAAAAATACTAGCTTTTGAAGTTGTTAAAGACATTCATGGTCAAAATGCTGCCCTAGAAGCAGAAAAAATTACACATTTACTATTTAATAATCAAATTAATCAATTTACACTGCAAGATATTGAAAATTTAAAAGGAGCAGTACCTTTCTTTAAAGTTGCAAAATCAATGACATTAAAAGAGAGTTTAATTGAAAATAAAATAGCAATAAGTAATAGAGAACTAAATGAGTTTTTAAATAATAAAACTATTGAAATTAATGGATCAAAAGAATTTATTGTAGAAAAAGCAGTAGAAACTTTTGCAAAATGAGAAAACTTTTTTATTGTTAAAAAAGGCAAAAAAAATTATTTTGTTTTTGAGGTGATGAATTAAAGACAAAAAATAATTAAGTTGCACTAGAATTATTGAAGATTTTAAATATATTAATCTTACTACATATAATTTTTAGTAATTAAGCAACTTAAGATATTATTGTTATAATTTTGAATCATGAAAAAAGTTAAAAAATTAATTATTCCTGCAGCAGGATGAGGAACAAGATTTTTACCAATGACTAAAGTGGTGCATAAAGAATTAGTACCAGTACTCAATAAACCAATCATTGATTGATTAATTCATGAAGCTTTAAATTCTGGTATTGAAGAGATTATTTTAGTAATTTCACCAAGAAAAGAAGAAATTAATAATTATTTTGATATTAACTATGGTTTGGAATATGAACTAGCACAAAAAGGTAAAACAGATATTTTAGAACTAATTCAAAAAACTAATATTAAAAAACATATTACAGTTGTTTATCAAAATGAACAACTAGGTTTAGGACATGCAATTGCAGTAGCAGCTTCAAAAATCAAGAATGAACCTTTTGCTGTTATTTTGGGAGATGATTTGATTATGTCACAAATTCCTGCAATTAAACAGTTGATTGAGCAATATGAAAAGCTGGGAAACTCTATTGTAGGAGTGCAATCAATTAAATCCGAACATTTAGATAAATATGGCGTGGTTGATCCACTTGATCCAGAACAAAAAAATGCAAAAATTTTTGAAATCAAAGGTGCAGTTGAAAAACCTAAATTAGAAAATAGCCCAAGCAATAAAGCTATTTTAGGAAGGTATGTTTTTACTCCCGAAATTTTGGCTATTTTGAAAAAACTGAAACCGGAAAATAATTCCGAAATTCAATTAGTAGATGCATTTGATGAACTATTAAAAACTCAAAAAATTTATGCTTATGAATTTGAAGGAACAAGATATGATTTAGGTTCTGTAGAAGGATTTGTTAAAGCTAACATCGATTATGCTTTAGAAGATCCAGAAATTCAAGCTGAAATAGTACAATTTATTAAAGCAAAAAAATTATAAAAAAACCAGTTTTTAAGCTGGTTTTTTTATTTAAAATGTTCTTTTTTAAAAAAGGGTTTTAAATATAAATATCCGGAAATTAAACTAAATATTAAACTAATTAATAAAGGAATTTGCAATAATCAGTATCAAATTTTTTGTAATTTGTAATCTTCAATATTTGTAATAAAAAGAATAGTAAGAAAAATTAGTACAAGTGCAACAAATTGAAAAAAAGTTTTTAATTTTCCGTAAATGGAAGCGGAAATATCAATGTTACGTGAAGCATAAAAATTACGGACTCCATCAACTGTTATATCTCTTAAAACAAAAATAATTGTTATTCAGAAAGGAATAAAATTAAATACACTCAAAATAATTAAAGTAGAATTAATCATAATTTTATCTGCAATAGGATCTAAAATTTTTCCAAAAATAGTAACAGTTTTAGTTTTCCTTGCAATGTAACCATCAATTAAATCAGTTAGCATTGCTACTACAAATAAAACAAAAGCTATAAAGAATAATTCAATATTTTTTGATTTGATTGATAAAGCAGCTGCTGCTTGTTTATTAAGATACCAGAAAGTTATTAAACAAATTAAAAAGGGAATAACAACAACAATTCGAAAAATTGTTAATTTATTTGCTAGTGTCATGAATGAATTTTTCCATTTGTTCTTTTAATAAAATTTCAGTATTATTTTTTATATCTTGAAAATCAGGACGATTTTCTAATTCTTGTTTTTGTTTTTGGAAGTATTCTAATTCAATTATGCAATTTCTACTTCAAAGATTACTTTTTGTTTTTGATAAATTATTTAAATATAAATCCAAATCTTGCAAGATCGGAAAGTCCTCATTTTTAACAAACAAATTATAATTTTTTGTTTGTTGAATTTTTTTTAAACTTTCTTTAGCAAAATTATTAATATCACTCATTTTGTATAAACCAACTGACACTACAAAGTTATCAAGATGTTTTTGGTTTTGTTCAATAATTGTTGAAATTGTTGCAATAATTTCAAATTTTGCTTTTTCCTGGTCAATTAAAAATTGTTCATTAAGTTTTTTTTGTTTTTTTCTTTTTCGAATGTTTGAGAATCATTGAAAAAAGAAGAAAAATACAATAGCCCCCAGTAAAACAGCTAAAATAATTCACATTTCCATCTTTTTTCTCCTTTAAAAATAAATTTTAATAAGCTAAATAATTTTACATTAATTAGCAAATATTTTTTTATAACTTAAAAAATGCTATTTATTAAGGGGTAAAAAATGTGAAATGAAAAATATTTATAATAAGCGGATTTTTTCTGTTTGTATTAGTTACAAGTTTAACTTCCTTTACTTTGCTGCTTCATCCTAAAATTGATCAATCTCAGATAACATATATATGAGAATTTATAGGTGAAGTAAAAAGACCGATAAAATTGATTGTTAAAAAAGATACAAAATTAAAAGAAATAATCCTGCAAATCAACTTATTAAATTCTGCGGATATTTCTCAGTTAAATTTAGAACAAAAAGCAGAAAGTGATAATACTTTTTTTATTGGTAAAAAAAGAAAAAATAATAATTCAAAAATAAATTGGAAAGCAATAAACACTTTAGAAGATTTAAAAGATATAAAAATCTCTAAGGCATTAAAAGAAAAAATTTTAAATTTAAGAAAATTAAAAGAAAAAGTTAATTGAAATGATATTTTAGCCCTTCCTGGTATTGGCAAAATCACCTTAGCAAAATTAAAAACTTTTATAGTAATTGATTCTTAGTTTTTGCTATACAAATTGCTTTACTATTAATACTTAATAAAATTTGAATTATTTTTTCAATCATAATTTTTCTTTTACTTTTTTCCCTTCTGTTAATCAAGTGAAATTTTTTAATAATTGCAATTTTTATAAGTTTTCTTGTTTTATTTCTCTGGTTTTTTGTTTATTATCCAGAAAATAACAAAATTGATATAAATGGTCAATTTCTTGTAAAAGAAAAACTGAAAACAGGAATCATCATAGAATTTAAACAACAAAGAATTTTTATTAACACAAAAAATGAAATAAATTTAAATTCAATTGTACAAATTAAAGGTATTGCAAATTATCCTCAAAATAAAACAGATTTTGATTTTGTTAATTATTTAAAATCAAAAAAAGTTTTTTACATAATAGAAAAACCCAAAGAATTATTATTAATTTCAAATGGCAAAGAAATTCAAAAATATATAGAAAACTATTTTTTAATCAATAGTACAAAAATTTATCAAGATTATATATTTTTTCTTTTGTTAGGTAAAAATATAAATTCTAATTCAGATTTTATAAATCTTTTAAATAGATTAAATATTTTGCATCTTTTTGTGATTAGTGGTTTCCATGTGGGAATTTTTTATAAAATACTATTATGGATATTCAAAAAAAGTAGACATCAAAATGATATAGCTTTCATATTTTTTTGTGTGATAGGATTTCTATATTTATTCTTAATTAATTTTAGGTTATCAACCTTAAGAGCTTATATTTTTTTCATAATTGTTTTTATTAACAAGAAATGATTTTACAATTATCTTACTAAAATTGAAATTTTAGCAATAACGGCTTTAATATTTTTATTACATAATATATTTGTCATTTTTGATTCATCTTTTATTTTTTCATTTGTAATTTTGTTTTTTATTTTTTTAGCAATAAAAATAAAATTTTACAAAAAATCAGATCAGCAAATAACAATTGCATTAGTGGCCTATTTTTCAGCTAACTTATTAAATATTTTTTTCAACAAAGAAATAAATATTTGAGGTTTTATAAATAATCTAATTTTTACTCCTATTATTTTAATTTCTTTTTTTATGAGTTTTACATTATTCTGATGAAAAGATTTAATGAATATATATTTTCTATTTTTAGATAAAATTTTTCTGTTTTTTGATAAATTTAGTTTGATGTTAAATTTTAGTTTTTTAACTAAAGAAATGATTGTGGTAATTTATTTTTTAATGGCAATATTATTTTTTGTTTGAGAAATAAAGACAAAAAATAGAAAAAATATTTTTTACTTTTAATGTAAGCGAAATAAAAAAACATTAATAAGCTAATAATAGTATATTAATGTTTTGGTGTAATTAAACATGTGTGCACCTATAAGCCGTATTCTGTACCATGTAATCATGGTGTCAACTATTTCTCTAACTTAATAATTAAGTTCTCAAATTAGGTTCGGTTCCCATTATTGAGCTCCCCTACCAAAATTTGGGTTTCTGACTCATGGAGTTTACCGCGTTTCACCTTATTTAAAATAAGCTCGTCTCTGTGGCACTTGTCGTCTAGGCTTGGGCTTATTGGGCCCAACATGAACACTACTACCATCACAGGTAGTGTCAGTACGGACTTTCCTCTACTTATTAAAAAAGCAGCAGTTGACCGGTGCGCTCTTATTTTATACCAAAAAAGTTTTGTTATATAAAAATAAATAATTTATTTTATTGAAGATAGTTATTAAAAACTTTAGAATTCAATATTATTTAAATTTGGTTCTTCTTCTACTTTTGATAATAGATTGTTAGTTTTACTTAAAGCTATGAATTTACCAATAATTCCAGCAATTCCTGTAAATAAACCAATAATTATTAAAATTCAAGCTGTATTAAAATCAAAAGGATATATTACTTTTAAATTTGATAATTTTACTAAAATAATTATTGTCAGAATAAAATTAATAAAAGAAATTATAATGATAACAACAAAAATAGTTAGTCCACTTCATCCTATTGACAGAAATGAACTGCTTTTTGAATTGATATCAAAAGATATGTCAGTACTAATTTTATTGTTATTGATAGCTGTCATTGCTATAGCAACTTGAATCGCTATAAAAGCAATTATTAAAAAAATATTGATAAATCAAATAGCAATGCTAGTAATAGTTAATTTTTTCAGAAATAATAACTCAATTTTTGTATACATTTTTTCTCCTTATTGTATTTTAATTTAATTGATTTAGCTTTATTGTTTATTAAATCCATTTAAATCTTTAATGAATCTAATACTTTACAATAGCGGCTTAAATAGTTTAACAAAAAACACGAATATCACTGTATATTTTTTATGTGTATTTGGCATTTGTTCTCATGTTAATGAAGCATTTTTATAATTTCAAAAGGTTTGGTTAATTTGTTTAACAGCTTCACCTTTTACAAATGAAATTATCTCATATTGTGAATAAAAAGAGCGAACATCGATATTTAAAGTTCCAATGTATGCATATTTATCATCAAAAGAAGCCATTTTAGAGTGTAAAAACTTTTCTCTTAAAAAGTAAATTTTTAAACCGTATTTTTGTAATTCTTTTAAATAAAAAAAAGTTGTAGTTTTAACATATGCTTTGTCATAAATTCCCGGAACATAGATTTCAACTTTTATTCCTGACATTAAAGCATTTTTTAAAGCTGTTAAAACTTTTTGGGTAGGAACAAAATAAGGTGTACTAAAGCGAATTATATTTTGTGATTTATTAATCATAAATAGAATAAATTCTTCTAAAGTTGCTTCATCGGTAATTGGGCCATCTTCTAACAACATTGCAACAGTATCATTTTTTTCCGAATAATAAATTGGCGCATATTTTTTTAATGATAATTGTTCATTAGAAAAGAGTTTTCATCCATTTATAAAAGCAATGGAGTATTGTTTAACAAATTCACCTTGTACATAAAAATTAGCATCTTGTCAATCACCATACTTTGGATGATAACAAGCATATTCATCGGAAATGTTATTTCCTCCAGAAAAAAGTATTTTTCCATCAATAATAAAATATTTTTTATGTGTTCTATAAAAAACTCCTGAATTTAAAAATGGAAAATTAATGACACCATATTTTAATAAATGAATTCCACTTTGTTCCAATAAAATTAAATCTGTTTTTGGAATATCCATCAGACCAAAAGAATCAACAATAATTCTTATTTCCACACCTTGTTTAGCTTTATTAATTAAAATAGTTTTTAATTCTTCTCAAATTTCACCACGTTTAATGATGTATATTTCAATATGAATAAATTTTTCTGCTTTTTTTAAATATTGGAATAATTTTTGAAAGTATTCTTCACCATGATTAATAATGGAAAAATCTGCATTTTTAAACTTTCTTTGTGTCAGATGTTTAACACCTTTAGAAAAACGATCTTCTTTTTCTAAAAGAACATTTTTGGCATCTTCATCAGGCTGAAACAATTTATTATAGCTATGATAATATTTTTCCTTAGATAAAACATTTTTGTATTTTAATCCTAATAAAAAAAACAAAAAATGACCGATTATAGGAAGCAAACTCAAAGTAATTAATCAAGATAATTTAGCTTCATTATGACGCTTTTGCATAAAAATAAAAAGATTTGTTGATACTGATATAACATATATTATTAAAATAAGTATAGTAATGTAATAAATGCGAAATTTTATTAAAAGCATAATTGAAATAAATAAACCAAATAAAATTAACACAGATAAAATATTATGTACATAACTTAAAAATATGTTTTTTCTTTTCATTATTAATTATAATTTTACATTCTTTTAATTAAATATAGGTTTTTTAACATTTAATACATCATTAAAAAAGCAAATAAAATTAAAAAAATGCAAAAAAACAACTTTTTTTCTAATTTTTTAATGTTTTTTTATTTTTTGTATTATTATTTATTCATTATCTTATTTATATGAAATGGAGAATTAAATTATGGTATACGATATAGTTAAAAGTGACTTAACTAATGAAAAAATGTCTAAAGGTTTAGTTTTATTAAATTTCCATGCTCTGTGATGTGGACCATGTAAAATGCTTGGTCCTGTTTTAGAAGAAATTTCTAAAGAATTAAACGTCGATATTTACAAAGTAGATATTGATAAAGACCGTGAATTTGCAATTGAAATGCAAGTTCAAGGAACTCCAACAACTTTTATTTTCAAAGATGGTGAACCAGTTAATAAATTTGTAGGATACGCACCTAAAGACAAAATTTTAGAAGTTCTAAAAAGTGTATAAGCAAATTATTCAAAAACCTATATGCAATAACTTGTTATAGGTTTTTTTATTTTTATTATGTAATAAGACACAAATATAGTTATTTTTTATAACTTTTTTATTATAATTAAGTCTATGAAATTACAACCAAAAGCTGTTTTTATTGATCTTGATGGTACCCTACTAGATCGTGGTTTTTGACATTATGCTAGAATTAGTAACAAAAATATTGAAGCAATTCATCGAATTAAAGAAAAATTTCCTGTGGTAATTTCTACAGGACGATCTTTGAATGATCAGACAAAGAAAATTATTCAATTATTAGGAATTAATTATGCAGTTTGTCAAAATGGATCAGTAATTATTGATAAAGATTTCAACTATTTAAGAAATATAGTTTTAGATAATGATTTAGTTAAAGCTATTGCTCAAAAAGTTGAAGAATGAAAATTAACTTTTTCTATCAATTCTACAAATGAAATTTACGGTAATAAAACTAAAACTTATTTAATTTCTAAGTTTTCTCATCTAATACCTGAAAAATTCGCAAATGCCAAAATTCCTTTAAATGGTGTAAATAAACTTTTAATTATTGGTTTTTCAAAAATTAAAATTAAAAAATTTGCCAAATATTTAGAAAACAATTTTAATGGTATTACGGTTAAAATTGTTGGTCGTAATTGAGCAATTGAAGTAACTGATAAAAATGCCACTAAAGGTTTAGCTAATGCTTTTGTTGCTAAAAAATATTTAAAAATTGATCCCAAAGAAACGATCCATATAGGTGATTCTATGAATGATTCAACAGTTATAGGTCATATGGGAAAATTGATTTCTATGAAAAATTCAATTAAAAAATTTAAAAAGATTGCTCATGAAGTAGGGCCAAATAGAAAAAATGGCGGTGTTGCCAAAATTTTATCAAAAGAATTTCCCCAAAATATTTCATAATTTCAAAGCTTTTAAATCCTAAAAGAGCATCATTATCAAACAGCGAAAGCATGGGCCTGTAATACCATAATTTCCGTTTTTAATCTTTTGTTCGTGTTCTCATATGCGCTCGTAGCTCAATTGGACAGAGTGTTTGGTTACGGCCCAAAAGGTTGAGGGTTCGATTCCTTCCGGGTGCGCCATATCATGAAATGATTAAAAAAATCTTGTTGAAAAACAAGATTTTTATTTTTTGTGAATATTTAATTATTTCAGCTTTAATTTGTTAATATATTGACTCATTTTTTAAAATTGATCAATATTATCACTAGATACTACAATAGTTTGAGCGTCATGAATAGATTCTACTGTTTCGCCTTTTAAAACTTTAAAGGTACTTTGAGCTGCAATTTGTCCCATTAAAGCAGGTTGTTGAATTACAGTTGCTACCATTTTATTTTCTTTGATTAATTTTAAAGCATCACTAGTCCCATCAAAACCTAGAACATAATATTTACCTTTAGCAATATCATAAGGAGTCGTATTAACTGCATGGAAATTTCTCGCTTCAATCGCCTCAATTGCCCCAATAGCCATTTCATCGTTATCTGCAAAGATTATTTTAAATTCTTCTCCACGAGATTGTAAAATATCATTAGTTTTTGCTAGACCCACTGAACGAGAAAAGTCAGCTACTTCAGAAATTAAATAATCTTTCCGGAAGCCTTCTTTAAAACCTTTTTCACGATCTTGAGCAGCTTGAGAACCTTGAACTCCACCTAGGTGAAAAATATTATCAACTCCAGCTTGAGGATATTTTTTTAAAAATCACTCTGCAATATCCTTAGCTCCTTGAACATTATTAGAAGCAATTGTTTGCGTAATTTTTCCCAAAGGAGCTGTTATATTTCGATCAATTGCAAAAATTGGAATATTTCTTTTTGCAACATCAGATAATCCGCCATCTCAAGCAGTTGAAGAATTGACGACATTAATAATTAAGGCTTTAGAGCCTAAAGCTACAGCATTACGAATATTTTCGACTTGTTTATTATCATCATTTTCAGAATCAAAAATTTGAAGATCATATTGATTTTGTTTATCAAATTCATTTACAACTGCAGTTTCAATTTCATTAAAAAAAGGATTGTTTTTTGTAGATAAAATTAAAGAAATAACTTCTTTAGGTTGATTGCGATTAGCGACTGCTATGCCAGCAATAATTGCTGTTAAAACTCCTAAGCTAAAAATTACAAATAAGCTACTTTTTTTAATTTTATTTCATAATTTCACAAATTTTAAAGACATGTTAATAACCTCTGATCTTTACTAAAAGATTTTTTGATTGAGCAACAAAGTTAAATTGTTTATCAAATAAAACAGCCAATAAAATTATTATTCCCCTAAATACAAGTTGCATATTACTATCAACTCTTAAAAAAACTAAAGCATTATTTAAAATGCTAATCAATAATCAACCAATAATAGTTTTCCCAATACTTCCCTTACCACCTGTTAGAGAAGTTCCACCTAAAACAACTGCTGCAATAGCTGATAATTCATAACCATTTGCTGTTTGAGGTTCAATTGAACGTACATTACCGATATAAGCTAAAGTTCCAAAATAAATCATTAAGCCAGAAATAATAAAAACTAAAGTAATAATTAATTTAGTTTTAATTCCTGAAGCTTTAGCAGCATTTTTATTTGATCCTGTTGCATAAACATAACGACCCAATTTAGTTCATTTTAAAATAAAGATTAAAATCAAAGTTACAATTACAAATATTATAACAATGGCACCAACTTCACCAATATAACCATTACCTAAATAATTAATAAAAGCGCTATCTCTGACAGTTACTGGTGAACCTGCTAAAATTGTATTTAAGATCCCACGAAAAACTAATAAACCTACTAAAGTTACAATAAAAGATTGTAACTTTCCATAAGAACTTAAAAAACCCATAATTCCACTTAAAGCTAGAGCAATTAAAAGACCCAAAATAATTGCTCATCCTAAAGCGATGCCATTATTGGAATAAAGATATAAAGTTAATCCGCCCGATAAAGCCATGGTTGAACCTACCGATAGATCGATAGATCCAGTTAAAATAATAAAAGTCATTCCCAAAGATAGAAAACCAATAGCAATGTTTTGTTGCAAAATATTACTTAATCAATTTTCGTAATGAAAGAATCTCGGATAAATTGAACCAACAACTATAGCAAAAATTAAGATTAAAAAAATTAATTTATTGCGGAAAATTCATTCATATACAGTTTTATCTGCTTTTTGATAAAAAAGTGAATTCTTAAAATTATTCAAAAAATTAAATACTTTAATTTTTTGATAAATCTTTTTTTGTAATTTAGAATATTTTGTTTCCAAACTTTTTAGTGATTGATGAAGTTCTAAATCTAATAACTGTAACTGTTTTTGATATATAACTTCATTAGATGAATTTAAATTATTAATTTTTTGATTATTTTCGCTTGCAATTTTTTTACTTTCTAATTGATATTGATTTTCAATTTTAATTAGTTGATTGCGATAATCTGAAAATTTTTGATTTTGAGATTCAAAAAATTTTTGATTTTTTGAATCAATTTTTTCTTGAAGTTTTCTTTCTTCAATTTGATTATTCTTTTTAAATTCTTCAATTTGAAATTTTATTTTCTTACTATAAGCTTCAAGCCGAAGATTTAAAGTATTTTTTTGTTGTGTCAGTTTTGTTTCTAATTTTTCAATTATGAAATTCAATTTTTGCATTTTGTTGTCAAAATTCAATTGTGGATTAAGAATTTTTTGAGATTTTAAATTTAAAATATCATCTTGATATTTATTAATTTTATTTTGCAAATAATTATTTTTGTCTTGATAAAATATTGATTTTTTTAAAACTTTATCTAAACATTTTTCAATAATTAAATGATTTTCATGTTTTAATTGTTGAATTTGTAAATTATTTTGTTGGGGAATCTTATTAATTAAATTATTATAATATTCAATTTTTTTAATCATTTTTACCTCCTTTAAAATTAAGTGCATAATTCATAATTTGTTGTTGATTTAATTTTTGGTAAGTGTCAATAATTATCTGTCCTTGATTCATAACAATAAGTCGATCATACATTGCAATTACTTCAGCTAAATCAGATGAAATAATTACTATTGCTTTATTATCATTTTTTAATTGATTAATAATTTCATAAATTTCTTTTCTAGCGCCTACATCTACTCCTCTTGTAGGCTCATCAAAAATAATAATATTAGGTTCTGTGAGTAAAGCTTTAGCAATGGAAACTTTTTGTTGATTTCCTCCAGATAAATTTTTGACAAATTGTTTTACAGAATTCATTTTTATTTTTAATTTAAAGCTGATTGCTTCACTAACTGCTTTTTCTTTTTGTAAATTTATTAAAAGACCTTTAAAATAACTGACAAAATTAATAGAAGAAATTGAATTATTAAAACTTATTGATTTATCTAAAAATAAACCTTCATTTTTACGATCTTCAGACACATAGTAGATTTTATTTTTAATTGCATTAGCAGGATGATTAAAAATAATCTTCTTATTATTTAAATAAATATTGCCTGAATCAATTTTGTAAAAACCTAAAAGTGATTTAAATAATTCAGTTCTTTTTGCACCTACTAATCCTGCAAAACATAAAATTTCTCCACTTTTAATTTCAAAATTAATATTTTTTACATATTGATTGTAAATATTTTCTACTTTAATTAAAGTTCGTTTTTTTTCAATAGTTTTTTTGGTTGGTAAAAAGTTCTCTAATTTTCTTCCCACCATTAATTCCACAATTTTTTCATCACTAATTTTTTGATATTTTTCTTCAATGATAAATTCTCCATCACGAAAAATTGTGACAAAATCCGCAATTTTTGCTAGTTCTTCCATTCGATGAGTGATATATAAAATTGCAATATTTTGTTTTTTTAATTTTTCAATAATTTTGAATAAATTTTTAGTTTCTTTAACCCCAATTGAAGAAGTTGGTTCATCGAAAATTAACACTTTATTTTTTTGAGATAAAGCTTTTGAAATTTCTACTAGCTGTTTTTGAGCAATTGACAAATTTTTTGCCTTAGTTTTTACATTAATAGATGCATCTAATTGATCAATAATTTCTTGAGCTAATAAATTCATTTGTGAATAATTGATTATTCCTGATTTATATTTAATTTCTCTTCCTAGAAAAATATTTTCTGCAACAGTTAAAGTATCAACTAATTTAATTTCCTGATGAACAATAGCAATCCCTAATTTTTGAGATTTTTTAAGATTAAAAACATTAATTTTTTGGCCTTCAAAAAAAATTTCTCCACTTTCTGGTTTTAAATTACCTGAAATTATGTTCATTATTGTTGATTTACCTGCTCCATTTTCGCCCATAAGAACATTAACTTTTCCTGGATAAGCTCGTATTTCTGCATTTTTAAGAGCTATTGATTTTGCAAAGCTCTTTTTAATATTTTTAACTTCTAAAATAGCCTGCATTAAAAATTCACTCCACAAATTAAAATTACATTGGCATAAGGTGTTTGTTCACCGGTTCTAATAATAGCTTTTGAATGATGAGTTCTTTGTTTGAATTCTTCATGATTAACAAACCTTATTTTGATATCTGTTTTTTCAAATTGATTGTAATTTTTGGGATTAAACTCTTTAATTTCTGAAGCAAAAATCATTTCTTCTATTGCTAAATTTTCGACAATAGCATTAACTACATCTTGAAATGAAGGGATTCCTTCAATTAAAGATAGATCAATAACTTTAATTGAAGGATCTTTAGGAATTGGTAAACCTGCATCAGAAATGGTAATCTCATCAAAATGTCCTAATTGAGCAATTAGTGAATTTAATTTTGAATTAAGTAAATGTTTTGCATTTTTAAACATTATTTTTTACCTCCTCCAAGGTAGGTGTAGAAACAGCGGCCCCTTGTCGAGTGATGGTTATACTAGAAGCTAAAATTCCAAAATCAATTGCTTCTTCAATTGTTTTATTGTTGATAATTTGAGTAATAAAAGCTGCAATAAAACTATCACCTGCTCCTGTTGTATCCACTACATCTATATTTTTTTTAGCTGGAATATTAATTAAATTTTGATTTTGATCTAGATAATAAACTCCTTTAGCTCCAAAAGTAACTATAAAAGTAGTTTGTGGATATTGTTGATAAAATTTTTGTAAAATTATTGCAATTTCTTGTTCATTAGCAATTGGATCTAAATCAAAAATTGTTGATAATTCTGTTTCATTAGGAATGATAAAATCACATAATCCTAAAATATTTAAAGGAATTTTTTTAGCTGGAGCTGGATTTAAAATAATTTTTTTATGAAGTTTATTAGCAATTTTGATTAATTCAAAAACGAATGAATTTGTCACTTCTAATTGCACTAATAAAAAATCATATTGTGATATTTTTTCTTCTCATTTTTGATAATTTTCATTATCAAATTTATGGTTTGCTCCAGGAACTAAAATAATAGTATTTTCACCATTTTCCAAAACAGAAATATGAGCAATACCAGTGGTTGCTTCAATTTTTACAATATCATTTAAATTTAACTGATATTTATTGGCTTCTTCTAGTACAAAATTACTTTCTTGATCATTGCCTATTTTGCCAATGAAAGTAACATCATTGGCCAATTTTTTCAAAGCAATAGCTTGATTAATTCCTTTGCCACCTAAAAAAATTTTTTTACCAGCGGAATAAATCGTTTCCCCTGGTCTTGGAAAATTTCGAATTTTTAGCACAAGATCAACATTAACTGAACCAACAACTAAAATTTTTTTCATTTTTTTACCCCCTTATAATAGTGCTAAAATCATTATTCTATTTTTTGAGGCATTATTAAATAAAAAGTAAAAAAATCACATAGATTGAATTTAGTTATGTGATTTTTTTACTTTTATAATTTATTTCAAATTTTCAATAATTCATCATTTTCATGAATATTTTTTCGCTTTTTAATATACTCAACAATAAGATCAATAATAAAATGATGTGAAATTAATGAATTCATTGCATCATTAATTCAAATGTCATTTAATTCATAAGAAATTACAAATTCATGATAAGAAAATTTATCAAAATTACCAGTAATAATAATAAAATCGTATTTTTTACTTTGTAATGAATTAATTAAAAAATCAATTTCTTTAGAATTTCCAGAATGAGAAAAAATAATAAATAAAGCTTCAGAATTTAAATTTTTAATTTTATGAATCAATTGGGGAAAACTTTTTTCAAAAATTGCAAAAATATTAATTTGTTGCATTTTTTTACTTAGTAGTTGACAAGAAGTATAGCTTTGTCTTGAACCAAAAATATAAATTTGTTTGGTATTTAATATTTTTTGAATAATAGTTTCAAAAATATTGTTATTAATATTTTCAATTATTTTATTAAATGTATAAATATAAGAATTGCTAATTTCTGAGGCAAATTTTTTGATAGTTTTTTGTTCACTATTTTCATTAATATAGTTATTACTTAAAAGTTGATAGTGAACAAAAAATTGCAAATCTCTTAAAGAATTAAAACCCAATTTGTTATATAGGCGAGAAATTACTCCTGTAGATACCATGCATTCAGATGCTATTCTATTAATAGAATAGTTAATAAAATCACTAGGCTTTTGATTGATAAAATTTACAACTTCCGCTTCATATTCAGTTAAAAAAGTGATTTTATTTTCAAAAAGTTTCATTTTAAAATTATAAAACATAAAATTTTATAAAAAAGTTAGATTTTTTATAATTAAACAGAGAAATAATGTTTTTTTTATGAAATTTCTGGACTTACACTATTTTTATTAATGTAAGAAAAATTAAGGATTGCTTTATGGCAACATTTATAAATTAAAAATTATTAAAAAAATTTTAATTTATAAATGTTTTGGTCTTCATCAAGAACTAAAACTTCATTTTTTGAATTATTTAATGCTATGATGTTTTTAATATTATGAGGTATTTTAATTGTTTTAGAAGTTTTATCGTTTAAGTTAATAGCAGTTAAAATAGTTTTGTCTTGAAAATTTGGTGCATAAAAATTTTTTTCATCAAAGCTTGAAATATTTGTATGAAAACTATCAGCTAAATAAGTCGTAATCTCTGAACTAACTTTTTCTGTGGTAATTTTTAGATTATTATCAAATTTATATAAAAAAGTTACAGAATTTGCATGAGGACTATGATTAACAATTAATTGTGAATTATTAACTACAACAAAACTCATTCATAGATTAGCAGCAACTTCTGGTCCTTCACTGACAATCTTTAATTCTGCACCTGATCTTTCTAAAAGTATTATTTTTGACATTTGAGAATCTTTGCTTGTAAGAACTGTTACTAAATAATTTTTTCCATTTATCAAAATAGATTGAATTCTATTTTCATGAAAAACATTATTATCTAAGCTTATCGATGCTCAAATATCATTCATATCATGTCTTTCAATAAATAATATTTTTTTAGCATTAATGGAGTCACCTATATGTAGATTTGAATGTTGATCACTATCATCGGGAGTTGTTAAGACTGTGATATGACCATTATCATTATTCCCGCTAGGTAAATTAACTTGAATTGGTTTACTATCAGGCAATAATTTTTCTGTTCTATTTTGAGAATTTATTGTCATAGAATTACCACTAGATTCTAATCTAGTTAAATAATAATTATTACCTTCTTTTGCTACAACAATTGAAGCAAAACCTAAATGAATAAAAGTACTTAAAGGAGCAATCTTAACACTACTTCCTAAAACTTTATTTCCTTGAATTAAAACATAGTTACCATTAGTATCCATAGCACTAATTCTGCCCTTAGAAATTAATAAAGGGCTATTTTGAGCTATATTATCGGCAATAACTTCTCAATTTTGATTTTTTCACTTAACTAATTGATTTTTTTGGTTTATTGCATAAATATCATTATTATCTTTAGCTTTAACAATATTACTAAATTTTTGATCAAAACTCACATTAGTTAAATTAGATTGATTATCTAAATTGGGCTTTGATGTTGGATTATCATTAACCGGAGCTGTTTTAACCGGTGTGCTTACTTCTTGAACGGGTTTTGAAGCAGATGAACAAGAAATTGTAATCAGTGGTGCGACTCATAAAGCATTTAACATTAAATATTTTTTCATAATAATTTAATTTTAATTTGAAAAATTAAAAAATAAAAATATTTTAAAAAGCTATAAAAAAATGAAAAATTCAAGTTCTCAAATCTCATAAGATATTTACTACCATTTTTTTTCTAAAAAATATTGTTTAAAAGCAGAAACTAATAGAAAAATAATGGTGTTGCCAAAATTTTATTAAAATAATTTCCTAAAAATATTGTATAATTTCAAAGCTTTTTAACCCCAAAGGGGCACCATGGCCAAACGGCGAAGGCATGGGTCTGCAACACCCTGATTACCGGTTCGAGTCCGGTTGGTGCCTCCATATGCGCTCGTAGCTCAATTGGACAGAGTGTTTGGTTACGGCCCAAAAGGTTGAGGGTTCGACTCCTTCCGGGCGCGCCATATCATAAAAATGACCTAAAAATCTTGTTTATATAAACAAGATTTTTTTATTTTTAGATTTTTAGATGATATTTAAAACAGTTGTAAAAGTTAATTAAAATAAGTATAATTTTAACTAACAAAAACAAAGAAAATTATTGTGAATTTTCATAAATGATTTTAATTTAGTGATTAATAATTTATAAATAAAAATCCTAATTTTTGTTATTAAATATTTATAAAATGGGAGATTTTATGGAATTACAAAAAATGATTGAAATATATTTATCAAAATTTGAAAACATCAAAACTAGATCATCAATAAAAAATACATTAAAATTATTAGAAAATTTTGAAACTATCAATATAGAAAGTATAAATGAATTAATTGCTAATTTAGACATAAAAAGCAGTACAAAAAATCTAAAAATGCACCATATATCTTCATTTATTAAATGAGTAAATTTAGAATATGAAAAAAGTTTTAAAGTTCATAATCTTGAAAGATTTAAAGACGATAAAACTTTAAAAAATGCATATACTCCAGAACAACGCCAAATTTTGAAAAAAATGTTAATTTTATACAAAAAACCAGTTTTTAGAATGTTGTTTTTAATTCAATGAGCTAATGCTTGTAAAATTGACGAATTAGCACGTGTAAACTGGAAAGAAATGGACAACTGAGAGTTTATGGTAAATGTTGCAAAAACTAAGGTAAATGCAGCAAATTCTAAAAGAATGATATTAATTACTGAAGATTTAAGGGAAGATTTTAAAAAAATTCATTCTTGATTGATTTTAAATAATGTAGACGCTGATAGCTATAAAGCTGAATTTACAAAATTTTCAAATTTTGTATTGTCAAAATATCCAGATTTTAATAATTCTATAGATTCGGATACTTTAATAGCTGATAAAATAGCACAAATGGTAGACACAGGAATGTCTATAACTGAAATTATGTTGATTACTAAAGATAAAAACACTAAGAAATTATTTGAATTTTATATAATTGAAAATGAAGCAATAATGAGGCGAAACCTAGAAAGAGCACAAATGGAGATTATAGACAGTTTAGACGTAAAAAAACTACTTGATGAAAGAAATATACTTTTAAACCAAATTAATCATTTAAATCTTGAGCTTAATTCTCTTCAAAAAATTAATAAAAATTTAAAAGATCATTTAACAAAGTTAAAAATGACTAAAAACAAAAATTTTAACTAAATTCAAAAACAATAATGCAAATTATTTGTTGTTTTACAATTTATATCATTAATAAATTGTAAAACTTTTTTATTATAACATTTAAAATATTCTGCTATAATTTGTTATATTTTAGTAAAAAATAGATGAGGAGGTATGCTGGTGATAATAAACTATCCAAGTGCTATAAAAAAATTAAGATCCAAATTAAACTGTTCACAGCAAGATTTAGCAAAAATGTTAGGCGTTGCTTTTACATCAGTTAATAGATGAGAAAATGGACACCATCAACCTACAATTATTGCAAAAGAAAAACTAAAAGAATTGTTTGAAAAACATAATATAGAAATGGAAGATAAGGAAATATGGAATTAAGAGATATAAAAAAATTAAATCAAAGTATTTATGAACTTGACACTGATATTTCAAGAAATAGTAAAGTAATTTTTATTGCTGCACTAATTTTTTGTTTAGCTAAAAACAGAGATTTTCAAAACTCAGATAAATTAACTAGTTTTATAAATTTTGTGAGAGAAGATAAAAAACCGATTGATCAATTATTGGAATTAGCAGAGAATGAAGTTAAAAAATTAAATTTACAAGCTAGCACTCATAAAGCTGTAATGAATTCACTTAAAACAATATCTGGAGTAAATACCAACTTAGATAGAAACAGAGCAGCATTTCAAGAATTTATCCATTCTTTTATCCGAAATGATTATCCTTCTATAAAAAATAATGATTTATTTTTCGAAACTTTGTATATGGAAGTTGATAAAAAAGCAAGTAAAAGTAATGAAGGAATTGTATTAACCCCTACTTTTGCAGCGCAATTAATGATTGATTTAGCAGATCTTGATTATAAAAAAGATATAGTAGCAGACCTTTGTAGCGGTACAGGATTATTTTCGCTATTATCATATTCAACAATGATTTCAAAAATGGATAATGATCATAAAAACAATGAAATTACAAAAGAAGAAAAAGATAAATATAACAAAAGGCTATATAACGCGATTATAGCAAATGATAATGATCCTAAAATGACAACTTTATCTTTAGCTAACTTTATGTTAAAAAACTTAAATGAATCATTACTGTTTAGTGAAGATGTATTAAAATTAGAAAAATCTTCACTAAAATTTCAAACAGATGGTGTTACATCAAAAATTTATCCAACTAAAGCTATATTAAATCCCCCTTATGAAGATAAATACAAACCACTTGATATTGTATATAAAAATATCGAACTTGTTAAAGGTTCAAATTGTGAGAAATGTAAAGTAGTTGTTATTATTCCACCACAAAAATTTGGACAAAGTAAAGAAATTTTTTCCAAAATTTTAAATATTGCAACTTTAGAAAGTGTAATTAAAACTCAAGATGACTTATTTACTGAAAGTGGTAAATCACAACCAGCATCTATTTTTATATTTAATGTTGATAAACAACACAAAAAAGAAGACATTATCCGTTATTATAACTTCACCGATACAGGATATGTTTATTTAAAAGATAGTGGTTTAGTAGATAAAAATCAAACATATGAAACGAAAAAAGCAGAACTATTAAATAAAATAACTACTTCTTCAACCAAAATGACTGCTTCTGATTTTGTAAGAACATGATCAAATTTCTATGAAGTAAATAAAGAATTAGAATTTGATGCAAAAATTGACCCCAACAGAATCAAAATCAACAAACAAGAAGCAGATATTACTTTTGAAAATATCACTATTAAAAAGATGCTACAAGAGAAAAATGAATTAATTAGTTCTGTAAATAATTCCTTTGTTGATGTCGATGGTAGTTTTGAAAAATACATTATTGATATTTTAAGCAAGGAATAAAATATGGGTGAAGTTATTTGAAAATCGTTTAAACTAGATGATTTATTTGAGTTTATAACTGTTCCAGGATCATTGACACTAAAAAATTACAATTTAGTTGATGAAGCGCAAGATAATTACATTAAGGTTGTCACTAGTTCTAAAAACACTTCATATAAGTATATTAATAAGGATGATTTAAATCCAACGATTCCCATTTTTAATAATCAACTTACCA
Organism: Mycoplasma iguanae; assembly: GCF_024722375.1. Taxonomy (NCBI): domain Bacteria; kingdom Bacillati; phylum Mycoplasmatota; class Mollicutes; order Mycoplasmatales; family Mycoplasmataceae; genus Mycoplasma; species Mycoplasma iguanae. The sequence goes on along the minus strand of NZ_CP102734.1, from coordinate 521,996 downwards.
TTAATAAAAATGGCAGTGTGGGTTATTCTTTTTATCATGATTATGATTTTGTCGCAACTGCTGATACGTGTATTCTAAGTTATAAAAATAAGGATTTAAAAAATTAGATAATTCTGTTAATCATTTTTTAGCAAAAATACTAACAAATCTTTTTACTAATAATGTCTACAATTATATTTATAAATTGAATCAAAATCACATCAGCCGCGAAAGTATTTTACTGCCTTGTTTAGAAGTTAAACCGGATGACCAATATATATATATATATATATATAGAAGATGGCAAATATTATACGCTTGCTACTGATTATATAAAAGATTTAATGGAGCAAGCTAAAGAATATAAAGAGCAAAAAACAATTAGATTGTATGAAGCTCAAAAAGCTAAATATGAAGCTCAAAAAGCTAAATATGAACTAGCTTATTTACAAGATAAAACAAATATTATTTGAAAATCGTTTAAACTAGGTGATTTATTTGAGTTTATATCTATTCCATGATCATTTACACTAAAAATTACAATTTACTCGAACAAGCGCAAGATAATTATTTAAAAGTAGTTACTAGTTCAAAAACACTTCATATAAGTATATTAATAAGGATGATTTAGATCCAACAATCCCTATTTTTGCTAATCAACTTACTATTAATAATATGGGCAGTGTAGGTTATTGCTTTTATCATGATTATGAATTTGTTGCTAGGCCAAATACATGTGTTTTAAACTATAAAAATAAAGATCTAGAAAAATTAGGTAGTTTTGTTAATCATTTTTTAGCTAAAATATTAACGCATATTTTTAGTAATGATATTTTTGGATATTCTTACATACTATCTTATGAACGCATCAACCATGAAACTATTTTACTGCCTTGCTTAGAAGTCAGTTCAGAAGATGAATATATATGACAAGAAAATAATAAATATTATATACTTGCATTAAACTATATTTCCTATATTTACTTCCAAGGAAAAGTTAATTATAATCAAAAACTAGTTGATAAATATACATATAAGCATTAAAAACAAATATCTCTAAAATAAAAATTATGATTTCATAAAAGGAATTTTATTAAATATAAGTAAGGAATAGAATATGAACAAAATTATTTGAAAATCTTTTAAGTTAGGTGATTTATTTGAGTTTATAACTGTTCCAGGATCATTGACACTAAAAATTACAATTTAGTTGATCAAGCTCAAGATAATTACATTAAGGTTGTTACTAGTTCAAAAACACTTCATATAAGTATATTAATAAGGATGATTTAGATCCAACGATTCCTATTTTTAGAAATCAACTAACTATTAATAAAAATGGTAGTGTAGGTTATTCTTTTTATCATGATTATGATTTTGTTGCAACCGCTGATACCTGTGTTCTAAGTTATAAAAATAAAGATTTAGAAAAATTAGATAATTCGGTTAATCATTTTTTAGCAAAAATACTAACAAATCTTTTTAGTAACAATATCTACAATTATATTTATAAATTGAATCAAAATCACATCAGCCGCGAAAGTATTTTACTGCCTTGTTTAGAAGTTAAACTGGATGACCAATATATATATATATATATATATAGAAGATGGCAAATATTATACGCTTGCTACTGATTATATAAAAGATTTAATGGAGCAAGCTAAAGAATATAAAGAGCAAAAAACAATTAGATTGTATGAAGCTCAAAAAGCTAAATATGAAGCTCAAAAAGCTAAATATGAACTAGCTTATTTACAAGATAAAACAAATATTATTTGAAAATCGTTTAAACTAGGTGATTTATTTGAGTTTACAATGGTTAAAAAATGATTTGTATTAAAAAATTATAATTTACTCGATCAAGCACAAAATAATTATCTTAAGGTGGTTACTAGTTCAAAAAATCCTTCTTATAAGTATATTAATAAGGATGATATAGATCCAAAAATTCCCATTTTTAGTAATCAACTAACTATCAATAATATCGGGAGTGTAGGTTATTGTTTTTATCATGATTATGATTTTGTTGCTACACCAAATACATATGTGATAAATTATAAAAATGAAAATTTACAGAAAAATTTTAATAGTTTAGCCAATCATTTTTTAGCTAAAATAATAACCAATGTTTTTAATAATGGAATTTACGGCTATGCTTATGGAGCCAACAAAGAAAATATCAGTCGCGAAACTATTTTATTGCCCTGTTTAAAAGTCAGTTCAGAAGATGAATATATATGACAAGAAAATAATAAATATTATATACTTGCATTAAACTATATTTCCTATATTTACTTCCAAGGAAAAGTTAATTATAATCAAAAACTAGTTGATAAATATACATACAAATATTAAGGAGGATCACTACATGAAATACGAATTTTTAAGTATAAAGGATATTTTTAACAAATATAAAATAATAAATATACCTTACTACCAAAGAGAGTATGTTTGAGGTCAAAAAAACACAGGAAGAAATTTATACAAATTTATAGATGATATTTTTCAAGAATATGACAAAAGTCCTCAAAAAAATTATTTTATTGGTACACTAGCTTTTTGTTCTGCAAAAGTAAATGATGTCATTGATGGGCAACAAAGAATTACTTCACTGATTTTGATTTTATCTGTTTTAGCAGAAAAATGTTCACAAGAAAGAATTGATAAACATAACAAGTTTTTAATGCCTGACGGTAATTTTGTGTTGCAAGAAGAATATTATTTAACTGAGGAAATAAAAAGTTGTTTAGGTTTTGCTAATAATTTTAGAAGTCAAAAACATAAGGCAGATATTAGTAAAACTCTTGATAATATAAGATCTCAAATAAATAACGCTTGAAATGACTATCAACCAAATTGATATGATGGTTTATATGATTACATTTTTAACCATGTAAAATGTATTTCTTTGGAATATACCAATATTAGTGATTCTTTAAAATATTTTTTAAACATTAATTCTTTATCAATCGAACTTTCACAGAGTGATATTTTTTACTCTATCTTATCACAAGCCTTAAGAATAAGCAATAGTACACATAGTATTTTTGCAATCAAAGAAAAAATTAGTGAACTTGCTGAAAACAGAGGTTTAAACAAAGATATACCAAACTATAAAGTATATGGTAATGGTTACAATAAAGGTATAGATAATATTATTTATATTTTCTTGAACTCATACTACCAAATTGATACTAATATAAATTATTTAAATGAAACAGGTATTGGTAAATGGTTATCATTATACAAAAATGAAGTATTTAATGACCAGTTAGTTGCTAAAGAATTTGTTAATAAATTTTTAAGTTATATTAAAGATTTTGAAAAAATTTATAAAATTTTCTCTAACTATGAAACCAATTTAAAATTAAAATCTCCCATTTATACATCATGAATCCTTTTACAATATGAAAATTATTCTGATTTACTAAAATTTTTAACAGAATTATTCAGAAACAGACATAATTATATCGAAGATAGACCTACACTTTATCTGCCTGATACAAAAGAAATAAATTATAAAGAATTAGAAGAAATTGCCAAAAGATTAACCTTAACTTTAATTAAAAATTACACAAAAAGTATAAATAAGAGACTAGAAAGTTTTACTAGTGCTATTACATTAGATGATAATGATATAAATGAATATAAATCATCTATTGAAGATATTATTGAAACCATTGATGTAGATTCTATTTTTAATCTATCTTATAATGATAAGAAAAATGTTTCTAAAGCAAAAATTGAAGATCAATCTCGTATTATAAAAGTTATTTTAGCATTACAATCATCATTACTAAATGATGTGGCAAATGATTCAAAAGAATTTAATGATTATTTAAAAAATATTTTACTTGGAGAAAATTTTTCCATTGAACATTTATACAGCGTTCAAGAATATAATGATGATAAAAGACTAAAAAATTGACAACTTAAAAAGAAGAAGTTTTTTCATGATGAAGATTTTGATACAGAAAGATTCAAATTTGAAAATTTAAGTTTACTTAATAAATCTACAAATTCTTCTGCAAGTGATTCCGAAATTATTGACAAACTTTCAAAGTATAAACTAGCAAGAAAAGTATTGGAATCTGAATGAGAATATTTAATACAGTCTTTTGTTGAAGATTCTGAATTTTACAAAAATGAAAAAATTCAATCATTAGGTTTACCGGATAGAACATTACAAAATATAGATCAAAATACATGAGATTTATCTAAAAACAATAGAGATTTTAATGTAAAACTATTAAAATCGGTGATTAAATTTATTTCAAAAATGTAATTACTAAAACTAAAAACCACATCAAAGTTCTAGAAGCTTAAAGATGTGGTTTTTTAATCAAATTTTTTTCATTTTTGTAATTTTTCGCGTTTTATTTCTTCTAAAAAAGTTTTTAAATAACTTTTGTTAAAAATGTATTCATCTTGAATGTAATTATTAAATAAAAATTTAATCGTGCTATAAATTTTATTATGTAATTGCTTGGGATAGTGCATCTTAATTGTATTTCTTTTAAAATCTAGTTTATCAATAATATAAAAATCTTTTCCAGGATAACATTTGATATCTAAATCATAATCAATGTATTTAATAGTATTATCTTCATAAATAAATGAAGATGCTAAATTTATATAAACATAAGGCTGATCATTTTTGAAAGTTATTATGGCATTATACATTTTATTTTTAGGCATAAATCACAAACTAGTTTCTCGAATTGTTCAGTTTTGATTTTCTTTTTCTGAAACTTTTGTTTTATCCATATGTAATACTACATGTTCAGGTGAATTTTCAATAATTTTGACACCATTCCATTGGCGATAAAGTTCGCCATTATATTTGTAAGCTTGAATATTTATAATACAATCAACCATCAAATTATCTTTTTCCATAATCAACCTCCTTTCCAATTTTTAGATTAGTAAAATTTTAAAGCAAAATTTCATTTTGAGGTTATTTTGCTATAAGATTACTATTATGCGTTTACGAAATATTAAAAATTCTAAAGAACTGCTTTTAGCAAGTGATTTTACTTTGCAGCAATTCCCCTACATAATTACTGCAAACACCGTAATTGAAATGGGGATGGGTAAAGCAGAAATGCTAGTGCAGCTAGCAGAGCAAAATAGGCATTTAGAATTTATTGGAATTGAAAAATATCCTACAGTTGCTTATAAATCTCTAAAAAAAGCAGCTGCCAAAGAATTAAAAAATTTTAAAATCATTAATCTAGATATTAAAGATTTACCTGGTAAATTACTAGGAAAAACTGACTTAATTTGATTGACTTTTAGTGATCCATGACCAAAAAAAAGACACCATAAAAGAAGATTAACTTATAAATCTTTTTTAAAAATTTATAAGGAACTTTTATCTGAAAATGGTGTTTTAAAAATGAAAACTGATAATGATGATTTATTTGCTTATTCGATAGAATCATTAAAATCATTTGGAGCTGAAATTATCCATTTAACTGATGATTTACATAATTCTCAATGAGCAGTGGGAAATATTATGACAGGCTATGAAAAAAAGTGAACTGAGCGAGGAAAAAAGATTAATTACTTAGCGGCAAAATTTTATTAAACTTTGCTCTTTGACCCCTTAAAACGGTAAATAAAGGCAAATCCTTTAATTTTGTGCTCTTTATTATATAATTTAAAGCACTATTTATTTCATTTATTATCTACCAAATATAAATGAAATTTGCAGTAGATAAATCCGCTAAGGAGTACGATGTTGTTTTTTGATGAATTAGATGATAAAGATAAAGATAAAATTTACGAAGTTGAAGATGACGATTTAAAAACGGTTTTTTCTGGTTCCAAAGAAATTGTACAAATCGATCAAGAAGATGAAACTATCCCACAAAATGATAATTCTTATGTTGTTCAATCGCAAATTGTTGATGAAGAAAATGAATGGTTAAAACCAAGAAATGTAACTAAAGAAATGCAAGATTCATTCTTAGAATATGCAATGTCAGTTATTGTTTCTCGGGCATTACCTGATGCTCGCGATGGTTTAAAACCAGTGCATCGTAGAATTTTATTTGGAATGAATGAAAATGGAATGTTTCATAATACCAAACACAAAAAATCAGCCACAATTGTCGGAGATGTTTTAGGAAAGTATCATCCCCATGGTGATAGTTCAGTTTATGAAGCCATGGTACGGATGGCACAAAACTTTTCGCTGAGATATCCTTTAATTGATGGACAAGGTAATTTTGGATCAATTGATGGTGATTCTGCAGCCGCTATGCGTTATACAGAAGCAAAGATGTCCAAAATTGCTTCATATATGGTTGAGGATATTAAAAAAAATACAGTAGATTTTATTCCTAACTATGATGGTACAAAGCAGGAACCGGTTGTATTGCCTTCAAAATTCCCCAACTTGTTAGTTTCAGGAACAACAGGAATTGCAGTTGGAATGGCAACAGCAATTCCCCCACATAATCTAGCAGAAATTATTGATGCAACTATTGCAATCGCTAGAGATCCAGAACTTGAAGTAAAAGATTTAATGCATTACTTAAAAGGTCCTGATTTTCCTACGGGAGCAATCATTCTTGGAAAAAAAGGAATTCATGATGCTTATAGTACAGGACGCGGTGCAATTACTGTCCGTTCTAAAACTCATATTGAAGTTTTAAAAAATGAAAAAACTCGAATTGTGGTTACTGAAATTCCTTATGAATTAAAAAAGCCACTTTTAATTACTAAGATTGCTGAATTAGTAAAAAATAAAGTAATTGAAGGTATTGTTGATTTAAGAGATGAATCATCTCGTGAAGGAATCAGAATTGTCATTGAACTTAAAAAAGGAGTCATTCCCGAAGTTCTATTAAATCAATTATTTAAACTAACACAATTACAACAAAATTATAACTTTAATTTAATTGCTTTAGTTAAAGGTGAACCAAAGCAATTAAATCTAAAACAAGCTTTAAATATTTTTATTGAACATCAAATTGAAGTTGTTACTAGAAAAACTCAATTTGATTTAGAAAAAGCTGAAGATAGAATTCACATTTTAAATGGTTTAAGTATTGCGATTAAGAATATTGATCAAGTAATTCAAATTATTCGCCAATCTCAAAATGATGAAGCGGCACAAAATACTTTAATGCAAAATTTAAAAATTGATGAAATTCAAGCTAAGGCAATTGTAGATATGCGTTTGGGAAGATTAACTGGTCTTGCAATTAGCAAAATGGAATTAGAAATTGCAGAACTTGCCAAAATTATTGAAGAATATAAAGCTTTATTAGCTTCTAAAGCTAAAATTATTGAACAAATTATTTTAAAATTAGAAGAAATTAAAAGTAATTTCCATGATAAACGTCGTACAGAAATTAACGAAACAGAAGTTGGCAATATTTTAGATGAAGATTTAATTCCTCAAAAAATGTGTGCCCTAATTTTGACATCAAAAGGATATGTAAAACGGATTGCTTTAGATGAATATAAAAATCAGCATCGGGGAGGAGTTGGAGTAAATACTGCCTCAACTTATACTGATGATCATGTAGAATCAATTTTAAGTGCAAGCAGTCATAGTGATTTATTAGTATTTACTGATTTAGCAAAAATTTATCGTTTAAGAGTACACCAAATTCCTGAACTTTCAAAGCAAGCAAAAGGTACACCATTTATTAATTTAATCCCCATTTCAAAAGATGAAAAAATTGTTTCTTTATTAGCGGTAAAAGAATATCAAGAAAATAATTACTTAGTAACAATTACCAAAAATGGAATTGTTAAGAAAACACTAATGGATATTTACCGTAGAATTAATGCATCTGGTAAACGTGCCTTAACTATCCGTGAAAATGATTCATTAGTTCGAGCCTTTGTAGTAAATGATGAAGACGAAATTTTCATTGGTGCATCAAACGGAAAAGTTGTGCGTTTTGAAGCAAGTTTAATTAGACCAATGGGAAGATTAGCTTCGGGAGTAATGGGGATAAAACTAGCAGACAATGAAATTGTTGTTAGTGCCTCAAAAAGTACAGAAGGTCATTACTTACTTTCTTTAGGTGAGTTAGGCTATGGTAAAATGACTCCAACAAAAGAATATCGAAAAACTGCTCGTGGTGCTAAAGGTGTTCAAAGTTTAAATGTTGATAAAGCTGGAGAACTAATTTATATTGGGGTAGTAAACGGCGATGAAGATATCTTGATTGTAACTAAAGATGCAGTAGCAATCAGAACTTCATTAAAACAAATTCCAATTTCTGCTCGAACTACAAAAGGTGTAAAAGTTCTAACCTTAAAAGGTAAGAATAAAATAAAGTCATTGGCAAAAATAACTGCTATTGATGAATAAAAATCAATTAACAAAAATTATGAAAGTGTTTTTCGATAATTTCAACTTGTTAAAACCCTTTTATTTTTTCTACTTTTTTTATATAATTTAAAAAAATAAATAAAATAAAGTGAAAATATAATCAAGTCTTTTTTATTTTAAAAAGGCTTTTCGTCTTAAATTTAACAATATTTTAGTTAAAAATTGAACAAATATTTTAAATATATTTATATACAAATGAGGTAATATGAAAACAAATAAGTTAGCAATTTCATTGCTTGCAGTAGGTGCAATAGGAATCGCAGCAACAGGTGCTTTTGTTGGGGTTTTAGCTGGTAAATCAAAAATTGAAGGTGGAACAATTGCAGCTCCAGAACAACCCACTTATGATCTTAAACCACTTCCTGGTCGTCCTGTTGAAGCAGTAGATAATACTCCTTCAGTTTTTAGTAATATTTCTTTGGGAAATATCGATGCTGCTGTTGCAACACAATCAGGTTTAGCTGAAGTAACATTAACAAGATTACTTCCATATGTTGGAACATCTATTGATTTAAGTCTTTTTGAAGGTGGTAAAGATTCAAGTAATTTAGTTACTACACAAACAGTTAACCCTACTAAATTTTCAGAAAAACTTATCTTCAATAATTTAAAATCAAATACTGAATATACATTAAAAGCAAATTACAAAAGAGCAAACAATAATTTTGAAATTTTAGCAGCAGCTTTTACATCAAAAGTTGCAGTTAATTTTGAGCTAGTGCAACCAACAGATTCTGCTCCTCAAGGAATTATTAAACTTTCAAATTTAAATTCATATACAAATAATCCTAATGAAAAATTATTTGTATCATTTACAGAAGAAAAGCAAGCATATAGCAGTTTAATTTTAGCAGTAGATGCAATTAGTGCAAACCACCAATGAACTAAAGTAATTGATCAATTAACACCTGGAAAAAAATATTCAGTAAAATTATTTTCAGTAGCAAATGGAATAAGCTATGAATTAGCATCATCTGCAGAACTTTTATCAGTTCCACAAGCCTCATCACCTACAGTTATCTCAACATTTAATAATAATACAGAAACAGTTAGTTTCAACTTATATGGTTTAGCTAGTTTATCACAAAAAGAAATTGCTTTAGAATATCGTATCAAAGGAGCAGCTGATGATGCTCCATGAACAAGAGTTGAAACAGATAAAGCAGTTGCTTCAGATACTTTATCTTTTGAATTAAACACAAAAGATTTAGTAAAAAATCAAGAATTTATTTACAGAATAGTAGAAAAAAAAGTTATTACAACTCCAGAGCCCACTCCTGAAGTATCACCTGAACCAGCAGCTCCTACAGAAACTCCAGCTTCTGAGACAGCTTCTTCAGCAGAAGCTAAACCAAGTGAAACTCCTAGTCCTGATACAGCAGCTGAAACTCCAAGTGCAAGTCCTGCACCTGCAGAAGCAGAAAATTCAGCACCAGCTGCTGAAGCAACACCAACAACTGAACCTAAAACAGAACCAACAGCAACAGCAAAAACTGTTTCTGAGTCAATTGTTTTAACAACAGATAAAGTAGCAGCAACATCTACTGTTTCTTATGAACCATTAGAAAATGTATTTGGATTTAAAGAATTCAAAACAGCAGTGCCAGCTCAATTAAAAGTTAATGTCAATACAAATAATGAAGCAGAATTACTAATTGAGTCATTAGATCATTATTTAGGTGAAAAACTAAAATTAGTTACACGTAAAAGAGAAGTTGTTATTAATTCAACTGAATTTTTAGTAACACAAAATACTTTTGCAACTACTTTAGCTAATTTAGAATGAAACAAAGAATATCAAACTAATTTAGAAACTGAAAAAGGAACAATTTTAAGTTTCCAAAGATTTGTTTCACACGATGCTTTATCAAACTTAACTGCTAAAAATAAAGTTGTGGAAACAAAAGTTGAATTATCATTTACAGGCGGTATCCAATACCAAGGGCAGACATTAGCTTTAAGTTACCGTAAATCAGCTTCAACACAAGAAAGCGATTGAAAAACTCATTCAATAGAACTAAATTCTCCTGAATTTAGATTTCAAGTAGGATTTGATTCAGGAAATTTATTAGAAGAAAATACTAAATATGATTGACAATTAGCTGATTTAAGAGGTAATGTATTACTAAAAGGTAACTTCCAAACATTATTTAATAATGAAGCAGGTGTTAAAGTATTTGGAACAAATGTATTATTTGAAGTCAAAAATACAATTTTAAATAATAAATTCCAAGCACAAAACAAACCAATTGCTGAAACAATTTTCATTGATTATGCAATTGATGGTGATGATAAAGTTAACACTTTAAAAATGATAATTCCTTCAAATAATTTATTAAATGCCGATAGTCCATTAACAACTTGAGCAACTAACTTAAAAGAAAATTCAACTTACAAATATATTATTTATACAACAAGTGGATTAAATAAAAATGTAATTGATGAATCTACTTTTTCAACTACAGTTAAACCAACAGCAACATTAGATCAAAGTGCTACAACTGCTAATTCATTAAAATTCAATGTTGCTAATTTATCAGATTTATCGCAACAAACAATAGTTGTTGAATATGAATACTCAACAACAATAGATTCAAACACAACAGCTACAAAATTAACTAAAGAATTTGAAATTACTGATGAAAATCAAACATTGGCATTTGATTACTTAAAAGCAAACACAGAATATACTTTTAATATTTCAATCAAAAATTCTCCAGAAACAAAAATTAGCAATTTCCCTGTTTTAGTTTTAGCTCAAGGATTAAAAGCTAAAACTAGTGCTGCTTCAGAAAATCAAACAGTTTTTTCAATTGACTTTTCAGAAGTTGTTTCTGACTCAAAATTTGAAACTAATAATGATAAATTAATTACTACTGCATCAGCTAATTTATCATTTATTAACTTAGATCTTGGCAAACCAGATAAAAAAAATACTGCTACTAATACCGAATTAATTATCGAATTTAATAAAGCAGAAACTCCTAACTTTAAAAACCAAGTTAAATTTAATGCTACAAATTCTTCAAAAACTGGAACAGTAAAATTAGAAGCATTAGAATTTGAAACTCAATATCAATTTAGACTTTTAAATAAAGATAATTTAGCTTTAGCATATCAAACATTCACTACTCCTAAACAAGAAAAAGAAAATATTATCATTAGTGCAAAAGTGAAAACTGATGATAGTACTAAATTTGATGTATCAATTGAAAATTTAGCAAAACTAAATGAAAAAGAAGTTGATGTTTATTATCATAAAGCGAAAAATGCAACCGATTTATTAACAACATTTAGTAAAACTAATTGAACTAAAGCAATAACAACTCTAGCAAGTGGTTCAACTGATGCCGCTCCAGCTACAAAAGTTCAACAAAATAAATTAGAACTTAAAGATTTAGCTTTAGCTGCCGGTTTATATCAGTTTGCCATTGTTCCTAAAACTGAAATTGCAAGTAATGTTTATGCTTACTACTTTTTAGCTAGTGAATTAACAACAGTTATTCCAGCAAAAGTAGAACTAAAAGCTGACTCAATTAAAACAACTACAAATTCAATTGCATTTACATTTACTAACTTTAGTTTCTACAAAGATGATAATTTAAAATTAAAATATGTTAAAACAAGTGAATTAGAATCTAAAGTACGTCCAACTGAATGACAATCAGAGCTAACTGTCCAAGCAGCTGAAGAAGAAAATTCAACTGAATCTAAAGAAGTTGTAGTTGCAGGATTAGAATCAGGTACTTCATATACTTTTGCCCTTGTTAATAGCAACAATGAAATTTTAATTTCAGATTTAACAAGTAATACACTTTCTGAATTTAGTTTAGAAGTTCGCCCTGCATATTCTCAATTTAATTTAAGTTTAAAAGGTTTAAATAATTTATTGAAAGATACTACTGAAGCTTCATCAGAAATTTCTTATAAATTAGAAGTTAGTGAAAAAGCAGACTTTAGCGAACCAGTTAAATTTGAAATGAATTTTTTAAAGCCAAGTGAATTAATCACAAAAGCTGCAAGCAATAAAAACTCTAATATTAATGTTGATTTATCGTTAAAAGGATTAGATCCAGGAAAAACTTATTTCTTTAGATTAGTAAATGAAGGTGATGCTACTAAAGCAGCTGTCTTTAATATCTCAGGTTTATTTTCTACCTTAGATGCTTTAAGTAGTAAAGTAACAGAAATTACAGCAAATACTGCACAAATATCAGTAGCTAACTTATCTCAAAAAGCACTACAAGCTAATTATGCAGGTGATTTATACATTTCATTAACTCCAAAAGATGGTTCAGAAACAAAAATTAAAGTTGATTTAGCAACTTTAGCTGCTTCTTCAGTATTAAACCTTACTTCATTAGAAGCAGATAAAGAATATACTTATAAATTTTTCTTTGAAGCAAAAGGTGAAGGAGAAAGCACAACTAAAACTGATGTTGTTGGATTAAGCGGAAGTTTTAAAACAAGCAAAATAACATCTTCTGTTGTGAGCTTATTTAAATCTGCTAAAGTAACATTTAATGAAATTGAAGCAGCTGACGCTAAAAAATATCTATTAAAATACGGTAGAGCTACTTTAGATCAAGTTTTAGATGCACCTTTATATGATGCTAATAGTAAAAAATTAACATTTGATCTAACTGGATTAGAACCAAATGCAGAATACAAATTTGAATTAGTTACCGTTGATGGTAAATCAGTAATTATTAGTAGTTTTAAAACATTAAAAGAAGTGCAAGTTTCAGATTCAGCACTAAGTGATAAATGACACCAAATTAAATTAGTTGGTTTAGAATCATTTATCGGTTTAAGTGAATCACTAAAATTAGAATGACGTAAAACAACTGATTCAACTTGACAAAGTCATGAATTCAAATTAGGTAAAAGAGATAGTGAAATTACATATACTTTAACAGGTTTAATTCCTGCGACTCAATACCAATATAAAGTTACTTATAAGCCTGCAAGCTATGCAACTGATCAACCAGCAGAAACAATTAAAGCTTTATCAACATTTACTACATTAACTCCATATGAAGAAAACAGATCTGTAACTACTGAACAATATGTAAAAGTTAATGTTGATTCACAAGAAAAAGCTTTAGTAACTTCAGTAGAAAATATTTATGCAACATCTGCAACATGACAAAATGAAATTAAAAAGGTATTAACTCAAGTTTATGTATCTGCCGGTAATAAAGCTGATGAAGCATCTGGTTCATTAAGTGGTTATTGAATTGCTGTAAATGAGAAAAACTTTGAAAATGGTACAGAAAATAGCAATAAAGTAACTTACAAACATATTTGAAGTATCCCAATTGATGCTAATTCAACCGAAGCTACTTTCTACGGTATAGAAATTGAATTTAGCTTAGAAAATGAAAAAATTTATGCTTTAGCTAAATCTGCTAAATCTAAAAAACTACAAGAATCAGAATTAAAACCATTATTAACAAATACTGAAGAATTAACTAAAAAATATGATGCAGCAACAGGTTGAAGTAATTTAACAGATGAATTAACAATCAGTTCTGACATTACAGGATTACAAAGATCAGCAAGAAACTACAACGATGAAAAAGTTGCAACAGTTGGTGGATTTAGATTAAAAGCAATACGAACAGCAATTTCAGCAGCTGATCAAAATAAAATATTAAATTCATTTGAATTGTTACAATATACAGCTCCTGTAGTAGCTAAAAAAGCTGATGGTAATCCATATGATTTACCAGCATTACCAGGATTTGGTGAAACAGCAGTGAGTGAAAAATCATCATTAGCTATGGGTAAAAACTCAACTATCTTAGGAAGCATGCTTGAAGATGGTAATTTAGCATTAGCTAACTATGGTATTAATAGTTTAGAAGAAGTGAAAAAATTATTTGCTGAAAATGACCAATTAAAATTACATGTCGTATCAACCAAAAACGGAGTTGACACTGATAAATGATTATCAGCTGCAAATATCAAAGTTTTTGATACATCTAAATACAATGGCATTGCTGCTAGTTCATATGCATACATCTGAAAAGATGGAAACACATTTAATGCAGTAGAAATATATCTATTTTCACAACATGGAATGGTTTTATTACAACAAAAACCAAATACCTGAACTAGAAAAATCTTAGCTAATGAAACATTAGAAACTTTAACATGAGAAAACTTTATTGCTTCAGCAATTACTAACCCTGCATGAAAAGTTTCTTCAACTTCTGAAGCTAGTGAATCAATCAAAGCTTCTTCAAATTCATTTAGCTTAAAAGGAATATCATTTGGTCAACACCAACTAGCAAAACCAGCAAGCATAGTTCAACCTCCATTTAGCAAGTTTGATTACAGTAAATCTGTTTATCCACCAATAGCTCAACCTAAAACTCCTGAAGCAAAAGACACTCCTACAGAGCCAGACAAAACTGCAACTGAAACAAAACCAGAAGATGCTAAAACTGAAGATACAGCTGTACCAGCAGACTCAGGATCAGCTGAAACTGCCCCTGAAGGTTCATCAGATAAGACAGAAGGGGAAGCTCCAGCTTCAGCTTCTCCAGAAGCTTCAGAAACTACCCCCCCCGCAGCAGCTAGTCCTGCCGCTCCAACTGATTCAGAGACAGAAAAACCTGAAGAAGTTAGTCCAACTCCAAGTTCAACTGAATCTGATACAGATAAAACTCCAAGTCCAGAAGGTGGAAGTGATTCATCTGCAACAGCATCAGAAACAGCTCCAACTGTAACAGATGGTGGTTCAACTACACCAGCTGATGCAAGTAGTGAATCTGGTGAAGCAAAACCAGCAGAACCTGCAAGTAGTGAAGCAACTGAAGAGAGTAATGATACAGAGGCGACTGAAGCTAAAGCTGAAGAAAGTGCAAGTCCTAAAGCAGAAGACACAGCAGCCGCAGATTCAGCTGAAAAAACAGAACCAGCAGCAGAATCAAATGAAAGTTCTACATCTAGTACTGGAGAAGCAGCCGCTGCAGCTTAATTAGTACTAATTAACAAAATATCAACAAAAAACTAAATTTATTTAATTTAGTTTTTTTTATTAAATAATTGGCAATATTTGAAATAAAAATTTATAATATATTAAATTTATCTTTAAATTATATTAAAGCAAAATAATTGATTTAGTACAATGAAGTAATCATTGTAAAAGGAAGTGTTATGAAGATAAAATTATTTTTATCTAAAGAAAAAGCATATATCTACTTAGTTCAAGAAATAATTGATTTAGTAAATAATAACTCTAAAGTTAACTTAGCTTTAGAGTTAAATAAAGATCTTTTAAAAACTTATTCTACTTTAAAAAGATTATCAGTAGAGCAAAATATTAGCTATACTAATGTAAGTTTTTTTAATACATCTGAAATTATTAAAACTGCAGCTAAAAAAAATGAATATCACAGTTTTTTCTTATATGAAAAAATTTTAAAAGAACTTTTTGATATTAATCCAGAAAAAATTTATACACCAATTAAATACCAAATCTATGATGAAATAATTGAAAAAAAAGGTGGTTTAGATTTATTAGTCTTAACCATTGGTAAAGAAGGAGAAATTATTTTTAATAAAGCTCCAGCTTCCAGAATTGGTAAAACTGATAAAGTAGTGATTGAAGATAATCAGACTTTGGCAAGAATTGGTTTAGACACTATTTTACAAGCTAAAAAAATTATTGTACAATTGTTTGGTTCTGAAAAGCATATTACTTTTAATAAATTAAAAAATATAAAAAAATTTGACCCTGAATTTCCAGCGTCAATTTTAAAGAAACATCAAAATGTTGAAATTGTAGTAGACGAAGAAGCTTTTTAAGCTTATTCGCTTTTTAATTCTCTTTGTCAAGCCATATCCATAGCATCTGTTAATTTTAAACCATGATAAATTACCTGATTTAAAATTTGGGCTATTGGTAAATCAAGTTTTAATGTTTGAGCAATTTCTAAAACATTTTTTAATGCAGTTAATCCTTCGATTGTATGATTGCTTTCTAAAGCTTTTTTTCCTTCTTTGACAAAAGCTTGACCAAAGTTATAGTTTCGAGATAAATTAGATAGGGCTGTAACGATTAAATCGCCAATGCCTGTTAAACCTAAAATAGTTTCTGGTTTTCCTCCTAAAGCGATAATTAATCTTTGTGCTTCACTTAAACCACGAGTTAAAAAAGCTGCCACAGTATTAATTCCTCAATCTAAAGCAAATAAAATACCTGAACCAATTGCAAGGATATTTTTATATGCTCCAGCAATTTCAGCCCCAGTTTCATCTGTTTGACAATATAATTTAAAATATTTATTAGATAACATATTTTGAATTTTTTTTGCTAAATCTAAATTAGCAGATATAACGCTAATAGCAGTATATTTACGTTTTACTATTTCTTCTGCATGCGATGGTCCTGAAAGGGAAACTACACCTTTGATAAATTGATTGTCTTTGGCAACAATTTTTAATCCTTGTTGTAAGGAAACATTTTTTGAAGGATAAAAACCTTTAGCTACATTAATAATTATCACTTCAGAGTTTAAATGAGCCAAAACCTTTTCAAAAACTTGGTCCATAATCTTGGAAGGTACTGCCAAAATAACATATTTTGCTTGATCTAAAGCAAATTTTAAGTCATCTGTAACTTGAAAGTGTGCAAGTTGGGTATTCTCTGGAAAATATTTTAAATTTTTTCCTTGAGCTAAATCATTTAATTCTTGTTTATCAATCCCATAAAGTATGATATTTTTTTGGCCTGCATCATGAGCAACTTGAGCCATAGCAGTTGCCATTGCTCCTGATCCTATAATTGCAATTTTAGACATCAATACCTCCAAGTAATTTTATTAATAACTAATCTGGCTTAATTCATAAAATTTAATTAAATTTTACAATGTTTTAAGATAAAGCCAAAATTAAAAGCACTTTTGTAATATAATTAAAATTTATTTTAATTATATAAATATAAGCAATTTAAGGAGCATAATGTCTAAATATATCTTTGTTACAGGTGGGGTAATTTCTGGTTTAGGAAAAGGAATTATTGCAGCTTCCATCGGTAATTTATTAAAACATAGAGGTTATAAAATCTTTGTTTTAAAATTAGATCCATATCTAAATGTGGATCCTGGTGTAATTTCACCTTATGAACATGGTGAAGTTTATGTAACAGCAGATGGTGGTGAAACCGACTTAGATTTAGGTCATTATGAACGTTTTATTGGTGAGAATTTTACGAAAGATTCCAACTTTACTTCTGGAAAAATTTTTTCACGAATTTTAGAAAAAGAACGAAAAGGTTCATATAATGGTAAAACTGTCCAATTTATACCGCATGTAACTAATGAAATTAAAGATATTTTAAAATCAATTGAAAAAAAATATAAGCCTGATTTTTTAATTGTTGAAATTGGTGGAACTGTTGGTGATATTGAATCTAATCCTTTCATTTATGCATTAGCAGAAATGAGCTATGACAAAAAAAATCAGTCTACTTTTTTTGCCCATGTAACTTATGTACCTTATTTAAAAACTTCAAAAGATTTTAAAACTAAACCCACACAAAATTCAATTCGTGCTTTAAATTCTATGGGAATAAAACCAAATATGGTTTTTTTAAGAGCTGATAAAGACATTGATAATGAAATAGTTGAAAAAGTAGCACGTTTTTCATTATTAGAAAAAAACAGTGTAATTTCCATGCCTGATTTAGAAAGTGTTTATGATGCACCTTTATGGTTAGAAACCAAAAAGATTGCTGCTACTATTGAAAAACATTTTAATCTAAAAAGTAAAATAGGAAATATTAAAGAATGGAAAAAATTTGCTGATCAAATTAAAGTGCAAAAACAAAATAAAATTAAAATTGCTATGGTAGGAAAATATATTGAATTTCCTGACTCATACAAATCAATTATTGAAGCAACTAGAATCGCAGCCAGCTATTTAGATACTGAAGTCGAATTCAAATGAATTGATGCTGGTCAATTAACTTCTCAAAATATTGCTCAAACATTAGTAGATACACAAGCAACTATGATTTTGCCAGGTTTTGGACATCGAGGTTTTGAAGGAAAAGTTTTAACTGCAATTTATACAAGACAAAAAGATATTCCTACTTTTGGTATTTGTTTAGGAATGCAAGCTATGAGTGTAGCTCAAGCACGTTTAAATGGTTTTCCTAAAGCGACTAGTTCTGAATTTCAAACAGGTGATAAGGAAGAAGTTTTTGTTCTAGATATTATTCCAGGAAAGCAAGGAAATCTAGGAGGAACTTTAAGAATTGGTAATCAAAATATCAGCTTAAAAGAAGATTCTTTATTTGCTAAATATTATCAAAGTAAAGAAGTAGTAGAAAGACACCGTCATCGTTATGAAGTGCAAGAATTTTTCAAAAATAATTTACCTGATGGTGATTTTGATTTCCCCGCTTTCAATCCTCAAACCGGTTTAGTTGAAGCTTGTGAAGTAAAAAGCAAAAGATTTTATTTAGGAACTCAATACCATCCTGAATTTAGTGGAAAACCATTAAAACCTCATAAATTATTTTTAGCTTTTATTGAATCAATTATTAAAGGTAAATAAGATGCAACAAGATAGTAAAAAAAAGTCTGGTTTAAGTTCGCAACAAGTTATTGAAAGTCAACAAAAATATGGTAAAAACATTTTAACAATAAAAAAACCTACACCTATTTTTATTAAGTTTTTAAAATTTTTAGTTGAACCAATGATGCAATTACTAATTTTAGCTGCATTAATTGCTTTAGGTGTAGCAATTTATAATGTAGTTTTTAATCATAATCACGATCAAATAGAATTAATTGTTTCATTTGTTGAACCAGGAGTTATTTTTTTAATTGTAATTCTTAATTCTATTTTTGGAACCATTCAAGAAAATAATGCTCAAAAATCAATTGATGCTTTAGAAAAATTAACAGCTCCCATCTCCCATGTTTTAAGAGATGGTAAAATAATCACTATTAAATCAGAAGATTTAACAGTAAGAGATATTTTAGTACTAAAAGCCGGTGATCAAATTACCGGAGATGGTGAAATTATTGAAGCTGCTAATTTAGAAGTTGATGAAGCTTTATTAACAGGAGAATCACTACCTGTATTTAAAGATATTACAAAACCAGTAATCATTGATGCACCTTTAGCTGAAAGATTTAATTATGTTTTTTCAGGAACAAATGTAACACGTGGACGAGCATTGGTAGAAATAACTGCAATTGGTATGAATACAGAAATTGGAAAAATTTCTACTTTAATTAACAAAGAAGTTGATAACTTAACACCTTTACAAAAAAAAGTCAACAAGTTAGGAAAATGAATTGGTATTTTTTCTGCCTTACTATGTGTACTAACTTTTTTTGTGTACTTACTTATTGTTGCAAATATTATTCAAACTCCTCAAAATTTTGCTAAACAATGACATACAGCTTTATTAATTGCTATTACTTTAGCAATTGGAACAATTCCCGAAGGGCTAGTTCCAATTATTACTGTAATTCTTTCTTTTGGAGTAAAACGTTTAAGTAAAAAAAATGCTTTAGTCAAAAAAATTAGTTCAGCTGAAACTTTAGGAAATGTTTCAGTTATTTGTTCTGATAAAACCGGAACACTAACTGAAAATAAAATGACTTTAAAAGGGCTTTGAAGTGTCAAAAACGGTTTTGATGATTTTACTAATCAAGACATTATTGATTATGCCTTATTATGTAGTGATGCTGCAATTTATTGAAAAAATAACAATTTAGTTAGTACTGGTTCAGCAACTGAAATTGCTATTTTAAATCATGCATATAGTTTAGATTCACAATGAACAAAAGAAGCTTTGCAAGCAAAATATCCTCGAGTAGGAGAAATTCCTTTTGAATCCGAAAGAAAAATGATGACAGTAGTTGTTAAATATGAAAATAAATATTTAGTAATTACTAAAGGTGCTTTTGATCGTTTATTACCTCTTTTTGACAATTCTTCACAGCAGGCAATTAAAGCTAATGAAGAAATGTCAAATCAAGCTTTAAGAGTAATTGCAATAGGTTATAAATTTTTAGATAATTTTGATGGAAATATTCAAAGTAAAATTTTAGAAAAAGATTTAAACTTAATTGGTTTAATAGGAATTATTGATCCACCAAGACAGGAAGCAAAAGATGCAATTGTAGAAACACAAAAAGCAGGAATTAAAACAGTAATGATTACAGGTGATCACAAAAATACTGCATTAGCAATTGCCACTCAATTAGGTATTTTTAGTGCAGGTCAAAAAGCGATCACCGGTGAAGAATTAGCAAAATTATCTGCTGATGAATTGGAAAATGAAATTGAAAATATCGCTGTTTTTGCACGTACTAGTCCACTTGATAAAATTAGAATTGTTAAAGCTTGACAAGCTAAAAACAAAATTGTTTCGATGACTGGTGATGGTGTAAATGATGCACCAGCCTTAAAAGCTTCAGATATCGGTTGTGCCATGGGAATTACAGGAACAGAAGTGTCTAAACAAGCTGCTGATTTAATTTTAACTGATGATAATTTTGCAACTATTGCCAATGCCGTTAAAGAAGGTAGAAGATTATTAGATAACATCAAAAGATTAATGGTATTCTTATTTGCAACTAACTTCGCAACGATGATTGTGACTTTTGTTGGTATTTTATTATTTGCCATTAACCCTTTATCAGCTTTACAAATTTTATGAATTAATGTTGTTGGTGAAACTTTACCTGGTATTGCTTTAGGATTAAATAATTCACAAAGTAAATTGATGGATCAAAAGCCTGAATTAAAAAACTCACCAATTATTACTAAAAAAATGTTTTTTCAATTAGTAAGTTTAGGTTTATTAGCTTCTTCTTTTTCATTGCTAATGTATTATGTAGGTGCAGTATCACTTTATAATTATGATTATGGATTAATGTATCAAAACCTTAAAAATGCAGAAATCGATTCTTTAGCTAAAGAAGCCAACCATTTAGGAAGTGCATTAGCATTTTTAACTATGGGAATCATGCTATCTGCCAATGCTTTTGTAGTACGTTCACAAAAAAGCATTTTTATTAGTAAATGAAAAGATATTAAAATTTTAATTTTTTCATTTTTAGCTTCAATTATTATTTTAATCTTTGTAACTTACATTCCTATTCTAAATTTAATTTTTCATATGCAACCTTATAATGATAAATATGGTTGATTCAATATCATTCCCTTTTTCATCCCACTAAGTTTTATTGCCATTTCAGAAATAATGAAATTAATAAAATTTCAGAGCAAAATATAACTTAAAAAAAATCACCTTTATAAAAAAGTGATTTTTTTATTTTTATTCTTCTAAATTAGATAAGTCATTTTTGGAAGTTTTTTCATCATCTAGCATTTCATTTAAATTATTTTCTGTATTCTGATTTAATGATATATTTCTTTTGCTTTTTACTTTCCGGATAAATTCAATTAAAAATTGCATACAATAAACGATTATAATTGCCACAGAACCAGAAACGATAAATATATCAGCTAAGTTAAAAGTTCCTCTATCATGATAAGGGATAAAGAAAAGGTCTCTAACACCATTTTGGAAGAAAATTCTGTCAAATGCGTTACCCATATTTCCTGCATTTAGTAAAGCTAAAGCAGCAATCATTCATTTGTTTTCAACGAAAAAAATAGAAATTATAATAACAAAAAAAACAATTCAACTAAAAATATGGATACCTATAAAACCAATTAGATTATTAATTCCTGAAGTTACACCATAATGCATTTTAGGGCGAAGCCCAATAATTACTCAATCAATAATTCGCTTATTATTTTCAAAACCAATTTTGTATTCTTCTGTACTAAAAAAAAGGTATTTAGTCAAAAGATCAAAGCTGAAAAAAATAAAAAAAATAACTGAAAAAAGAATAACATTTTCAATCATTTTTTTTTTAGGTAATAAATTAGCTTTAATTGAATTAATAATTTTATTTGACACGATTAAAACTAATTATAAAACATTTTGACATCTGCCACATAATAAATCTTTTAAATCTTCAATTTTGAAGTGATTTCAACATCTTTGACATTTTTCAGAAATAAATTTTTCTACTTGAGTTTTTTGTCCAAATTCTACTGCTCCAACCATTAATAAATATTTTAAATCTAATGATTTTAAAAATTCATTGTCGGTATTTAATATTAGTTTAGCTTCATTTGAACGTTTAATTTCACCAGCTTTAATTTTTTCTTCTATCAGCTTATATACTTGATCTTTTAACTCAAAAAAAGCTGTTCATTTCGCTTCTTCATTTGTATTAACTTCTTCAAACTTGAAGAAGTTTTCTAAATGAATTGATTCTTGCTTATTAGTTTTATGAAAAAAACTATATGCTTCTTCTGTTGTTGTTGGCAGAATAGGAGCTAATGAAATTAAGAGCATATCTAAAATGTTATAAAGGTTATATTGGACACTTAACCTTGCATGAGAATCTTTAGCATCAGCATATAAACTATCTTTGGTAATTGATAAGTAAAAATTAGAAATATCAATAATAAAGTTATTTAAATGTTTAATGACATTAATAAAAGAAAATTTATCATAGTATTTGACAATTTTGTTTTTAATTTTTTTAATTTTTTCATCAATTAATAAGTGAACACCATCCAGCTTGATATCTGGATTTGGTTTGTAGTCATATAAATTACCTAATAAAAATTTAATAGTATTTCTAAATTTACGATAAATTTCAACATTTTGATTAAGAATATTTTGTGAAATGGAAACATCAGAAGAATATTCACTATTTGAAACTCAAAGTCGCAAAATATCTGCACCAAGTTTTTCACTAACTTGAGCAGGATCTACACCATTACCTAAAGATTTTGACATTTTACGACCTTTTTCATCTACTACAAAACCATGAGATAGAAGTTTTTTATATGGTGATTTATCTCTGTAAGCAACAGAATTAATAATTGATGAGTTAAATCAACCTCTATATTGATCTGATCCTTCTAAATATAAATCAAAAGGAGCCACTTGTCCTAAAACCTTAACACCAATTGAAGAAGAACCTGAATCAAATCAAACATCCATAATATCGTTTTCTTTGGTTCAACCTCTATTTCTAAATTTTTCAGGAAGTAGTTCATCTGTAGTTTTATTAAATCAAACATCAGTTCCATGTTTTTCTACTAAAGCAATTACATGGTCAAAAATTTCTGCATTGAATACTTCTTTTTTGTTTTCATCATAAAAAACAGGAATTGGAACTCCTCATGATCTTTGACGAGAAATTGTTCAATCTCCACGGTTTTCAATCATAAGTTTTAAACGTTTTTTAGCTCAATCAGCATAAAAATCAACTGTTTCAATTTCTTCTAAAATTCTTTGACGGATATTGTCAATTGAAACAAATCATTGTGGTGTACCACGATAAATGATAGGTTTATGAGTTCTTCAATCATGAGGATATGAGTGTTTAATAAATTTTAATGAAAGTAGTTTATTTTGAGATTCTAAAAATAAACCTATATCTTTGTTAACGTCTTCATAAAATTTGCCTGCAAATTGGTCCCCTTGTTCGTTTAAAGTACCATCATCTTCAACGTGCATTATTTCTTCTAAATTGTGAGCTTTAGCGATAATAAAGTCATCTTCACCAAACAAAGGAGCCATGTGGACAATTCCAGTTCCTGAATCTAATGTAACATGGTGACCTACAACAACGGGTGCAATTTTGGAAGTTTTTATTGGTCTTTGATATATTGTGCCCGCAATTTCTTGTCCTAAAAAGGTTGTTACAATTTCGTAATTTTCTCATTTTGCAAGTTTTGCAACTTCTGCTAACAATTTTGTTGCTAGAACATAAAATTTATCATTTACTTTTACACGCACATATTCAAATTCTGCACCTACTGCTGCTCCAGAATTGGCAATTAAGGTTCAAGGAGTTGTTGTTCAAATTAGAATATTATCACCTTTTTTTATTGGACCTTTTGCTTCTAGAACTTCAAAAGCTACAATAATTGAAGGAGAAGTATGATCAGCATATTCTACTTCAGCTTCTGCAAGAGCAGATTGAGAAGAAGGAGATCAATACACAGGTTTTAGTCCTTTGTAGATCAATCCATCAAGTGCCATTTTTTTAAATAATCTTAATTGTTGGGCTTCAAATTGGGGATCCATTGTAATATAAATATCTTCTAAATCACTTAAAAGCTGCAATTTTTTAAATTCAGCTTTTTGAATTTCAATTTGTTCTAAAGCATATTTAGCTGCAGATTTTCTTAATTCACTCACTGAAATATTTTTGTGAGAAGTTAGGTTCATTTCGTTTAACATTTTATTTTCAATTGGTAAACCGTGGGTATCTCAACCTGCTACAAAAGGTGAATAAAATCCTTGTAATGATTTATAACGCACAATAATATCTTTTAAGATTTTATTTAAGGCATGACCCATATGAATAGAACCATTTGCATATGGCGGACCATCATGCAATATAAAAGCTTGATTCACTTTATTTTTAGCTAAGATTTTTTTATAAATTTTCTGATCTAACCAATTTTGACGATATAAAACTTCTTTATTTGGTAGATCCGCCTTCATTTGAAACTCAGTAAAAGGCATATTCAGCGTTTGTTTATATTCTTTTTTTTCCATATTTCCTTCTTTTGTTTAAAGTAATAAAAAAATGTTTTAAGACTTTTAAATAACACAGTCTTAAAACATTTGAGATGATTTAAGGATGTGTCTAGATTGCAATAATAATTAAAATTCTTAAAGCAATCATGAACACCTTCCTTTTTATAGTTTATTTGTGAAAAATTGTTTCTATTATATCACTTTTAAACACTTTCTGTGATGAAATTAATTTCATTAGCTGAATCATCAAGATCTGTTTCTATATTTTTAGTTAAATCCAACCATTTTTGGAGGATGGTTTTTCTATTATCATAGGAAATACCGATTGGATCAATATTGGCAACTCCTTTAGTAATTCCGGAAAGTTCCTTACTTTCAGAAGGAAATAATCCCCCTCAAAAAATTCCGATAACTCTGCCATAACGATCCATTACCATCGAACCAGACATTCCAGTTCCTGCTTTAGCCATTGGCATAGAAATTTGATAAGGGGTACCAAAATTCAGTTTTTTAACTCTTTTTTCTGGATCAGTAACATGATCTCATTGATTAATTTCACGTATTTCATTATTTAATGAATATTTTAAAAAGCCACTACCATCATTAGTTCTTCAAAATTGACCTGATAGGTAACCACCAAACACAAGGTCTGTAGGTAAAACATTTTCAGAATAAGAATGCATATTATTTAGAGTAAAACTTTTACTATCTCAAGAATATTGATTTCTAGAATTAAAAAATTTTAATTTTGTTGCTGGATTTTGTTGCATCTTTGAATAGTAATTTGCCGCATCTGGAATATTTTTTCTAATAGTAATTGCCCCTATTTTTTCATCATCGGGAAAAGTCATTCTAATAATAGCTATATCAGAAGCAAAACCTTGGAGTGGTGTATTTGCTCCAATATCAAAAATTTCAAAATTATCCCAAAATGGCTTATCACTATTAATTTTAGTTTTTTCTAAAGGTTTAGCTCATTTTGTATTTTTACTAAAAATTCTAAAATTATGTGAAGCATTAAAGATATTACTAAATTGTCCGTTGTCTAAATAAGGCTTGTTATTATATAAACTATAAGCAAAGCCGGTAATATTTTCTCAATGAGATTGTAAACGTTCAACAACATGAGAATTAGTTGCAATATAATAAGTATTTTTTTCATGTTTACTTTTATCAATAACTCAGGCTGTACCACTGATAATGTAAACTCTGTCTGGATCAGTTTCTTTTTTTTCAAAATAAGAAATAGCCATTGACCGTAAATGAATTTCATTTTTTAAATCAGCAATTTTTCTTGGCAAAAAATGCTGCGGATTAAAGTTTACAAAATCAATTGCTTTATTTTTAAAAGTATAACTTAAATTATCTTCTTGATTACTTTCATTAACAAACCTAAAATTTAGAGTTTTTTTATCTGGTGAAAGCTTCCAATCAAATAAATCAAAAATTTTGTATGAGTCATAAATTTTTAGAGTATTTTCTAAATAATTATTTCTTTTTTGATCAGCAATTTTAATTTGACGGATTAATCTTGTGTAACGATAATTAAAGGCATCTTCAAAATTGTATTGTTGCAAAATTTGATTTGCATTATTTTTTAAATTTAAATCATTTTCCAAAAAATTAGCAATTTTGTTTTTGTCACTTGCCAAAGCATTATCTAAAATTGATTGATTATTAGCTAAAATAAATTTTTTATAACCTAAAGTGTTTTTTTGTAAATCTTGTTTTTCTAAAATAACTGTTCCATTACTATCATTAGGACTAAAATTTACAACTTTTAAAATAATATTAGGATTAAAATTTTTTAAGAAAAATTTTTGTAAATTTTCTTGTGACAAATAAAAAAGGTGTGAAGGTAAAACATTATTTTTAAAATCATTATCTAGTGATTCAGTTCAATCTAAATCTTTAATATCATTTAATTCAACAATATTTATAATGCCTGCTTGGGGATTGTTAATATAAAATAATTCTATTTTAGCAAAAATTTTACCTTCATATTTTTCAATTGTTGCATTAAAACGTAATTGATTTTCAAAACCTTTCAAAGTATAATATTCTACTTTTTCTAAAAGATTACTATGTTTGACTATGTTTTGAGGTAGTACAATAGAATTTCAAAAGTTATTGTGATTTAATTGATCTGCAGTAATATTATTTTTTAGTTCAATTTCATTAAACATATTAATACCATGTACTAATATGTTTTTTTGTTCCAAACTAACATCTCTAATAGCCTTAAAACCAAAAACAGTAATGACATTGTAATCTTCTTTTTGTTGATTAAAATTTTCTTTAGTAGTAATTTTTATTTGTAATGTACCATCATGATCATTAATTCCTTCAGGTAAAATTTTCATCTCAATTTCATAATTGGTTCTCAATTCATCAATTTCACTATTAGGTTCCAAAAATAGTGATAAATTATTTAAATTTAAAAAACGAGGATTAATATCAGAAGGATAAAAGTTTTTAAAATTTTCATTTACTTTAGCTTTTAAAATACCTTTAACATCAGAAGTTTCTACAGGTTGAATAATTTTACTAGTGTTAGAATTTGAAACTACTAAGTTATAAATAGTAAAACCTAAAAAACCAAATATGAAAAGAGTAGTAAAACCTAAAAAACTAAAAAATAAATTCCTTTTTTTCATTTTATTTTTTTCACCCCTTTAACTAAATCTAAATTATATTAGACTAATATAATTTAATAATATTTTTTTATCTTTTAATTTATAATATAAAAAGATAAAAAGGCTCATTGGTGGAATGGTAGACACCGGAGACTCAAAACCTCCTGCCAGTAATGGCGTATCGGTTCAAGTCCGATATGAGCCACCATTTATGATTGTCAAATCGCCTAAAACATTAAATAATGATAAATTATTTAATGTTTTTTATTATTTTTTTTAAGTTTTTTAGGGGTTATAATATTAACTAGTTATTTAATATTTATTTGAGGTGCTGATGAAAAAATTTAATCGTATTTTTATGATTGTAACTGACTCACTAGGCATTGGACCAGATTACAAGCAAAAAGACTTTCCAGGAGATCAAGGAGCTAATACATTATTTCATGTTACAGAATCAGGTTTAGTAAATATGCCGACCTGGAAAAAATTAGGCATTGGCCATGTTGCAAAAATTCACAATTATCGTAAAAATCAACATGATAAACCAATTGCTTATGTAGGAGTTATCGAAGAACTTTCAAATGCTAAAGATACATTAGCTGGACATTGAGAAATGATGGGAATAGAAACAAAAATCCCTAACCCTTTATTTATAGAAAATGGTTTTCCTGCAGAAATGATTGCAGAATTAGAAAAAGCTTTTGATGGTAAAAAAATTATCGGAAATAAAAATGCATCAGGAACTGTAATATTGGATGAATTAGGAATGCAATCAATTGAAAATGATGAAATTATTGTTTATACTTCACCAGATTCGACTTTACAAATTTGCGGTCATGAAACATATTTAGGTTTAGATAATCTTTATCGTTATGCCAAAGCTGCAAGAAAAATTGCTTCTTCAAGACCTGAATGAAATGTTGCTAGAGTTATTGCTCGTCCTTTTGTTGGAAAAAATGGTAAATGAACTAGAACTTTTAACAGACACGATTATGCAAATAAACCACCAAAAAAAACTTTATTAAACCATTTAAAAGATGCTGGAATTGAAACTATTGCAGTGGGTAAAATTAATGACATTTTTGTTAATGAAGGAATTAGCAAAGTTTATGGACCAGCAAAAGATAATGAAAATATGGACATCGCAATTAATATTGCTTCAGAAGATAGTACTAATCAATTTATTTTTGTAAATTTAGTTCAATTTGACAGTGATTATGGACACCGTAGAAATGTTGAGGGTTATGCAGAAAATATCAATAATTTTGATATTAAATTAACAAAATTAATTAATGCTTTAAAAGAAGATGATTTATTAATCATGACTTCAGATCATGGAAATGATCCAACTTTCCCTGGTTCAAATCACACCAGAGAAGCCTTACCACTTACAATTTATTCAAAAAGTTTTACAGGTAAAAATCGAGTTTTAGGAAAACTTCGTGGTTTGGGAACTACCGGAAATATTGTTGCAAGAAATTTTGGATTAGATTTAATTGAAACCGGGGAAGATATTTTTGATAAATTAGTTTAATTTATCAAACACTTATGATTAAAAATAAATTTAATATTTTTATAGACTTTGAGGCTATAACTTATCCTTTTTATAATTTTGTACACAATAGAGAAAAATTTGCTTTACCCAAAAATGAATTACCAATTGCTTATACTTTAGGAATGTATGATCAAAATGGAAAATTCCATTTTGTTACGCAAATTTTTAAATTTAAAATTGATGAAAATTTTTGTCAAAAAGGGAGAAATAGTATTATTCAAAGTTTATTAAAAATTGATAACACTATCACAATTGAAAATTGTGTTTTTTGAGCTTTTGAAAAAAACATGGAAGAGAATGTATTGCATTACTTTTTTGATGAAACTATTGTTGTCATGGAATTTAATGATTTAATTTATCAAGGTTTAGATTTTAGCTCAGCTCAAAGAATTGGTATTAAGGAATTAACTCAAAATTTTAATGATCATGATTATTTTTTTAATACTAAGCAGCAGTTAATTGAAAATACTCAAAAAAGAAAACTAAACAGGCAGTTTATGAAAGTAGAAACTTTAGTTTCCAAAGCAGGTATTTTAGCTTCTTTTATTTGTTATTGAATTTATAAATACAATAATAAAGATATATTAACAGATGGCGAATTTGCCCTCTATACAGTATCTTTAGAATACAAAACTGTATTACAAGAACTAAGAAAATACTCCCAAGATGATGTTTTGAGGATGGATTATATTTATCGTAATATTCCAGAAATTCAAAAAATGATTTTATTAATTTCTGATTATCGTAGCAAAAGTAATCAAATTAAAAGAAAATATCAAGTTTATTCTAATGCTTATAGTAGTTTAAAAAAATTTATCGACCATACAGCACAAAAAACAAATTTTGATGCTGAAAGCCATAAAATTAAAAAAGTATCAGAATTTATTTTGAATATTTTACAAATTAATTATTTAGATTTTAAAGAATCAGAAGAAAAAGAAATATTGGAAGTTTTAACTTCAGAAATTGCAAAATTAAAACATAATTTTTAGAATTTAACAACAGCAATTCTTTGTTTTTGGTTAATATCTCGAAAAATTTCCACACCTTTGATTGTTTTAAAAAAATCAACATTTCAATCCGCTATTTCAAAAATAATTACACCATTTTTGTTTAAATATTTAGGTGCTTCTTGCAAGATTTTTTGATAAAAATAATTTCCTTGATTTTTAGCAAAAAGAGCATGTAATGGTTCATAATCAATAATTGATTTATCTAAACTCATTCCTTGTGGAATATATGGCGGATTAGAGACAATGACGTCATATTTTTTTTCTGGAAGATTTAAAAAAAGATCGGATTGAATAATTTTTACCTTTAAATTATTATATTTAGCATTAAATTGCATTTGTTTAATAGCTTCAGCATCAATGTCAGATAAAGTTAAATGGGCATTGGTCTTTTTTTTGATTGCTAAACCAATAAATCCAGAACCAGCACAAAGATCTAATACTTCAGAATTAACATTAATATATTCTAAAGCTTTCAAAATTACTTCTTCAGTTTCATAACGAGGAATTAGTACTTTGTATTGTAAATAAATTCTAACATCTTGCATTTCAATATAACCAATAATTTTTTGGACTGGCATACCTTGATTGAGCAGAATTTTTTCTTGCTCTGAAACCGTTTGAACTAAGTTATAACGTTTTTTTTCTCTTAGTAAAATTTCTTCAGAAATTGCCATTTTATAGACCAGCTTCAGCAATTTTTTCTTTTTGTTCTTCAGCTAGTAAAGCATCAATGATGGAATTAATTTGACCATTGATAACAGATTTTAGTGAACTGGAAAAACCAATGCGATGATCCGTTACCCGATCTTGGGGATAGTTATAAGTACGAATTTTTTCACTACGTGCACCAGAACCAGCCAATTTTCTATAAGCGGAATCTTTTTCTTTAGCTTTTTGTAATTCCATTTCATAAATTCTTGATTTAAGAACTTTTAAAGCTAATTCTTTATTATCAATTTGTGATCTTCCATCTTGACTAGCTGCAAAAATTCCGGTAGGAATATGGGTAATTCTTACTGCTGAATCAGTAGTGTTAACACTTTGACCTCCCGCCCCTGATGAACGATAAGTTTCAATTTTAAGATCAGCTGGTTTTAAATCAATTTCAATGTCATCATCAGCTTCCGGCATAACAGTAACTGTAGCTGTAGAAGTATGGATTCTCCCTTGAGTTTCAGTTTCAGGTACACGTTGGACACGGTGAACACCTGATTCATATTTTAATTTTGAATAAGCTTTTTGACCACTAACAAGAAAAACAATTTGGGAAAAACCACCAGCAGGCACAGAAGAAGAGTCTAAAATTTTAATTTTCATGTTATTATCATCAGCTCATTTAGAATACATTCTAAATAAATCACCTGCAAAAATATTGGCTTCATCTCCGCCAGCTGCACCACGAATTTCCATAATGACATTTCTTTCATCGTTAATATCTTTTGGTAATAATAAAATTGTTAATTCGCTTTCAATCATTGGTAGTAAATTTTCTATCCTTGAAATTTCAGATTTAGCAAAATTTACTAATTCTTCATCATTTTCTTTTAGCATTAATTTTGCATCTTGTAAGTTAGCTTCAAGCTCTAAATATTTTTTAAAAGTTTCAACAATGTCTTTGATGCCGCTAAGTTGTCTATTAATTTTTGTGTATTTTTTAATATCAATCATCACTTCAGGATCAAGCAGTTGTGCATTTAGTTCATTATATTTTTCTAATATTCCACTTAGAGAAATATGCATCGATTTTTCCATAATTTATTAATTATAACATACAAAAAAAGACATTTTTTATTGAATTTAAACCACAATGTTACCATCTGTCTTATAATTCTATAAGTATTAATAAAATTCATATTAATCCATAAATGTTTATTTAAAAAATCATAAAAGAGTGAATGTTATTGAACTTAGAATAATAAATATTAACTTTTTTGAATATTTAAACTGAATTTGTTTAGAATAATTCATAAAAATGCTATAATTATCATGTTTCACGGAGGAAAAAAATGACAATTTTATTGGAAAATAAAATTAAAGAATTTATAAAATCTCACAAAGTTATCAAACCTTCTGAGATTGAAGAAGAATTTAAATTAAGTAAAAGTACAACAAGAAGACTTTTAATTAAGTTAGGAAATGAAGGATTTATTAAGAGAAACTTTGGAGAAGTTATTTATAACGAAGTCCAAATTCACACTGATAAATTGACAGTTGAAGAAATTGATAAAAATAAAGCTGTGAAACTTTCACTTGCTTCAACTGCAGCAGTTTTAGCAAAGGACTATAAACACGTTTTTGTAGATGCTGGTTCAACTTGTTATTACTTATTAGAAAAATTGAACAAATCAATTAATCTTTATACAAATTCAATTTTTAATGCAATGCATGCAATTGAAATGGGATTTGAAAATGTTAATGTAATAGGTGGTTTTTTAAAAAAACGTACTTTATCAACAGTAAGTCATGATTTAAGTAAATATGAAAACTTAACTTTTCAAATCGCTTTTTTAGGAGTCAATGGAATTGACGATGAAGGAAATTTAACAACTCCAGAAATTCAAGAAGGATATGCTAAAAATTATTTTGCAAGTCATTCCGATTTAGTTGTTGTTTTGGCTGAAAAACAAAAATTTGGAGTTCGTTCTTTCTATAATTTCAAACCTAAAAATAAAACTATTTTAGTTGTCACAAATTACCGTACTAAACAAAACTATAAAAATCTCTTTATTATCAACAATAAAGAGTAATTTGATGAAGGGAAAAAATGAAGATTTTAGATTTTTTAACCGAGGATCTAATTTTTGTTAACGAAAAATTTGCTTCTCGAGAAGAAGCTTTAAAATTTTTTGCAACAAAATTACAAGATTATGGCTATGCATCTGACGCATTAAAAGCTTTAAAACTTTTTAAACAAAGAGAAACAGAAGCTTCAACAGGAATTGGTAACAAGATTGCCATGCCTCACATTCGTGATGAAGTTATGTTGCAAGATAAAATTTTCTTTGCAAAAGTTCAACCATTAGAGTGAGAAGCACTTGATAACCAAAAAGTAGAATACATTTTTGGAATTGCTATGACAGCTCAAGGGGGGGAAAATTCTCATTTAGAAGTGATATCACTTTTATCAAAAATGCTAATAGATGCTAATTTTGCTAATAAACTAGCAGCTATCAAAACTAAAGAAGAATTTCTTTCTTTAGTGAAAAGCTGACAACCTCAAACTGAAAAAGATTCAGAGAGTTTTTCAAATAATCAAGCTTATGATATTGTTGCAGTTACAGCTTGTCCTACGGGAATAGCTCACACCTTTATGGCTGCTGAAAGATTAATAAAAGCAGCTCAAGAAGCAGGTTTAAAAATTAAAGTTGAAACACAAGGAACAGAAGGTTCTAAAAATGTTTTAACTGATCAAGATATTCAAAATGCTAAAGGAGTTATTTTAGCAATTGATCGTGCTGTTGATACTACAAGATTTGCAGAACATGAAAATGTTTTGGAAACATCAACTAGAAAAGCAATTCATGAACCATTAAATCTATTTAAGAAAATAGAAAATGGTGAAGGAATAAAACTAAAAAATGTTAATAAGGGTGATTCTACTTCAGATGAAGTTCAATTAAGCTTTAATGGTTTTGGTAAAAAAGCTTATCGTTCAATTATGACAGGTGTTTCATACATGTTACCATTTGTTATTTTTGGAGGAATTTTAATAGCTTTAGCCTTTTTAATTGACTTAATTCATGTAAGTGCTACATCAAGTTTAGAAGCAATTGATAGTAGTTTTGGAACTATGACAGTTACTTCAAACTTCTTTATGAAATTTGGAGGAATTGCCTTTGGATTAATGGTGCCAGTGCTAGCTGCATATATCACTTGAGCGATTGTAGGTAAACTAGGTTTACTTCCTGGTTTTTTAGTAGGTATGATTGCAGTACAAAATTACAATAAAGAATGATCATTTATTGCACAATCATTGAATTTATCTTCACTGGGAACAGATGTAAGTTCAGGATTCTTTGGAGCAATTTTTGGAGCATTCTTTGCTGCTGCAATGTTAATTGTAATTATCAAAGTATTTAATAAATTAGGGAAAAATTGACAAGGTATTTCAAATATTTTATTAATTCCTTTATTTGGAACAGCAATTATTGTTATTACTTTCTTCTTCTTAAATATTCCTTTCCAATATTTAAATTATGGATTTACAAAATTATTAAATTTAATTGGTGTAAAACCAGAAATAGCCTTTATTTTAGGATTAATTATCGGAATGATGATGGGATTTGATTTAGGTGGTCCAATTAATAAAGCTGCATATGTATTTGGAACTATTTCACTAACAGCTACACTTGCAAGTTCAGATGCAGCTAAAGGATCAGTTGCTATGGCTGCAGCAATCGTTGCTGGTATGGTACCTCCTTTAGCAATTGCTGTTTCAACTTTAGTTTCTAAAAAGTTCTGAACAGATGAAGAAAAAAAAGCTGCTCAAACAAACTGAATTTTAGGTTTATCATTCATTTCTGAAGGAGCAATTCCTTTTACAGCTGCTCGACCAAAAGTAATGGTTATCTCTAATGTTGTAGGTGGTGGAGTTGCAGGATTAGTATCAGCTGCTTTAGGTGTTGGTTCACTAGCACCACACGGTGGAATCTTTATTATTCCTTTATTTAGAAGTGGTTTATTCACTAATCCAGTGACTCAAATTTGAACAGGAATTTTATTTATGCTATTAGCTTTAGTATTAGGTGTAATTGCGCAAGTTATTACAATGCATTTTCTATTTAAATCAGAGAAAAAAGGTACACTTCAAAATAAATTATTTTTCAAGAAAAGAAATGTTAGAGCATAATTAAAATATTATGATTTATACTTTAACTTTATCGCCTTCGATTGATTATTTTATTGAAGGGCAAGACTTTCAACTATCCGGTGTTTCGCGTTTTGAAAATTCCCAACTTTTACCAGGTGGTAAAGGCATTAATGCCTCGATCGTATTAAGTCGGCTAGGTTTTCAAAACCAAGCAATTACTTGTTTTGATCAAAATAGTTTTAATTTAGTTGTTCCATTATTATCACAAGAAAAAAATGTAGAAATTTATAATATTGCAACTGAGCAAAGAACAAGGATTAATATTAAATACTATGCCAACAATGCTAGTTTTGAAATCAATGGTCCAAGAACAGTTTTAAATCAGCAAGAACTAGCTAAACTAGATGCAGTAATTGCAAAATTAAAAGCAGATGATTTAATTTTTATTATGGGCATAAGTTCTCAAGAGATAATTTATGCCATTATTGAAAAATTGAAAAAACAACATGTTAATTTTGTTTTAGATATTGATAGTCTGGAATTGAAAAATTTTTTACAATATCAACCCTTACTAATTAAACCAAATCAGGATGAATTAGAACGTTTATTTGGTATTAAAATAAATGATGAAAAAGACATTTTACAAGCATTAGAAACAATTCAAAAGTTAGGGGCAAAAAATATCATTATTTCTTTTGATGCTAGAGGTTCTTATCTTTTAGATCAAAACGGAGCAATTTATAAAGCAAAAATCATTAAACCACTAGATAAAGTGGTTTCTGCTACCGGTGCAGGTGATACACTTATTTCTACTTTTATAATTTTTCAAAGATCATTACAAGATAGTCAAAAAGCTTTTCATTATGCATCAGCTGCAGCTATGGCTACAGTGAGCGAAAAATGATTAGCAACAAAAGCAAAATTTGAAAAATATCTTAATCATATTAAAATCATTAAAATTAAATAAAAAATATTTAAATCACAACTAAAATGTTGTGATTTTTCATTTTTATTTCTTAGAAAAAGTTAAAATTTACATTATATTAAGAACAGTCAAAAGCAAAAGGATTTATTTATGAAAAGGCATTTTTACAACAAACGCGAGTATTTTATTGATAAGGAAACCAAAACATTACATTTAAAACCAGAATTCCACAAAATGCTTTTAGAAAAAAAGCTTTGAGGAAAATTTGGTTTTAAAAAAATTGGTGGTTCAAATATTTCAGAAGTTTTAAAAACAGATGAATACAAATCAGAATTTGCTGCATTTGTAAAAATTTCATGATTAGGAATGCCAATTTTAGATGAAAAATATATTAAAGCTGGAGTGATAATTGAACCTAAAGTATTAGAAATTTTAGAATCAAAACTTGCTGAACCAATTAAACGTTTTAATCCAGCAGATTACAACTATGATTATTTTGCAGGTCAAGATCCCATTATTGGTGGTATTCCTGATGGATTTATTGAAAGTAAAAAGTATTTACTAGAAATTAAAACAGCACAAGAAAAAAAGTTTGATAGTTGATTAAGCCAGGGAGTACCAATTAGTTATCAAAAGCAGGCTCAACTTTATAGCTATTTAATGGGTGTGGAAACTTTTTTTATTGTTGCTACTTTTTTAAAAGAAGAAGATTATATCAATCCTGAAACATACCCAATTAAAAAAAGAAAATTGAAATCATTTAAATATACTGTGAATAAAGATCAAGTAATAGATGATATTGAGAAAGTAAAAGAATGATATATTAAACATACCACATCAGGTATTTCTCCCCAATATAATGATTATTTAGATGGAGAATTACTTGATTGATTAGATTGCAGCAATGAAGAAGAAATGAAACAGTTACTAGTTAAATGAGAAAAACAAGGAAAATACAAACCAGATGAAGGAAAATAAATTAATAAGGTTTAGCCAGTATTTAGCTTATTTAACTTCTCAGGAATATTTTATTTGACATGATTTAAATGCTCAAGAAACAATTAAATCAAATTGAACTAGTGAATATGAAGAAACTTATATAAGTGAAAATTTGGATGAAGATCAACTTCTAAAAGAAATGTGATCTTCATTGGTATTAGATTTTTCTACAGAAGAAAATCCTCCTTCTTTTGTAGAAAGTAATCAAAATGCTTTTAATTTCATTAAAGAAGCGATGTTTAATCATATTAAAAAAAGATATGATCCAGAAAAAGTTTATTTTATTAAATCTAAAAATGCCCAAGGCGCAGTAATTGAAACAGCAGAAGCAATTAATTCTGGTAAATACGAAGTTATTTTCTTTGCCGTATTTCAATATAAAAATGCCCTAGCTTTTCCTAGTGTTTATTTTCCTTTAGAAAAAAAAGTTTCTAATTTTGTTTTATCAACTTCAACAAAAGTAAAGTTATATGCAAAAGCTTTTTGAGATTATTGAATTACTAAAAAAGCTACCAAAGATCATGCAGAAAATTATTCATTGTTTATTTTAGATATTATTGATAAATATCAAGCTAAAAAAATTGAAATTGCTGAAATCTTTTCTGCTTGGGTCGGAAAAGGTAAAAAAACAATATCATATAAGCTAAAGCAAGAAAATCACTTGACAGCTTATATGAAAAAATGCTTTTATCAATTTGGTAATTTTAATAATGAGACTTTAACTTGTGATGAAAATGCTTTTTCCATTATTTCTGCAATTGAGAATCATAATTTTTGCAGAAATAATGGACCAGATTGCAAATCGAGCTACTTTTTTGAATCAATTGATAATGTAATTAATATTATTAATGAAGCTCAAAAACAAGAAAGTTTTACTGATCTAACAGAAAAAGATGATACTTTATTTGGACGTAACAAATATGCAAATCTGCTAATAGAAAAATTACATCCTGAAATTGCTAATATTTCGGGAAATATTTTAAATTTTCAACAAATCTTAAAATATATTGAGAATAAAAAAAAATATAATGGGCTAGATTTAGTAAATAATCCAGAAGAATTAATTGCTTTTTTAAAATCTAATAACATATCTTCACCTACTTTAGAAAAAATCATTTTAAAAGAAAATCATTTTAATTTAAAAAAATTAAAATCTTATATTGATCTTTTATCAAGAAAAGATGAAATCTTAGTTTGATATGATTTTGAAGGTTTTTCCATGCCTTTTGCTATTTTAGATAATACTTATCCCTATGAGCAAATAGTATTTCAAGTTTCTATTATTAAAACTAAAAATGATGAAATTTTTCAAAAGGAAAATATTGTTTACGATCCTTTAAAAATTTCTTTGGATACTTTTAGAGAGATGATTAAAAAACTTTATAGTAATAAAGCTCATAAGTTTATTGTTTACAATAAGGCTTATGAGTTAACTCGTTTAAAATCAATGGTTTGTTTGATTGAAAACGTTGATGATTACCATGAAGTTCTAAATAGTTCAAAGTACAAAATGATGGTAGATCATATTATTGATAATACATTAGATTTACTAGATATCTTTAGTAAAAAAGATCAAACTACAGATCTTTCAACTGTACTATTATATGAACTAAAAGGTTTTTCGAGTATTAAAAAGATCGAAAAATATATTACTCAACATAATTTTCCCTTAAAGCACAAAATAGTACCTTATAAATCATTAGAAATCCAAAATGGTTTAATGGCAATGAATAGTGCCATTAACCGTTATTTAGGTGCTATTGGTGATCAGGAGTGAAATAACTACAAAGTACAATCATTGAAAAAATATTGTGAAAATGATGTTATGGCAATGATTATGATCTTTGATTTTGTTAAATATTTATACAAAACACATTCTTCAAATAAAAAAACACCACTATAAATTGGTGTTTTTTTATTTTTTTTAGTTGGATCTTATTAAGTAGTAGCAGGTGCTGGAGTTGATGGAGAAACTTCTTTTTTAGGACTATATAAAGCTCCATATTGGTCGATAATTTCTTTGATTTGTTTTTCAAAATCATCTTCACTGTTATAAGTAGAGGTTGAAACAAAAAAATCAAATTTTGTTGGATCTAAACTATCTTTATCAGCTGTACCTCCAATAGCTTCCAGTACATCGATTTGTTCACCATCTGTATTAGTTCGCTTGTTTGATGTTGGAGCTGTAAAAGGAGCTTGTAGTGCAGTACGAATATAAAGTTTTTTACCTGACATTTCACTTTTTAATTCAGTATCTGCTTTTAAAGCATCGACAAATTTTTTCACAAGTTTATCATATTCACTACTATCACCATTAGTTTTTTTAATGTTTGCTTCTTTGAATTGAATAATTAACCTATCATAGGTGTGGTTGTATAAAACAACACCACGATGTGTTTCTGTTCCATCTTGTGATTTTATATTAGAAACCTGTTTAGATTTCATTTTAGCCATTCGTTCTTTTTTTTGTTCTTCTGTTTCAGTTATTACTGTAGGCCTTGTCGTAACAACAGTACTTGATGAATCTGCTGTACCACTTGAATCTGCTGGACTAGGAGCAGGAGCTGGCTCTGCTGCAGCAGTTCCTGAATCAATTGGATCTGATGTTAAAGTTGCAGTTGCTGGAGCTGGAGCTGCTGCTGGTTCTGTAGTATCTGCACTGTCAGGTGCTGTATCATCGGAACTACCTGAAGCTGATGCAGGTGCTGGACTTGTCGCAGCGGGAGGTTCAGGTGTAGGTAAATTAGGAAATGTAAAGGAAATAGTCATATCATCATCAACGGGATCTACCGTTTTTACTACTCTTATATTATTTCGTTCAATAATTTGTTCAGTTAAGCTAGTTGCTGCTTTTGCTTGTTTATTTTTGTATGTACCTGCATGCACTTCTGCTTTTGGTTTGATTTTAATTTTTGCATTAACTGCTTCACCTGGATTTTTCTGATTGTTATTTATAGTTAATGATTCAACTTCTCAATCAAAAATACTTGGAACATTAACAATGAAATGTTCATTAATATATTGTTTTTTCAGATCAGCATCAGTTATTTTTGCATATTCTGTAGTTAAAATAAGCGCAGTAGCTAAAGAATCATTCCTTCTTGCAATGTAAACATCACTCGGTTTAATTGGTTCTGTAGCTTTTTTAAATCCATCAAGATAAGTTCAGTAGCTAAAACTTTCTTGAGCTGTATCTGGACTTGTGCTTCTGCTAGTAGCTTTCTTAGTTGCTTTAACTTTGAAATAAAGTCTTCCTTCAACATCATTGGCAAAAATATTTTTCTCTGCATCAGTATCATTTTCATCAGCTATAGCATATTGATAATTTTGATTAGATTTTAATAAATCTGCCAATTTTAAAAAAGCTTTTAATTTTTTAATAGAATCTATTTGTGAAGCATAAAATTCTTTTAATTCGCCACCTATTGGATTTTTAATATATGCATTACGATAGTTAAAACCATTTTTAGTAATCTTTTCTAATTGATATTTGATTGCATTTTTAAATGATTCAATTGATAAAAAGTGTTTACTATTTGAATCAATAAATTGTAGCGTATAGTATTGATAATCTGGTTCTTTATTAGATCTAATATTACCTATAACAGCTGATAAAACACCAGGGTTTCAATAATTTCTTAATGGGTTTTCTTGTGGTTGACGAGTTCTTTTATGTTTTGTAGCAAATGGAAGAATTGCAAATTGTTGCAGTGAAGCAGATACATTATCTTTATTGGGTACATATTTAACATTGTTTCAAAGTGCCATTTGAAATTGTTTAATAAAAGCATTTTTTTGTTCTTCACTGCCTTTGAAAGCTAAATATTGGTACATTTGTACTCATTCACCAGGACTTATAGCTGGAGCGCCATAAAAGTAGACAGTTCGTGCGGTTCCGCCTTCTTCTTCTTCTTCTTCTTCTTCTTCTTCTTCTTTAGCTAATTCAGTAAATAAATCACCATCTACGGCTCCACCGCCTTTTGGTGTTTTCCCTCAATTCTCTGCACCAGATTGTTCAGATGTATATCCTTGACCTGCCCCTCAAGAAGTAGCTCTTTTAACATTTAAAGGTAAATGTCATTCTACTAAGTTAGCATCAAATAAATAACGCTCTACGGCAGTAAATTTATAGATTGTTTCCTTGAATCTTATTTTTTTATCACCTTTTTGCAGTTGATCTCAATTATTTGTATCATCTTGGCTAACAATTCTAAATTCAATATCTTCATTTTGATTAATTTCTTTTAAAGCTGTTAATGGTAATTTTAAAGAATAATCGCCATTGTTAATTTCATTACTATTTGCCGTAAAAACAAATTCTTTATTATTATCATAATTATCCTCACCAGTTTTTCATTGTAATTTCAGCGGCTTACCTATTAAACCAGTTTTTTCTGTAAAACCTTTAAGATCAATTGTAGTAATGGGATCGGAAATTTTGGCGGCTATTTTATTTACGTAAATAAAAGGTTCTGTAGAAGCTTTAGCTTCTCCAAAACTATCCCAGTTAGTACTTAAGCTTTTTAAAGTAGGAACAACTTTAATATCATATTGGGTATCAGGTTCTAAGTCTTCAATTAAATATGTAAAATCTTTTGAAGGATCATTAATTAAAACAACCTTTCTTTTTGATTCATCTGTATTATCTTTAGGTTCTCAAATAAGAGCCACTTCATTTGATTTTACATTATTTATTCCACTTACTTTAATTTCTAGTTTAGATTTATTGACATTTTCTTTGGTTTCAATTTTAAATAAATCTGGTGCTATAAATTCGATTGGTGTTTCTAAAAAAGGTGCTTCAAAGTTTGTATCATATTTATT
The DNA here is from genome assembly GCF_024722375.1 of Mycoplasma iguanae. Lineage (NCBI taxonomy): Bacteria > Bacillati > Mycoplasmatota > Mollicutes > Mycoplasmatales > Mycoplasmataceae > Mycoplasma > Mycoplasma iguanae. Next base: position 480,275 of record NZ_CP102734.1, on the reverse strand, counting down.
AAATAACTGTAAATAATGTTTACCAGGACCTGATATATTAGTATTCACTTCACCATTAATTAGTGAAGTTCTTATAGCATCAGCTGATTTTCAATCTAAAGGTTGACCTTCAGCTGGAGCAGGAATTAAAATAGCGATTAAATCGTCATTTCTTCCTTTTCTAATATCTTCTTGGGAAGGAATAGCTCCTTCTACTGTTGTTGTATCGATATTACCAAATTGAATTTTAGCTCTTTTAGATGAAACTCAAACAGTTTGAGATGGAGTTATTGGAGTTGATGTATCTCTAGGAGCAAATGAATCATGTAAATCTCTATCTACATTTTGAGCAGTTGGTTCTAGTTTGGTGATAAAAGTTTTAAATTTATCCCAAATAATATCATCTTGACCGTCTATACTTTGAACAACTTCATAACCGTATTTTGTATCTGGTTTTAAGTCTTTAAGAAAAATGAAAGCACCATCTGAAATATCTTTGAGATCAATTTCTTTTCATTTTTTTTCTGTTTCACCTTCAACTCAGTAACGTAAAAAGAATTTTGATTTATCATCATTATGAATGATGTAATCTTCTATTCCACCTAATGATGCTTGTATTCCAATTGTAAAAGTTCTTCAATCAGGAGTTACAAAAGAAGGTGTACCACCTTTAGTTCAAACAATAATTGGGTCTGCAAAGTATGAACTTTGTCCCTCAATTTGTAAGTAAACTACGTATGGTTCACCTTTTTCTAAATCCTGAATAACACCAGTAATGATATAGTCAGGATTTTCATTTTCTTTTTCATCGACAGAAACTATACCTTTAACAGACTTTAAATAATCTTCTGGAGCATCTGCTGATGTATTGTACTTTTTGTACATAATTACAATATTAGACTTTAAGAATTGTTTATTTAATTTACTCGAAGTAATGGAAATGGTTGTATTTGTTGAAGTTGCGTAAATTTCAGGCTTATTAAAAGTGCTAAATTCTAAAGTTTTAGTTAACTTATTATTGTTAGTTAAATTTAAAACTTTTTCACCTGAGGAAATTTCTAATGAGTAAATATTGTCTGGACTTAAATTACCAATTAAAATTTCTTTAGTTTCATTAGTAATATATACAGAAAGTTTTTTAGTTAACGCCTTTGTATTTGCATTATTATTTGTGTTTTGGGCAACATTAGATTGTCAGTATTCCAATGTCAAAATATGATTTACAAAATCATCTAAATCATTTAGTTGAAGTTTAACTTCTGTTGAAGAAACATTAACCACATTAGTTTTGATAGGAGATGATTGAGCAAAACTATTTAAATCGCTATATGGGCTTTTTTTATAGTTAAAAGCTAAAGGAACAGCAATAGCTGTTGAAATAACTAATACACTTCAAATTCCTAAAAAAGCGGTTACTATCTTTTTATTTTTTTTCATAAAGAAAATTATACAAAAATGTCACTTTTTTTTTTTTTTTTTTTTTGCTAATTTTATATATACATGAATTTTTGTATAAATAACACAAAATTATTTTTTTTACAAAATTTTTAGCTAAAAAATCACTTTTTAGTACTAGAATTTTTATTTTTTGTTTAAGAAAATAAAAAATAAAGTTATAATAACAAAGCTTTTAATATTAAATTATTTTTTTATTACATTTTTTTAAAGAAAAATCAAAAAGATATTGATTTTTTTGAAAATAATGTATAATTCAAAAGCACAATTTACAAATGCAAACACTACAAACCTTTATGTGCCGATTTAGCTCAGCGGTAGAGCAGCTGGCTGTTAACCAGTTGGTCACAAGTTCGATCCTTGTAATCGGCGCCATAGAGGCCCATTGGTGAAGCGGTTAACACACATGGTTTTCATCCATGCATTCACGGGTTCGAGTCCCGTATGGGTCACCAGTATTGGAAGATTAGCTCAGTTGGGAGAGCATCGCCCTTACAAGGCGAGGGTCGTGGGTTCGAGCCCCTCATCTTCCACCATTGCCGGCTTAGCTCAGTTGGTAGAGCAACTGACTTGTAATCAGTAGGTCGAGGGTTCAAGTCCTTTAGCCGGCACCATTTACGTTAAAAAGGTAACAACTACATGGTTGTGAGGTTCAAATCCTCAGAAACGTATCTTGCGCGAGTGGTGAAATTGGCAGACACGCTAGATTTAGGCTCTAGTGCTTCACGGCGTGAGGGTTCAAGTCCCTCCTTGCGCACCATTTCTAGAGATAGACCATTTTAAATCAGCAATTTAAATTGCTGATTTTTTATTGATTTTTAATAAATTGCTTAAAATTTCTTTTTTTAGTTCAAATTTATTAATAAAATTATCAAAAAAATCCGTTTTTTTTGAATTATTTTTTAAAAAAAGTTATAATTTGTTTAGACATAAAAATAAGTTTTTTTATGTTTTATTTTAACAAAATTTTATGAAAGGTTTTTTTATGACACTTGCTAAAAAACAAAAATTTAGTGATGATCATAAGAGTGTAAAAGCTAGAGGTGGAAATAGTAAATTAAAACTATTTTTATCTAAGCTTTCAGGAGCATTTATGCTTCCTATCTCTCTTATGGCCATTGCTGGGTTATTCTTAGGTGTTGGTGCGACCATCGCTTCTTTAGCGGGACAAGATCCTACAGGTAGCATGATTCACTTACAAAGATTTGGTAAATTTATCGAAAATTTAGGTAGTCCCGTCTTTGCCGCTATGCCTTTGGTATTTGCTGCCGCCTTTGTTGTAGCTTATAGTGAAGAAGCTGGTGTTGGAGTTTTTGCTGCAATTATCGGTTATTTAACTTTTTCCTTTATTCAACAAGGTTTTATTAGTCATCCAACCAAAATAGAAACAGTGGGTGATGAAACAAAAACAGTTGCATTAGATGGTTGAGAAATACTATTTACTGGAGCTGGTAGAGACCCTATTGCAATGAAAAGTGTAGTAGGATCTAGTTTAGGTATTACTTCTTTACAAACCTCTATTTTTGGAGGGATTCTTGTTGGATTAATTGTTTCATGAACATACAACAAGTTTCACACAATTCAATTACCTCAAATCATTTCATTTTTTGGTGGTAAAAGATTTGTTTCACTTATGGTTATTTTATTTATGGTGCCATTGGCATTCTTATTCTTAATTTTTTGACCATGAGTTGGAGTTGGACTTAATAACTTTGGTATTTTATTAGGAAAATCTCCTGCTGGTGTAGAGTCATTAATATTTGGTTATATTGAAAGATCTCTAATTCCTTTTGGATTACACCACGCATTCTATTCACCATTATGATATACATCAGTCGGTGGAAATGTGCTAGAATCATTACAAAGATGAAGTGAAGTGTCAGGAAATAGTTTAGATGCTTCAACTGATTTATTAAAATGATTATCAGCTGAATCAGCACAAGGAACAGAAGTTGTTGGTGATTCATATATTTCAGTTCTTTTATTGAAATCACCTTTTAACTCAATTTCATATAAAACAGCAGCTACAGGTGATGCTTTACAAAGTAAACCATTATTTGAATTTGTTGCAAGTGAATTAGGTATTAAAGTGGGTAGATACATGCAAGGTAAATACTCATTTATGCAATTTGCTTTACCTGCTGCAGCTGCAGCTATGATTATGGCTGCTCCTAAAGAAAATCGTAAAATGGCAGCCGGTACAGTTATTCCTTCAGCTGTTACATCATTTGTAACAGGAGTTACAGAACCTATTGAATTTACATTCTTATTCTTAGCTCCTTACATGTTCTGAGGGTTCCATGCTATTATGGCAGCTATTTCATTCATGTTAATGAATATTTTGGGTGCTCACATGGGTATGACATTCTCAGGAGGAATTCTAGATACAGTTATTTATGGAATTATTCCTGTACAAAAAGGAACAAATTTCTGATGATATTTAGCAATAGGTGCTGGATATGTTCCTATTTATTACTTTGTATTCTACTATGTAATCAAACTAAGAAATTTAGAAACACCTGGTAGAGGTGAAAATACTAAATTATTCACAAGAAGAGATTTTGATGCTAAAAACAATTCTGAAAACCAACTTAATCCACAATTATCATTAATTGTTGAAGGTATGGGTGGATGAGAAAATGTTATTAACTTTAATAACTGTGCTTCAAGATTAAGATATGATATTAAAGATAGATCAAAAGTTTCAGAAGCTAAATTAAAAGCTGCAGGAGCTGCTGGTGTAAAATTTGTTGGTGCAAATCACGTACAAGCAATTTTTGGACCTCAAGCAGAACAATTTAATTCTAAAATTAAATCATTAAAAGGTGCAAAATTATCTTCATCAACCGGTAGTCCTGTAGAAACAACTGTACAAAAATCTTCGATTGTTTCTGATGGTAAAATTATTTCAGTTAGTTCTGTAGTTGAAAAAGGAACATTGAAAAAATTAGAATCATTAAATGATGGTGTTTTCTCTGAAAACATGATGGGTGACGGAGTAGTTGTAGAATTTGATAAAAAAGCAAAAGTTGCTCAAGTTTTTGCGCCAATAAGTGGTACTTTAGAAGTTGTATTTCCTACAGGTCATGCATATGGAATTAAAAGTAAAGAAGGTGTGAGTTTATTAGTTCACATCGGTATTGATACAGTTAATTTAAATGGTAAAGGATTTACAAGTAAAGTTAAACAAGGTCAAAAAGTTAAACAAGGTGATTTATTGGCTGAAGTTGATTTAGAATTTGTAAGAAAAAATGCTCCTTCTACTGATGTCATTATTGTTGTTAATGCAGATTCTTCACTATCAAAAGTTATTGATGCTAAATTTGATTCAAAAGTTTCAAAAGAATCAGAATTATTCAAAGTTAAATAATTAAAAAAATCTTCTTAAGTATAAAATTTTCCTCAGCTTGCTGAGGTTTTTTATTATTTAAAATACAAAAAAATCTTAGATAAATAATATATCTAAGATTTTTTTAAAAGTAGAAAGGAATCTTCTGCAGGATTAGCAGCATTATATCTTTGCATTGAACCTTTAAAAAAGTTTCATGCAAAGATTTTTTCTTGATTTTGTACACTTAATAAAGAATTATTATCTTTATCTAAAAGATTTAGTTTTAAAAAAACAGTTCCAGGAATTTCTAAATTATTGATTATAGTAACATCAATGTGATCTAAACCACTAAAAAATGTTTCATTTCATTCTGAAAAATCATTATTTCATGTAATTGCTTTATTATTTAAAAATAAACCTAATAATTCTTTTTCTAATAAAGTTTTAAAAACTTTATAAGGAACGCTATCAGTGGTCAAATTTTTGGCTTCGAAGTTACTTTTGTAATTGGCTTCTGCTCAAATATTAGCCTTATTAGCTATTTGTTGATCAATATATTCTAAAATATTAATTATTATTGGCTTATTACCTTCAAATAGACTATCTGCTTCCATACCTGAAGGTATGGAATTATGATATTGTTTTTCTAAAGTGGAAGCATCTCAAAAAGTATCAACATTAAAAAATTTAGCATGTAATGGACCTTTTTGGTAACCTCTTAAAAGATGACGATGATTTTTATCTAAATCAATAGAAAATCATGAAAATACTTCTCTGGTTTTATCAACTTTAATAACTTCTACTTCAAATTCTACGATTTGAAAGGTTTTTATATAATCAACAACTTTGGCATTGGTAAGTTTATAAGAAAAATCAATGTTTTTTCGATGTTGAGGTACTATTATTTCAAATAAATCTTTTCATTGATTAAAAAATTTTACAAAAGCCTTAGCAGTATAATTTTGAAATGTAGTACTATTAGCAGAAAAGGAATCATATCTTATTAATCCGAAAAAATTATCAGGTTTTAATCTTAAAATAGGATTTGTAACATATTCATTAAATAATTTTTTATCTGTTTCAACTTCTCTATCTAGTTTTAGATAAAAATCAGCATCTGATGGCTGGATATTTGTATAACTTTTAAATGGGCCAATAATTATTGGATCTGCTATTTTTGTTTTTGTAGTTCCATTTATAAATTCTAGTTCCATTTTTAGGTAATCCCCGGAAATGTTTTTAAAATGAAAAACTTCAGGATTAATTTTAAAGTTTACTTGATCTACTTCAATATTAAATTGATGCAAGTAAATTAAAAATAGCTGTTCTCATAATTTAATTTGTTCAGTATTTTTAATTCATGCACTTGCTCTAACATCTGATTTAGGGCTCATTAAATTAGGAAATAATTTATTTTTTAATTGAAAAATATTAGTTTTATTCGCATTACGTGATTCAACTTCATTTATCATTTTTCAAAATAAGATTTGAAAATTATCAACAGCATCTTGATATCCACTTTCAAAATTATAATTTTGCAAAATATCTCCAACATAACCATCAAAATTATCAACATTTTCTGAATTTAATGGTTTTGATCATTTTGTGTAGTCTAAAATATGTCAATAATTTGTTTTAATCACATTTTTTGTTTGATTATCACCTTTTTGTTCTACAAAAGCAAAAAATTTCTCGGTTTTAGGTAATAAATGACTAATATTTTGAGCATTTGCTCAAAATAAGTGATTTTTTTGATTTGTGATTAAACCTAATGGTTGATCATTTTGATCAACTAAAATATCGAAAGCATTATGAATATCAACTAATTGGAGATAATTAAAATTTTTTAATAAAAAATCTCGTTCATTAAGAGTTAATTTTTTATTAAATTGAATATTTTTAATGAATGAATTATTACTGCTATGAATAATAATTGGTTTAATTAGGGCTATACCTACACCTGTTGCTGCAGCTGCAATTAAACCAACTGAAGATCAAATAATTTGTTTTTTTGTCATAAGTATTTTTCTACTTAGAAGGTTTAATATTTCTACTTCTATATAAAAAGTCTACAATCGCTTCACCGACACCATTTTGGTCGTGAGCACTTGTATGATATTTAGCTTTTAACTTGGTTTCTTTATTTGCATTAGCCATAGCATAACTGTATTTTGTAGTTTCAAACATAGATCAGTCATTAGGGCTATCACCAATTACCATAATATTATCTACTGAATTTAAAATTATATTAGTGATAAATCAACTAATAGCTGAACCTTTGCTGACATCTTGTTGAGTAATTTCAAGGTGTTTTTCACGCATTCTAACAATTTGTAATTTGGAATTTTCTAAAAATTTGTAAGCTTGATCAATATCTGTTTTTTCACCAAAAAGCTCCATTTTTACAACTTCTTCTTGTGGCTGATCAACGTTTAATAAAACTTTGCTGGTATCTTCCATTGAATAAATTCAAGATTTTATAAACTCTTCTTTATGATTTAAAGAAAAATAGTCTTGATGATTTCAAAAATTTAATTGTAAGTTAAAATTTTTAGCTGCTGCAATTACTTGCTTTTGTTGTTCTAGAGAAAAAGTTTTTTTAAATAAATATTTTTTTTCTACATTATCAAAAATGGTAGAACCATTTGAAGTGATTAAATAACGAACTTTCAAATCATCTGCAAGTTTTTGATGTCTTGAAAAAGGTGGATTTCCTGTAGCAATAATTAGTTCTACGTTGTATTTTTCGCTTAATTGATGGATATGTTTTATAGTTTGATGTTTAACTATAAAATTATCTCCATATAAAGTTCCGTCTACATCGGAAAATACTAAAATTTTATTATTCATAAAAAAATTTTATCACATACATAATAGTTTGAAATTTAAACACTAGAATAAGTTTATCAAAGAAAAATTTAATTTTTTCTTTGATAATAAAAAACATCAAAAAGTTCATGTTCAACTTTTTTGATAACTTCAAAAGGAGTAAAATCAATATTTTTTAAATAACGGTTTCCAGTATATTGTCCCTTAATTATTGTGACAATTAATTCATCACATAAAGGTATCATTTGTTCATAAACATAAATTCCTCCCATGACGTATAAATCTTTATGGGGATTATTTTTATAAGGTTTAATGACTTCTGTGAAGCTATCAATTATAAAAACATTTTCATGCTCTACTTTTCAGCTACTATCATCAGAAAGTACAAACATTTTTCTTTTATCTAAAATTTTAGGTAATGATAAAAAGGTATTTTTTCCCATAATGACATCTTGGTGTAGTGTTGTATTGCGAAAATGTTGAAATTCTTCTTTAATGTGTCATGGAATTGTATTATCTTTACCTACTAAACCATCTTTGGTCATTGCTCAAATAGCTTTTAACATTATACTGCCACCTCTCCTTTAATTAATGGATGAGGATCATAACCTTCTAATATAATATCTTCAAATTGGAAATCAAAAATACTTTTATTTTTGTTTAAGTGAATTGCAGGTAATGATTTGGTATTTCTTTGTAACTGTTCTTTAACTTGATTTAAATGATTTACATAAATATGAGCATCACCGATGGTGTGGACAAATTTTCCAGGCTTTAAATTAGTTTCATGAGCAATTAAATAAATTAATAAAGAATAGGAGGCAATATTAAAAGGGATTCCTAAAAAAATATCACCTGAACGTTGATAAAGTTGACAACTTAATTTACCATCTTCTACATAAAATTGGAAAAGTGAGTGGCAAGGGGGCAACATCATTTGATTAACTTCTTTGGGATTTCATGCAGAAACAATTAAACGACGAGAATTGGGATTTTGTTTAATTTCAGCAATAAGATTTTTTAATTGATCGACTCCTTCAAAGTCTCTTCATTGTTTGCCATAAACAGGACCTAAATTACCGTATTTTTTAGCAAAGACTGTATCTTGACGAATTTTTTCTATAAATTCTTTTTGAGTTTCACCTTGAAAATCAGAACTTTGTTTGTAAGAAGCGTATGGCCATTCATTTCAGATATTAACATTATTATCAACCAAATATTTAATGTTAGTATCTCCTTTAATAAATCAAAGTAGTTCATGAACAATACTTTTTCAATGAACTTTTTTGGTAGTTAGTAAAGGAAAACCTTCAGCCAGATCAAAATGCATTTGGTATCCAAAAATGCTGATAGTATCAATGCCTGTTCTATTTTGTCTTTTTTTACCATTTTCCATAACATATGATAATAAATCTAAATATTGTTTCATGATAACCTCGCTATTGAAAATTAATTTTCAATTTCTCTTTGTGATGCAAATAAATCAAAATTATCATTTTCGCTATTAAGATCGAATTCTGATAATTTATCAAATTCCATTAATTTAGGTAGTTCTTTTAAACTTTTAATTCTAAAGTAATCAAAAAATTTGTTAGTCACACCATACAAAATGGGATTTCCTGGACTTTGAGCAATCCCTACTTCTTCAATCATTCCTTTGGCAAGTAAACTAGTGAAAATATGATCGGAGTTAATACCTCTAATTTCACTAACCATTGAACGAGTTATAGGTTGTTTATAAGCAATGATTCCAATTGTTTCAATGGAAGCATTAGAAAGTCTTTGCTTTTTAATAGTATTGACTAATTGACTAATTTTTTTATTTGCCGCTTCAATGGTAGCGAGCTTAAAAACTTCATCAAATTCAACAATAAAAATACCGCGTTGTTGTTCATTAAATTCTTTTTGAAATGTTTTTAAGGCTATTCTGGTCTCAGCAATTGATGCAATTTCAAAAAGAGCTTTAACATCTCATAGCGAAAGTCCTTCTTCACCTTGAAAGTATAAAAGTGCTTCTAAAATTTTATAATCCATAATTTTGCCCTTTGTAAATTTTGATGTCAGCAAATTGTGTAGTTTGTGAAAGTAAAATTTCTTCTTGTTTTGCCATATCTAATAAAGTAATAATAGTGATTACAAAGTGATTAATGCTGGGAGTTTTAAGAATCATGTCAAAAGTTATTTCTTGATGCTTTTCAAATAATTGATAAATAAATTTTTTTTGATCTTTAGGAGTTATAGAAATGTGTTCCACATTCATAGTTAAAATTTTTCTCGCATTGATACGATCAAATAATTGTTGCATGATTCTAATGAAAGTTTCAGGACGAGAATGAGCATTAATTTGGTTACTATTTTGTTCTAAAAGATAAGGATCATAATCAGAAGTTTTTTTAATATGAATTAATGATCTTTGCTCTTCTTGTTTTCTTAAATATTGGGCAATTTCACGGAATTGTTGATATTCAGCTAAGAGTTTTAAAATCTTTTCTTGATCTTCATTAATTTCTGGATCAGTGTTTTGATCTTCTTGCAAAATAAGTTTAGCTTTAATTTGAATTAAAGTTGCAGCCATTAGCAAATATTCAGCAACTAATTCAATGTTATTTTCTTTCAACTCATTGATAATTCTTAAATATTCATTTGCTAGTTCTACTAAATTAATATCAAAGATATTAGTTTTTTTATCTTTTATTAGGTTTAATAAAAGATCTAAAGGACCATTGAAATTATTGATATTAATATCTAAATTTTGATTCACTAATATCTCCTCTGTTTTTAATTAACTATTTAGCTTCAATAAATTTACTTTCCACAATTTTTCTTACACGATTAGCAATCGCTTCATTTGTTTGTCCTAAAATTGACATCGGTTTAATTATTTGATGAAAAATTACTTCAATTTTTAATTTATTTTTACGTGAACTATCTTTAGCTTTAAAAGAATTATTGATGGTAACAGGAATAATGGGTAAAAATTCCTTTTTAGCAATTTTGAAAGCTCCACCTTTAAATTCTCCGATTTTACCTTCTTTATTTCTTGTACCTTCAGGAAAAATAAGACCATATGTTTTCTTTTCTTTAATAAATTTTCCAAATTCATTTAGAACACTTAAAGATTGACGAGGATTTTTTCTATCGATAAAAAAGGTATCAATAATTCTTAATGTATGTTTTGATTTAAAACCTTGTTCTAGCTCTTTTTTAGCTAAAAAGGTAGCAATTTTATTTCTTTCATCTTTATCTTCTGATTGTTTTTTTAGTGCCACTAGCATTGCAAAACCATCAGCTTCTGATAAATGATTTGGTGTTAATAGTACTGGTCCGGTTTTGGGAAGGTTTTCATAACCTTTGACCTCTACGGAAATGTTATACATTTTTAAGTATTTTTCGGCACGTTTTAGTATAAAATCATTTCTTCACTGTGGTGCATATGCATCTTTATCTTTTTTGTATTTACGTGAAATTTTTCAAAATTTCAATAATCTCAATACTCAAATTGGAGCTAATAAAATTTTTTTAATTTTAATCATATATATTACCCTTTTGTTATATTGTTTTTACTACGCAAGCGATTAAATAATCATCTTCTTTAGAAGTTGTTATTTGAAAATTTTTATAAAAGTATTTTTTATTAATTTTAGAAATATTTATTTTTTGAAATGAAAGAAGTGTGTTATCAGCTTTAAATAAAGCTTCTTTAATGGCTCATCTTAATGCTAAAAAATAAGCCTTATCATCTATTTTTTTATATTCTAAAAATTCATTATGAGATAAGATCCTTTTTGCAAAATTTTCACTCTTATTTTGGAATCGTGAAATTCTGGTAATATCTATTCCTATCATAATCTCTTAATTATATATGACTAAGTTTTATATAAAGCAAAATTTTGTAATAAAAACTAAACAAAATTTCACTTTTTTAATAAATAAAAAAATTATTCATAATTGAGTGAATAAAATGCTATTTATAAGTATGCAGAAAAACCGAGGAATGCTTTTAGAAAAAATTATTAATACAACAATTGATTTTTATTTAAAAAATGGAATAGCAATTTTTCATAAAAAAAATTTGGATATTGTTTTTGGTAAAGTTATAAAAGAAGATAAAGCTAAAAAACTTGAACAAACTTATTTAGCTAAAAAAAGTACAGTAGATTATTATGGTATTTATCAAGGTCAATTTATTGCATTTGAAGCTAAAAGTGTTGAAGGTAATATTTTACCGTTGTACAATATCAAAGAACATCAAATTAAATATTTAGAAAAAATTAATGCTCATGGCGGAAAAGCTTTTTTAATAATTTTATTTAAAGAAAAAAATGCCTTTTTTATGCTGAAACCAGAATATTTAAGGCATAGTTCTAAAAAATCAATCAATTATGAGCAAATCCAAAAGGAAGGAATTTCACTACAACTTAATTATCCAGGAATATTAGATTTTGTCCCACTACTAAATCTAATCTAGTGGTTTATGAATTTTAATTGATTTCTTTTTTAAAGCTCAGATTTTACCTTCTGGTTTTGTTTCTTTAATAAAAATAACTGATAACACACAAATAATTCCAGAAAGTAACATAATTGAAATTACTACATATTCAGAGTTACTATTCACTGCATCATAAATAGCAGAAATTAAAATGTTAACAATTGTAAAGACTCAGTAACCAAAACCTCAAATAATTCCATAAAAAGAAACTAGCCTTTTTGGACGAGCTTTGTAATTAGGATCTTCATGAGGTAAATAGGTAATGATTCCTTGGATTGATTGTACCAATCAGCCAAAAATGAAACCCATAATTAAAAATAATCAGATAATTTTTAATTTTCAAAATAAGAACGATAAACCTAAAGAAAAAACAATGATAAATAGGATGAATATAATATAAGGTTTTCTTTTAAATGAGGTCTTTAATCATTTTCCTATTGTAAAAGGCCCAATTAAAACACCTAATAAAGAGATAATGACTCAAATTCTTATCCACCTTTGTTCATAAAAAGTAGTTTCTTTTGGTGCAAACATATGCATATATAAAATTGTTGGCATGACCATCATTGTTAAAAATAAACCAAATAAAATAATTCAAACATATGTTTTTAATTCTTTTAATAGATCAATAACTTTTCATTGAATTTCTGTTTCAGAATGAGTATAGTGTTTTAAATCAATTACTGTAAATTTTTTGGGTTTTTCTTTTGGTAAAAAGTTTTTACCAATAAATAGATATCCTATAAAAACTAAAATAGTTGAACAAGCTGCGATTGTGGAAATTAATTGCCAGTGATCTGTAAATCATAAATTTATTGCTTCACTTCAAATGAAAGGCAATAAAGAAATGATTGCTCCAAAAGAAAAACCATATGTCGAGATGGTGGTTAGCATTGATTTAGCTTTTTTATTTAAAACAGATTTAATCGGTTGTAATAGAATAACTGTCATTGATCCACCAAAAGCTAAACCCATTCTTAAAAATATAAAAACTCAATAATTAGGAACTCAAATAGCAGGTATTGCTAATAAAATCATTGAAAAAGAAAGAATAACAGTTCATTTGTGTGTAATTTTAACCATTAATCAACCAACCATTAATGCGCCAAAACCACGAATAAATGTAGACGTATAATTAGTTGCTTGCTTAACAATCGTGCTAGGTTCAGCGCTGTTATGGAAGAAAGTATCAGATCATCCAGTTCCTGATTTAACTGCAGTTGCTACATTACCAGTTAAATTAGGAATTAACATTCAGTTAACTATAAAGAGAATATACCCCAAAAAAACTATGATTCACATAAAAATCAATCTTTGTTTGCTGATGGATGTTATGTCAAATATTTTTGTTGTATTCATTAATCACTGAATTTTACCATAAATTTTTACATTTTTATGAATAATTAAGCATATTTATATTATAAAAGTGAGAAATATAGCAATATTTATGAACAAAAAAGAAAACATCTGAACATAAAAGTTCAGATGTTGTAACAAATTTGAAGATTTATCTTTTTAGTTTAAAAGATAAATTTCTTGAAACATAATAAATTGCTTCAGAAAGTGTAGGATGTGTGTGGCCTGTTTGTTGTAAGTCTCAAATTGTTAAATCTTTTGTAACTGCTAATGCAATTTCATTAATTAATAATGAAGCATTTTCAAGGAAAATGTATGATCCTAAAACTTTTCCATCATCTTTTTTAACAATCAGTTTAAAGAAACCTAAATCTAAATTACTGTCAGCATGATTTCTCGGTAGTTGTTGTGCTGGTACTGTTACTTGTAAAACATTATCAATGCCATATTTTTCAACAGCTTGAGCTGATGAAAGACCAACTCCAGCTAGTTCTAATCCCATGTAAATTGATCAAGCATAGTTTGCAGGGTTATATTTTTCAATTTTTAATCCTAAAAGATTTTGAGCTAAAATATCTCCTTGTTTATACGCATTTGTTGTAACCATTGATAAACCAGTTACGTCACCAATTGCATAAACATTAGCGATTGAAGTTTCCATTTTATCATTAACTTTAATTCCTTTTCCAGGAGTTAATTCTAACCCCAATTTTTCAGCCACTTCAATATTAGGAACTCTTCCTGCTGCTACTAAAATTTTTTCAGCTTTAATTGTATGTGTTTGCTCATTTGATGTAAATTCTAATGAATTATTTTGATATGATTCAATTCTTGCATCATGATAGATTTTTACACCTTTAGCTTCTAAATATTGAATTATTTGAGCTGAACATTCTTCATCAAATCTTGATAATAATTTTTCAGCATGTTCAAGAATTGTAACTTCAACTCCAAAAGTTGCCATATAGTATGAAAATTCAATTGAAATAGGTCCACCACCAATAATAACTATTGATTTTGGTAATTGTTCCATCATTAATAAATCATTTGAATTAATTAAAACACCATCTTTTTGAGCATTATCCTTACCTTGAAATTCAATTTCTCGTGGTCTTGCACCAGTTGCAATAACGATTTTTTTAGTTGTTAGTTTTGTTCCATCATTAACTATCACTGTATTTGCATCTAAAATTTTTCCCACGCCATCAAACAAGCTAACTCCAGCACCATCTAAAGCACCTTTAATTGCTCCATTTAATTTAGTTTTGTTATTTTTTCTAATTTCTTGAATTGCTTTTAAATTTGCTTTAGGTGAATCTGTTTCAATACCATAAACATTAGCTTTTTTAATTAAATCAAATACTTTTGCTGATTTTAATAATGTTTTAGTTGGAATACATCCTAAGTTAACACATGTACCGCCTAAATGCTGTTGTTCTACAACGGCAACTTTTAATCCAGCTTCAGATAAAATAGCAGCTGATGAATATCCTCCTGGACCTGCCCCTATAAAAATTATGTCAAATTTTTCCATTTTTATACCACCTTATATAATTTTTTATTCCTTGATTATATAACATAATTCTAAAAAATAAAAAAAGTTATTTTTTTTATGTTTTTTTTAGCTTTTTTTAGCTTTTTTATAAAAATATTTTTTGTTTAGTAATAAAACAGCTTATAATTTTTTATTATATTTTAATAAATATTAATATTTGAAAGGTCAACTGATGAAAACAGAACAATATCAAGAAATAGAAAAATTATTTAAAGAATATTTTTCAGCTGTAAATAATGAACAACATGTAAAAGGTGATGGATGTATCTTTTCACCAGGACTTTATGAAATTTTAGAAATTGACTTTGAAAAGGAATTAGTAAAATATCGTTATCGTCAAGAATTTAAAGAAGATGGATATTATTTTGATTCAACAATTTCATTTAAAAAATTAAGAGGAGAAGATCACAAAATTAATTTTGATCAAAACTAAATAAAATTAAAACACAACTTATTCCATAATAAGTTGTGTTTTTTTATCTAAAAAAAAAAAAAAAAACAAACCTCAATGGTTTGTGGTCAATTTCTTGAAATGGTACGCCCTAGAAGATTCGAACTTCTGACCCAATGGTTAAAAGCCATTTGCTCTACCTGCTGAGCTAAGGGCGCTTCTGGTGCTCGAGACTGGACTTGAACCAGCACAGTGTTGCCACCGAGGGATTTTAAGTCCCTTGCGTCTACCAATTTCGCCACTCGAGCAGTCTATCTTTTAAAATTGCTTTTACATTATAACTAAAAAAATAAAAAGTGCATAAAAATTTTTATTTTTTTAAGACTTTTTTGTTTCTTTAAAAAAATATCAAGAACAAATTTTAAAAGATATTTTTTCTGAGTTTATTTTTTTAAAGTTCTTATTATTCACTAATAATAAAGTATAATTTTAAAAATATTTAAAATAAACAAAGATATTTATTAAATAAAATTTTTTAATAATTTAATAAATATAAAGGAGCTTTTATGACAAAAAAAGAATTAGTTAGAAAAGTTGCAGAACTTTCAGACTTAACAGAAGCAAAAGCAGATAAAGCGATTGCTTCATTAGTTGAAGTAATTACTGAATCTTTAAAAGCTGGAGAAAAATTACAAGTTCTAGGATTAGGAACTTTTAAAGTTTCAGACAGAAAAGAACGTCAAGGTATTAATCCTCGTACAAAAGAAACTATTACTATTGCAGCGTCAAAATCTGTGAAGTTTCAAGCCGCAAAAGCTTTAAAAGAATCAATTTAATCTAAAACTTAAAATTTGTTCATTAAGTTGAAATAAATAATATTTTTTGTTTATTATTTATTTTTTATTTTCTTTAATTTTTACTTTCCTTATGTTAAAATTGTCTAACTATTTTAAATTTAAAAAAATTAAATATGTTAACTATACTTTAAGGAGTATCTATGGCTAGAGAAGGAATTACACTAAGATGTGAAGGATGTAAAATGGAAAATTACATCACTAAAAAAAATAAAAAAACTCAAACAGAAAAACTTGAGATTTCAAAACATTGCCACAAATGCAATGCTCACACAAACCATAAAGAAAAAAAATAAAACGCTTAAAGCGTTTTATTTTTTGTATTTCTTTCAATTTATAAAAAAAATTTTAAATTCTAGAAAAAAAATCTGAAATTTAAAATTTTTTTTATAAATTTTTATTTTAAAAAGGTTTAGGAGTAGCTTTACTTATAATTATTTTTAAGGTTTTAAAATTATCCAAAAAAATCCAAAAAAATTATAAATTCTAAATCTATTTTAAAAAAGGAGTTTTATGAACACCACTAATAATGTCATTTTGATGACAACAACCACTGCAGTAGAGTCAAAAACAAATTCAGTTTCTAACTTTACTGCTTTAGATTGAGTAGTCATGGCACTTTATATGTTAGGAATTCTTGGGATTGGTGTTTTCTTTTGACTGCAACAGCGTGTCTCAAAAAATAAAACATCTTCAGCTTATTTAGCTGGACAAGGAATGAAAATACCTACAATTGTTATTGCCTTATCAATTTTTGCTACTGCATTAAGTTCGCTTACTTTCTTGGCAACCCCTGGTTTAGCCTTTAAAACCGGCTGATTATGATCAGTGGGAATTATTTCTTTTTTGGCAGCTGCGCCATTAATTGTCAAAAGAGTTATTCCATTTTATAGAAGAATTAAAGAAACAACATCTTATGCATATCTGGAAAAACGTTTCCATGTATCAGTCAGAATATTTACATCTGCTCTATTTATTTTGTTTCACCTTTTTAGAATGGCTATTGTGTTGTATATTCCAACATTAACGCTTTCTTTATTTGTAGATATCAATGTTTATCTAATTTTATTTATTGTATCTTTTGTTGTTGTAACATCAACATTTTTAGGAGGATATAAAGGAGTACTTTGAACTGATGCAATTCAAGGAATTGTTTTATTATTCGGAATCGGATTAATTATTATTTTTGGTTTAGCTAAAACTGATTGAGAAGTTGCTAAATTTCAAAGTATTTTGAAAAAATCAGATTTATATGTTTCATTGGGAAGTTCAGGAATTTTCTTCTTATTTATTTCAAAATATTTTGAAAATCTTTATTCTTATATCACTTCACAAGACATTGTTCAAAGATATAAAAGTTCAAAATCAATTAGTAAAATTAACAAAACTATTTATATCAATATAGGACTTTTAATGATTGTTGTACTTTTATTTTATGGAACTGGATCAGTGCTTTATTCGTACTACAGCAGTTTAGGATTTAATGTAGATGATCCTAATGCCATTTCAGTGATTGTTGGAAGAGAAAATGCAGCTGATAATCAATTATTGTCTTATTTCATTATTCAGAGTCTTCCAATGGGAATTACAGGATTATTGATAGCTGCTATTTTCGCAGCTAGTCAATCAACAGTATCAAGTTCATTAAATTCCATTGTTACAGTTATTACAGTAGATTTTATTAGTAGATTTAGCAAAATGAAAGAAAAAAATATTTTAATTTTATCTAAAATTTTAATCGCATCTTTTGGAATTATAGCCTTTGGTGTAGCTTCATTGGTGGTTTTATCACAACAAACAAGTTTAATTGATTATTACTTAAGTATTATTGGTCTATTTGGAATGCCGGTATTAAGCACATTTTTACTTGCAATGTTCACCAAAAGATCGAATTGAATTGGATCTTTTTCAGGAATTGCTGCCGGTTTAATATTTGGTCTTCCAATTTGATTATTGAATAATCAATTTATTGGTGATGGACATTTTAAAATTCATAGTGCATGAGTAGTTTTATTCACACTTGCTATTTCTTCGGTTGTAGGTTACTTAATTTCACTTTTAACTAACAAGTTTGTGAAATGAAAAAATATCACTAACTTAACTTCTTGAACACAAACTGCAGAATTCAATGAGTTAGTTAAACTTGATAAAAAACTTTCAAAATTAGAAAATAAATTAAAAAAAGGTTTAATTACTAATGAAGAAATGCTAAAAAATGTTCAAGAATATCAACGACTTGAAGGAGTTGTTTCTGAACAAACAGAATAATAATTTTTCAAAATTTTCATCTTTAAAAATCTTCAATATTCTTATTGAAGATTTTGTTTTTTCAATTAAATTAATTAACATTTTAAAATGATAAAATTAGTTAATATTTAAAATGTTAATTAATTATTTTAAGGAGAAATATGAATAGAAAATATTTAGATTTAACTTTTGTTGAACAGAAATTGGATGCGATTGTTACATCAAGTAGACAAACAAGATTATGATGTTCATCTGTGGAATCATCAGATGGATGAACAATATTAGAAAAAGACAAAAATCACATTTTTGTTGATTCAAGATACATTGAATATGCACAAAAACAAGCTAAAAACGCTGAAGTACATTTACTAGAAAAAAATTCATTAAAAAATTTTTTAGCTGCTAAAAATTATCAAACAATTGGAATTGAAGCAGATTATGAAACTTATGGAATGGTACAATACATTAAATCAATGTTACCTGAAGCTGAAATTAAACCTGTAAGTGGACAAAAATTAAGAATTTTAAAAACTGCAGCAGAAATTGAAAAATTGCAAAAAGCTATTGATATTTCTTTGGAAGCTTATGAAGAATTATTACCATCAATTCAAGAAGGTCAAACCGAAAGAGAACTAGATCACAAATTAAATTTCTTAATGAAACAAAAAGGTGCTGATAAGGAATGTTTCGATGCAATTATTGCTACAGGCACTAATTCTTCAAAACCACACCATCACCCAACTGATGCAAAAATCAAAAAGGGTGAATTATTAAAAATTGATTTTGGAGCAATTTATAAAGGATTTGGAGCTGATATCACGAGAACTTTTATTTTTGGTGGAACACCAAATAATGCCCAAGCTCAAGAAATTTGAGATATTGTTGATCAAGCAGCCCGTTTAGGACGTCAAATGGTTCGTCCAGGTATAAAAGCGTCTCAAGTACATCAAGTTTGTTATGATTATATTCAATCTAAAGGATATGGTGACAAATTCTTGCATTCTACAGGACATGGTTTAGGGATTGATGTTCACGAGTTACCTAATGTAAATTCAGTAAATGAAACTATTCTAGAACCGGGAATGGTAATAACAGTTGAACCAGGAATTTACATTGAAGGATTAGGTGGAGTAAGAATTGAAGATGATATTTTAGTAACAGAAACAGGATCAATTACACTTTCAAGAAAAAATGAAATTAATGGAGTAGAAAAATAATTGCTTTTTTCTAAAAAAATCTATTTTTTACAAAAAAGCGCTAAATATGTACTTTTTTGTAAGTTAAAGGTTTAAAAGAGTTTATAATTTTTGATGTTATTAATATAACTACAAAAATTAAATATTTAAATTAAATAATACTTTAGAGAGGTACTAACGTGGAATCAAAATCTTTTAAATATGTACAGCCTGGCAAAGTCATGTTGAACGTTGATGAAATTATTAGTTTTTTAGATGTAGATGGTAACTTAATTGACAAAAAAAATGACACAACGCTTACAAAAGAAGAACTTTTAAAAGCCTATAAATTTATGGTTTTGTCTAGACAACAAGATACATATATGACACAATTACAAAGACAAGGAAGAATGTTAACATTTGCACCTAATTTTGGTGAAGAAGCGCTGCAAGTTGCATCAGCAATGACATTAGAAAAAGAAGACTGATATGTTCCAGCTTTTAGATCAAATGCTACCATGCTATACATGGGTGTGCCTGTAAAGCAACAATTACTGTACTGAAATGGTAATGAAAGAGGATCAAAAATTCCTGAAGGAATTAATTTACTACCCGTAAATATTCCCATTGCTACACAGTGTTCTCATGCAGCTGGGATAGCTTATTCAATGAAATTAAGAAAAATTCCTGGTGTTGCTGTTTCCATTATTGGTAACGGTGGAACAGCTGAGGGTGAATTTTATGAAGCTATGAACATTTCAGCAATTTGAAAATGACCTGCAGTTTTTTGTGTAAACAATAATCAATGATCAATTTCAACTCCAGAAAAATTAGAATCTTCATCTTCAACAATAGCCGCTAAAGCTTACTCAGTGGGAATTCCTGGTATTAGAGTTGATGGTAATGACTTACTAGCTTCTTATGCTGTAATGAAAGAAGCTATGGAATATGCTCGTCAAGGGAATGGACCTGTTTTAGTGGAATTTATTACTTGAAGACAAGGACCACATACAACAAGTGATAATCCTAAAGTTTATCGTACTGAAGAACAAGAAAAAGCAGCTGAAGTTTGAGAACCAATGCACCGGATTGAAAAATATTTAAAAGATAAAAAATATATCACCACCGAAGAAATCCAAAAAGTTTGAGATGACTCATTAGCTGAAGTAAAAGTTGCTTTTGAAGAATCACAAAAAGAATTAGAAGTTGATATTAATGAAGTATTTGATTATACTTATGCTCAATTGACTCCTGAACTAGCTGAACAAAAAGCAGAAGCGCTTGCTTACTATCAAAAACTAGCAAAAGGTGGAAAATAATTATGTCAGAGAAAAAGAATTTAATTGCATTAAATAACATCGGTGCTTTAACACATGCCATTGATTTAATGATGGAAGAAGATGAAACTGTTGTACTTTGAGGACAAGATGCCGGATTTGAAGGTGGAGTTTTTAGAGCAACTGAAGGTTTACAGAAAAAATATGGTGAGCAAAGAGTTTGAGATACACCAATTGCTGAAGCAGCAATGATGGGAGTGGGAGTAGGTGCTGCAATTAGCGGCTTAAAACCAATTGTTGAAATGCAATTCCAAGGATTTTCATATCCCGCTTTTCAACAATTAATGACACATGCAGCAAGATATCGAAATCGTTCAAGAGGAAGATTTACTTGTCCATTAGTATTAAGAATGCCAATGGCTGGTGGAGTTAGAGCTTTAGAACATCACTCAGAAGCAATCGAAGCTTTATATGCACATATTCCAGGAATAAAAGTAGTTATGCCTGCAACCCCTTATGACACAAAAGGATTATTAATTGCGGCCTTAAAAGATCCTGATCCAGTTGTTTTTTTAGAACCAAAAAGTATTTATCGTTCATTTAAACAAGAAATCCCTGCAGAAATTTATGAAGTAGAAATCGGTAAAGCTAATGTTTTAAAAGAAGGAAAAGATTTAACAATTGTTACTTATGGAAAACAAGTTCATGACTGTTTAGCAGCCTTAAAAGAATTACATCAAACAAATCCTGAATGAGATATTGAATTAATTGATTTAAGAACAATTAAACCAATTGACACAGAAACTATAATAAATTCAGTTAAAAAAACTGGAAGACTTTTAGTAGTGCATGAAGCCGTTAAATCATTTTCTGTTTCAGCAGAAATTATTACTAGAGTAAATGAAAAAGCTTTTGAATATTTAAAAGCACCTTTAACTAGATTAACAGGATGAGATATTACTGTACCTTTAGCACGTGGTGAAAAATATCATGCTTTAGATGTGGAAAAAGTTAAAGTAAAAATTCAAGAATTAATGAATTTTAAATTTTAGGATTGGAGAAAAAAAATGAATAAAATTATTGCTACCCCTTTAGCACGTGCATTAGCAGCTAAACAAGGAATTGATCTTTCTTCAGTTTCAGGATCAGGTCCTAATGGAAGAATTTTAATTTCTGATGTAGAAAACTTTAAACCACAATCTGCCTCAGCTCCAATTCAAAAAGCTGCTTCAATACCAGAAAAAAGTGAACAAGCTGCAAAAGCTGCATCTCTGGGACAAATTCACAGTTTACAAGCTCACACACAAAAAATTGCACCGATTAGAAAAGCCATTGCTCGGGCAATGAAAAATTCATGAGCTCAAGTAGCTTATGTTAATTTAGTTAACGAAATTGAAATGACAAATCTATGAGATATGCGTAAATCTATGGTAGATGATGTTTTAAAATTAACAGGAATAAAGTTAACTTTCTTACCATTTATTATTAAAGCATTAGCGATTGCTCTAAAGGAATTTCCTGTGCTTGCAGCTAAATATAATGAAACTACTGAAGAATTAATTTTTCCAGGACAAATTAATATGGGAGTAGCTGTAGATACAGAAGCGGGATTAATGGTTCCAGTAATTAAAAATGCTGAACAATTAACTATCTTAGAGATTTCTCAAGAAGTTGCACGTTTAGCTGCTGCAGCACGTAATAAAACTATTAAAGCTGCAGAAATGCAAGGTGCAGATTTTACTATTACAAACTATGGTTCAGTTGGTTCTTTATATGGTGTCCCAGTTATTAATTGACCAGAACTAGCAATCGCTGGAGTAGGAGCTATTATTGATCGTGCTGTAGTTAAAAATGGTGCTGTAGTTCCCGGAAAAGTGATGCACCTAACAGTTGCTGCAGATCATCGTTGAGCAGATGGAGCAACAATTGGACGTTTTGCTTCAAGAGTAAAAGATTTATTAGAAAAACCTCAAATTTTAGGAGTATTTTAAAATGTATAAATTTAAATTTGCTGATATAGGTGAGGGACTACACGAAGGAGTTGTCGCTGAAATTTACAAAAAAGTAGGTGACGAAGTTAAGGAAGGTGACCCCTTATTTTCCGTAGAAACAGATAAAGTTACATCAGATATTCCTTCTCCTGTAACCGGAAAAATCACTAAAGTTTTAATGAATCAAGGTGATACCATCCATGTAGGTCAAGAAATTTATTACATTGATGATGGTTCAACAACTGAATCAAATGATGATACTGCTCCAACTGAAACAGCTGCTGAAGAAGAATCAGCTGCATCAGTAGTTGGAGAAGTAAAAGTATCAAACGAATTATTATCATTTAATTTTTCAACTCCAGCACCGGTAAAAGCTGCTCCAGAATCAGCACCATCTGCTACAGTTGAAAGTTCAAAAGTGGAAACTCAATTTGATAAAGGTAAATCTTATACAGGTGCAATTGAAGCTGAATTTGATGTAATTGTTATAGGATCAGGTCCTGGTGGTTATTTAGCTGCAGAAATGTCAGGAGATCACGGATTAAAAACATTAATTATTGAAAAAGAATTCTGAGGTGGTGTTTGTTTAAATGTTGGATGTATTCCAACTAAAGCATTATTAAAAACTGCAGAAGTACACGAATATATTAAGCATGCTGCTGATTATGGTGTTGATATTAATACTAGTTCATTAAAAATTAACTGAGAAAAAATGCACCAGAGAAAAAGAGATGTTGTAGCTCAGTTAACAACTGGTGTACAGCTTTTAATGAAAGCTAACAAAGTTAAAACTATTTTTGGTGAAGCTAAATTTATTGGTGCACACGAAATTGAAGTTGTAGGCAAAGTTTACCGTGGTAAAAATATAATTATTGCTACTGGTTCAAGTGACCGCCACTTAGATTTACCAGGATTTGAAGATGGATACAAAACAGGAAAATTAATTACTTCAAAAGAGGCAATTAATTTAGATAAAAAACCTAAAACTATGACCATTGTCGGTGGTGGAGTTATTGGTGTAGAATTTTCTCAAGTTTTTGCTCAAACAGGAGTAAAGGTAACTATTTTACAAAATACTGATCGTATTTTAGCCGGTATTGATGCAGAGCTTGCAAAAGTTATTGCAACTAAATTAGAAAGTACTGGAGTTGAGATTGTTTATAATGCTCAAGTAACTAAGTTTGAAAAAGATACCTTATTTTATACAATTGATAACAAAGAACATTCAATTAAAGCTGATGTTAGTTTAGTATCAGTTGGTAGAGTACCAGAATCTTTAGGATTGGCTGAAGTAGGAATTAAGTTGGGACAAAGAAAAGAAGTTCCAGTTGATGAATATTGCCGCACAAATGTTGAAGGAGTATATGGAATTGGTGATGTTGTAGGTCAATCAATGTTAGCACACGTAGCTTACCGCCATGCGGCCATTGCTGTTTCCCACATCACCAATCACCCTGTAAAATATTCATCAAAAACATTACCTTCATGTATTTATACTCATCCTGAAATTGCTATTGTTGGGTTAACTGAAGAAGAAGCTAAAGCAAAAGGTAAAACACCATTAGTTGTAAGATATCAATTTACATATGTTGGAAAAGCAATTGCTACAAACAATAAAATTGGTTTTGCTAAATTTGTAATCGACAAAGAATTTGGTGAAATTTTGGGATGTCATATCGTTGGACCACATGCAACTGACTTAATTTCAGAAATTGTTGTTGCAATGGATTTAGAAACAACAATCTATGACATCGCTTCAGCAATTCACCCTCACCCTACATTTAGTGAAGTGTTATGAGAAGGTGCAAGGCTTGCTGTAAAAATGTTAGAAAAAACAAAATAATTGAAAGTTTTAAAAATTATTAATAAAAAAACAAGATTGCTTTTCCAATCTTGTTTTTTTATTAAAGACAATTTTCTAGCTTATTTATCTTTTTCTTCGATTTCAGCTTCAACTGTTCCTTCTTCTTGAGTTGAATCATTAGCTGCTTGGTTTGCGGCATTTTGAGCGAACATTTGAGCTGCTTGTTCAATTTGATCTAACTTAATTTTTAGTTCATCAATTTTTTCTTCTTTAATTAAGTCTTTTAGTTCATCAATTTGTTTTTGAGTCATTTCTTTTTGTTTTTCATCAACTTTGTCACCATTTTCATTTAATGATTTTTCTAGTTGAGCAACAAGAGCTTCAGCACGAACTAATGTTTCCATTTTTTCTTTTTTCTTAGCATCAGCTTCACGATTTTCTTCAGCTTCTTTAACCATTCTGTTAATTTCTTCTTCAGTTAAAGCTCCTGAATTTTCAATAGTAATTGTTTGTTCTTTGTTTGTTTTTTTGTCTTTTGCAGTTACTTTAGTAATCCCGTTAACATCAATTGAAAAAGAAACTTCAATTTGTGGAACACCACGAGGTGCTG
This sequence comes from Mycoplasma iguanae, assembly GCF_024722375.1. Taxonomy (NCBI): domain Bacteria; kingdom Bacillati; phylum Mycoplasmatota; class Mollicutes; order Mycoplasmatales; family Mycoplasmataceae; genus Mycoplasma; species Mycoplasma iguanae. The sequence continues at coordinate 454,932 of NZ_CP102734.1, read as the reverse complement.
GTTCAATTCCAGAAAGATTAAACCTTCCTAAAATTTTATTATCAGCAGCCATTTGTCTTTCACCTTGTACTACACTAATTGTTACTTCAGGTTGATTATCAGCAGCTGTTGAAAAAATTTGGCTTTTTGTAACTGGAATTGTTGTATTTCTTGGTATTAACACAGTTGAAATTCCACCTTGTGTTTCAATTCCTAAAGAAAGTGGAGTAACATCTAATAATAGAACATCATCAATTTCTCCTGCTAAAACTCCACCTTGGATCGCTGCTCCGATAGCAACAACTTCATCAGGGTTAATACTTCTGTTTGGTTTTTTACCTAAGGTATGTTCAACCATTGTTTGGATAGCAGGAATTCTTGTAGATCCCCCTACTAATAACACTTCATCTAAATCTTTAGCTTCTAGTTTAGCTTCTTTTAAAGCATCCATAATTGGTTTTCTAGTTCTATCAACTAAGTGTGAAGTCATAGCTTCAAATTCAGATCTTTTCATTTCTAGTTCAACATTAATTGGACCATTTTCTGTAATTGCTAAAAATGGTAATGAAATATTTGCAACAGATTGATTTGAAAGGGCAATTTTTGTTTTTTCAGCTTCTTCTTTTAATCTTGACATTGCCATTTTATCTTTTGAAGGATCAAATTTATATTCAGCTTGAATTTTTTCAACCATTCATTTAACGATTTCGTTATCTCAGTCATCTCCACCTAAACGGTTGTCTCCTGAAGTTGATAATACTTCAAAAGTTCCATTTTCTAATTCAAGGATAGAAACGTCAAATGTTCCTCCTCCTAAGTCATAAACCAGAATTTTTTGTTCTTTATCTTTTTTATCAGCACCGAAAGCTAAAGCAGCAGCTGTTGGTTCGTTAATAATTCTTAATACATCTAAACCAGCAATTTTTCCTGCTGTTTTAGTAGCTTCACGTTCTGCATTATCAAAATAAGCGGGAACAGTAATAACTGCTTTTGTTACTTTTGAACCAATTTTTTTCTCTGCATATTCTTTTAAGTGTGAAAGAATCATCGCTGAAATTTCTTCAGGTTTATATTCTTTTCCATTTGCAGTAACAGTTTTTGTAGTACCCATTAATCTTTTAATAGAAGCGATTGCATTTGGGTTTGTTTCTAATTGTCTTTTTGCGACTTCACCAACAATGATTTCATCATTTTTGAATGAAACAACAGAAGGTGTTGTTCTTTTACCGTTAAAGTTTTCTAAAACTTTAGGTTGTTTATTTTCAATAATGGCAACAACTGAGTTAGTTGTTCCTAAATCTATACCTAAAATAATTTCTTTTGCCATGTTAATTCCTTTCTTATTCAATTTATTATTAAATCATTATTTTTTCAATGTTCTTTTTCATAAACATGCAAATATTATAACACATAATTTAGCACTCAAACTAAAAAAGTGCTATTTTTTTATAATTCATTTTATAGCTATATTTGAATATAAATGAAAATAAAATAAATTGGTGATAAAGCTTTCAATCTTTATCATAAAAAATAAGTATTTTTCTATATTTACAAAGGTAAAAAGTAATAGATTTGGCTGAATTACTCCGTAATTAATGAATTTTTTGCTATAATTTTCATTATATTTTTTCTTGTTCTAAGATTTTCAAGATACAAGGTAGATAGGAAAATATGTTTCCATTTCAAGCAAATGATTTTGGTAATGAAAATTTAGCAATTTTTGTTAATTTTTTAATTTATTCAGCATTTCTTTTGGTTGTACCGATAGTTATTATTTTTTTAATTTCTTTTATTAAACCAAGAATTAAAGAAAATAGCAATATTTATCTTTATGCTTTTTCTGCTGCGATGTTAATCATCATCGGAACATTAGGATTTTTTAAAGAATCTTATGAAAAAACAGAAAAATTTATCCATCAAAATGAGTCCCTGAGAAATTTCGCTCATAAAAATACTTGAAACGAACAGTTTTTAGTGATGGCAATTGTAGCAGGTGGAACAATTATTGGTCTTACTACAATTTTCATAGTACGTTGAATTTTTGTGAAATTTTTTGGTAAAGAAGTACATAAAAAACATGATGAACACGGACATCATGACCATATGGTTAATTTTTCAGATATTGATAGCCCTAAAGCTGCTTGACTTGCAATTTTATTATTATTATCACACAGAACAATTGATGGTTTTGTTTTAGGAGCCACAATTTCAAAACTATCACGTGGTGAAAATATTAATTTAGGTTTAATTATCACTTTTAACTTGCATATTATTATTGAAGTTTTAATTGTACATTATCGCCAAGTGCAGTATGGTCAAACTATTAAAAAATCTGTTATTTATAATTTATTAACAATTCTTTTATTATTACCAATTATGTTAGTTAGTTCATTTCTTAATAAGTATATTGAACAAGTAGGATGATTAATTCCGGTTATTAATGCTTCAGGAGGAGCCATTTTAACTTTTGTGGCAATTATTGAACTAGTTCCTGAATTCATTCACTTGCGCAATGGAACACAAAGAAAATGATATATTACTCTTTTTTGGTTTGCTTCAGGTATAGTTTTTGCAGTGATTTTATTATCTTTCCATTCACATGATACTGTAGCAAATGCGAATTCAGATTTATTAATTATTACCAACTCAATTACTGAACTCAAAACTAGCAGAGTAGGAACATAAAATGAAAAAAATATTTTTATTTTCAAATTTTGTAATCATCTCTTCAGCTTCTTTGCTAGTTGCTTGTTCTCATTATGTTGACTATCAAAATCCACAAACTTTTATTAGTAGTTTTAACAATGCTAATAAAATTTTTGATTTTAGTACTTTAGAAAATAAAAATAATAATCTACTTTTAAAACAACTTGACAACTTGACAAATTTAAGACTTTTTAGGTATAAAACAACTTCTAAACCATTAATTAATTATGCAAATCTTACAATTGAAAAGCCTACAGAAGTTTCCAAAAAATTAGAATTTGCCAACGCCATTTTTGTTCATGCCCAAGAAAGTTCTATCATTAATGAAGCAACTGATTTAAAAACTTATAGTTTTTATACAGATCTAACAGACAAACTAGATGCTCCTGAAAATTTTGGTACATATCTAAATTCTTATGCAATTGCTAGAGCAAGTGACAATTTATATAATTCAATTAATAGTGATTTTTTTGAATGAAGTTTGCAAAAAGCTAAAAAAATTGAAATTTCACTTCGCCCTAATTTATTTTGATCTGACTATTTAGGCCAAAGACAAAATCACAAAATAAATGCAGAAAGTGTTTATTATGGAATGATGAACGTTCTTTTAAGAAATAAAAACTTTCGTCAACAGTTTTTAAATACGTCAGAACTCAAAGAAATGGAACAATTAAATTATGTAAATGAGATTGATTATTTTAATGGTATAGATTATTTAGCAATTTTGAATAATTTAGGAATTGATACTAATAAATTATTAAATAAAAATACTTTCATTAAAGATGAAAATACAATCACAATTTATGCAAGAGAAAATTCAGAAAAAGGTTTACTAACTTTTTTTGAAAGTTTACTAATTGAATCGCCATTATTTCAACCAATATTTTTTGATGCTTCAAAAAATGAAATCTTAGATAAACTAAATTTTTATAATTATGGAAAAACATTTAAAGATCGTTTTTATGCTGGAAATTATGTTATTAATAAAAATTCCCCCGAAGAAATATTATTAAAACTTAATGAACACTTTTGAGAAAAATCTTGAATAAATAATCCCCAGAAACTAGAAACTATTATTTATTCATTTAATGCCTTACCATTAAATTCTGATTATTTTGCACAACAAAATTTTGAAAATTATCAACAAAAAATTATTTCCAGAAGCGATTTTACTAACTTAAATAATTCTGAAAAACAAAAAATTTTATCAGATCCTGCAACTTTCGGTTTAAGTTATACTACAGAATATAATTCCAGTTCTTCGATTAAAACAAGTCAATTAAATTTAATTCCCAGTGAAAATAAAATCAATAATTTTAATAATTTATTTGCTAATTTGTTTTATGGTACTAACCTAAATCAGATCGAAAAAGGTCAAACCAAAATAGCTGATTTGTTCAGTAAAGATGTGATTGCTTTTAGAACTTATTTGATGAGTGCATTGAATTTTTCACTATTTGCTAAGCAAGTTTCACCAGAAAATGATTATTGATTATCATCAGTTCCTGTAGATTTAGCACTAAAAAGAAATTTTGAAAACTTATTAGAATATCAGAGTGCCAAAGATGCTTATTTATGAATTAACAAAATTCAAGTAATTCAAGATAATGAAAAAAATATAAATATTTTTAATGATGATAATGATAAATTGTATTTCGATTTAAATAATTCTTTAGATTTAGAAAAGAGAATGCAGTCTTCAAAATATAGTGAAATTCAAGAATCACTAAAAAAATTATTAGATAATTTTTATAATTTAAATAATTTGACTCAAAAACGAAAAATAGAATGAATAATTCCCATTGATACAAGAATTTTGACTAATAGTCAAAAAAATATTTATTTAAAACTAGAAGAGTTTTATGGACAATTAGATTCACGTTTAAAACCTAAAGTTGCTTTAATTGAAAATCAAGCTGATTATGAAAAATACTTTATAAATGAAAATAGTATTTTTAAAAATTTTTCACTAAATCTAACTGAATCAACTTTTTCAAATTATTTAGAAATTTTTATAAAAGATAATAATTATCAAAATTTAATTTTATTATTTGCTATTTTTGCAAATCCAAAATTAAAAGATATTTTTCCAGAATTATTGCTTTTTTCAAAAAATCTTTTTGAACAAATAACTTACCAAAATCTTGTTGCAGAAAAAAATAATCTTTTTTTTGAAATTAATTTAGAACAATGAAGCAATTTTAATTTAAAGCAATTAAATAATTTAAAAAAAATTTTATTTAAAACAGTAGAACAGGAAGCAAAATTTAGTAAATTTTTAAAGTTATTTATAAATGCTTTTGTAGATAAAAATTTGAATAACTTTAAAATGATTAATTTAATAAATCAAATAACAAATCTAAAAGACTTAACAATTGAAGCAGCTGCAAGTTTTAAAGTAAATAGTTTAGAAAAAAAACTAATCCAAAATTATTTAGATTTTCCAAGTAAATATCGAGGAATTGAATATTTACAAGATGTAAGAATTAGAAAGGAATTATAAAATGAAAAAACAATTTTTATTTTTGGTATTACCCACATTATTTATCTCATCAGTGGCCCTAATTTCTTGTGCATCAACACCAAATCAAAAAACAAGTTTAGTAAATGGTGTTGATGAAGGGATTAATGCTGATTTAAGAAATAAATTTATTTTTAGAGGAACTCAATTATTTCAATCAACTTCATTTGTCACAATTAAGGCAGATATTATAAATGCTGCAAAAGAATTTAATAATAATTGAGTAGAAGTTATTAAAAAATTATCAAATTATTTTGAATTCAAAGAAGGAGAAAAATTTCCTTTTCCACATCGTTACAGATATCAACTGGTTGTAATTGATTCTAAAAAAACAAACTATAAATTGAACATTGATAGTAGATTTAATGTTTCAGAAACAATTAATACAAATGGGCCTTCAATTATTTTTATTGTTGAATTGGAACATTTATCAAGTAGTGGATCAGAAAAAGTAGACAGAATTGATGATTTTGCATTTTTCATAGTAGAACAAAATTAAACTAAATTAAAATAGTAAGGAAAAAATGAACATATTTTTTAATTTAATAAAAAAAATAGCAGTTTATTCAGTTACATTAATTCTTGTAACTTGATTTTTGTTCATTTTTTTATATTTCTTTGCAAATAGATCTAATAACTCTTTTTTTCAACATTTTTTAACTTACTTTCAAAACTTTTTTGCAGGAAATTTTGGAAGTGTTAATAATACGGAAGTAATTGAAAGTTCAGTTAAAATTGACACATTATTTTTTAATTCATTAACTTTAACATTTGCATGAACTTTTATTTCATTTTTAATTTCTTTAATATTTTCTTTCTTTTTAGCTTATATAGCTTCAACGAAAAAAACTAATTTTTGAAGTTTTTTAATTAAAGGATTTAATTCACTTTTATCTGCAATCCCGATTCTTATTTTAGTTGCAGTCTTTTTTTTAATAAATATTTTCCTAGAATTTCCTACACAATTTTTAGCTAATGCAAACCCCAGCAAAATTATTATTTCAATTTTAGTACCTGTAGTTATTTTAGTAATTTCCATTACACCATTAATGTTTTTTACAATATTAAAAATATTGAATGAAATTATTAGTTCAGGATATTATATTTTTGCAAAAACTAAAGGTATGAAAGCAAAAGAATTATTTTTTAAAGTTATCTTAAAAACCTTTTTATTAAGATTTTTAGAAAATATCTTACAAATTTATCTAGTACTTTTTACTTTAGCTATTGTTCTAGAAAGAATTTTTAAAATTAATGGTTTATCACTGCTAATTACTTATGCAATTCTTTATAAAGAAGCTGATGTATTAATGTTTTATTTTATTTTCTCTTTAATTTTAATTTTTAGTTTTCAAATTTTCACTGAAATTATTCAAGAAATTTTTGATCCTGTAAATTATTTATCAAAACAAAAACCAAGATGATATCAACAAATGATGTTTTATTTTAAAAGGAAGTTAATATGAAAATAAATAACTTTCAATTTGCAAAAAGAAAAAAATACAATTAATTAATTTAAGTAATTTTAATAAAACAAATTTTAAAGATATTATCATCACATTTTTTAGCAAAAAAGTTAACATTTTTTTATTTTGCTTTTTCATCATTATAATAATGATGTTAATTATTTTTACAGCTATTTCACAATATTCAGCTTTTAATCCAATAAGTAATACTATTAATTATATTGAAGAGCTGCCCCCTATTTCAAATCCGTATAAAACAGTTATTTTAGAACCAGGAAACCAATTAAATACTTTATTGGAAATAGCTAATAAAAGTTCTGAATTTAATTTTATTTATAATTCCTTAGAAGATGGTAATGCTTCAAATATTTCCAATGTTGTTTTAATTTTTAATCCTTATGAATTAATCAATGCAATTGAAAAATTAAATAACAAAGATGTATCTAGTTTTTATACATGGTTGGGAACAAACGATTATGGGATTGATATTTGAGCTAGACTTTGATCTTCTTTATCAATAACTTTAACTTTAATTTTTCTGGCATTTATTTTTAGAATTTTATTAGGATGATTGATTGGTTATTATGCAAGTTTTTTTAATAGTAAATTTGCTGCATTTATTAAAAAAATCATTATTTCAATAACAATTGTTCCAGAGTTCATTTGATATCTTTTATTGATTTTTATTTTTCAGTTTTCTACTTCAGCAATTTTTGGAGCACTAATTTTATCAGGATGAATATATCAAGCTAAATCAACTTTTATTATTGTTGATATAAATAAAAATAAAGAATTTATTTCAGCATCAAAATCTTTAGGAACATCAAATTGAAAAATTTTCTATTTGCATTTCTTTGCCATTATCTTGCAAGATTTTTTAGCAACTTTTGTAGAAAAATTTGCCATTATTTTAACTATGTTAACAATTGTTGGATATTTAAACTTAAATGCTCAACAATCTGATATTAATATTGGAAATATTTTTAGTGAAGCTATAAATTTATCAAAAACTAATTATTCATATTTATTAAGTTTGACCTTATTTTTAATAATCTTTTTATGCAATTTTAAAGTCATAATTTCTCAATTTTTAAAATCATTTTAATTTTGATATAAGTAATTAGAAACTTTGAAGAAGCTTTTTGCTTCTTTTTCTATTTTTCAAATCTCTAAAATTAGTGGTAAAGTTAAAATGAAATCACTAAACAATTTATTTGCTTCATTTTTTAAATCAAATAAATATTCATCAAAATTTGGATTATAAAAATTACTTTTTAGGTTTTTAAAAGTATTTTGAAATTCTTTCATTAAATTATTAATTTCTATAATGTTTATATTTAAAGATTGATAACTTGTTGCAAAATCTTCTCAATATTTAAAGAAAAATTCTAAGCTGTAAATTAAATCCATTACTAAGTTAGTAATTGCGTGAGTATGACCATTTAAGTTATTATTAATCTTATCTAAATTATTCAAATATTCTTCTTTTCTAGGAGAAAACAAGAAAAAGTGATAATCATAAAAACTTTTTTGGTGCCCTTTGAAAATATTTTCCAAAGCTTGTAAAAAAGTTTGATTTGTTATGCTATTGGGATTTGTTAAATATCTATTTAATACTGGTTTTGCTTCATTAGTGTAAAGATCAAAAATTGTATCATCATTACTAAAATAAACGATATCAGCATTAATAATATTCTGATTTTCATTAAATAAAGAATTGACAACATTAATTTGTTGGGCAATGTTTGATAATAGTTGTAAACCTATAATATGTTGTGTAGAATTATCTAAAAATCACTGTTTTTTTCATTCCAAAAATTTAACATCATTAGTTTGAAACTTATCTATTCTTCTAATTAAATTTATTAAAGTAACTGGGTTTTGATTTGAAGCAACTATTTTTTCATATCAATAATTAATTTTTGGTAAAAATACTTCTTTTAGTAATGTTTTAACTTCAGCATTGTGTTTTAGCAGTCAATTTACAGTATCATCTCTATTTTTTAGAGTGGGTAAATCTCTCTTTTGTATTACTTCATTTTTATCTGCATTATCATCAATTATTAAATCATTTTCTGCTGTAACACTTTCTTTTGTACCACTAACTGCATTTTTATAACGATTTTCAATAACTGCATTATTAAAGTTTGTTTGTGAATTATTTTCAGGAATATTTTTCAAGAAATTTTTAATTTCTTCATTATTTTCAATATCATGATTGTTAATATTAATAACATAACTATCAGAAGAAATTTTATTATTTTCTTCTGTAATATTTTGTTTTTGTTCATGTTTATAAGTTAGCAATAAACCTGTAACTAACCCAGCAGTAAAAATAGTGACAGTACTTATTAAAGCTAAAGTTATTATAAATTTTTTTTTCAAAAGATATCTTTCTACACAACAAAATATTGTCAAAGTTATTAAGTCTAATTATAAATATATTTTACATTTTTATTTTTTAAAATATAATTTTAAGCATGAATTTTTATATTTTTTTAATTAATTTTATTGCAATACTTTTCGGTTATTTAATAGGAAGTATAAATTTTGCAATAATTTTCTCCAAAAAATCAAAAAAAGAAGACATTAGAGAGAAGGGTTCTCGAAACGCGGGAGCTACAAATGCTTTAAGAGTTTACGGAAAAAAAGCAGGACTTTTAATATTTTTATTAGATGTCATAAAATCAGTTGTAGCAGTACTTGTTTTTTGAATTATTTTAAGTCAAACAAGAGATGTACAATCTACAGGAAATGAATTTCAAAAAAGTTTAGCATTTATTATTCCTCAAATCGCTGGATTTGGAGTAATCATCGGACATATTTGACCAGTATTTTTCAAATTTAAAGGTGGAAAAGGAGCAGCTTCGCTTGCAGGATTATTTATAACTGTAAATCTTGTTTTATTTTTAATTGGTATTGTAATTTTCCTAACTATTTATAAGTTATGAAAAAATGTTGGTTTTTCATCAATTGTTTCACCATTAATTATGATTGGATTAACATTTATTCCTTGAATGACTCAATCAACACTGGGTAATTTAAATCAAACTTTTGATCCAAGTTTATTTTGAATTTCGGGATTAGTTTTATTAATTTCACATATTTTTGTTATTGGTGCACATCATCCCAATATCAAAAATATGATTAAAAACGGGCTTTAATTCTCCCATCTTTAAAAAACATCTTTTTTAAAAAAAGGTGTTTTTTATTTTTTCTAACATATAATAAATTTAAATTTTTATTTTGCTAAAATTACTAATATGAAAAGTTTATCTTTAGATTTAAGGCCACATGAACTAGATGATTTAATTGGACAGCATCATTTAAAAGAGCTATTTCAAAACATTATCAAAACAAAAGATTTAAGCTCTTTTATTTTTTATGGCAAAAGTGGTATTGGCAAGACATCAGCTGCTTTGATATTAGCTAAAAAATTAACAGATAAATTTGATACTTTTAATGCCACAATTGAAAATAAACAACAATTATTAGAAAAAATTAAAGCTAATAAAATATTAATCATTGATGAAATTCATAGATTAAATAAAGATAAACAAGATTTATTGCTTTCTTATTTGGAAAATTTTAAAATTACAATTTATGCTACAACTACAGAAAATCCTTATTTTAAAATTAACCCTGCAATCAGAAGTAGAATGCACATTTTAGAATTTCATTCTTTAAGTGAAAATGATATGTTAATTAGTGTACAAAAAATTTTGCAAACAAAAATTAATTTAGAAATGGATGATGCCACCATTTTGGATCTTGTAAAACTATCTGTAGGAGACTTTCGAAGTGTTTTAAATAATTTGAGTTTATTAAGTAAAATTTATAATAACAAAAAAGTTAGTAAAAATGAATTAAGAAAAATTATTCCTAATATTAATTTTTACAGTGATAAAGATGGCGATGCACATTATAATAATTTGAGTGCTTTTCATAAATCATTAAGAGGTAGTGATGTTAATGCTGCACTATTTTATGGAGCTTTATTAATTAAATCTGGTGATTTTGATGCTTTATTTAGAAGGATGACAGCAATGGCTTATGAAGACATTGGATTAGCTAATCCTTCAATGGGTATCAAAATTGAAGCTGCTTATACAGCATTTCAAAGACTGGGAATACCGGAAGGATATTTACCAATTGGACATTTAATTGCTGAATTAGCTCTTTCGCCTAAAAGTAATTCAACTTACAAAGCTTTTAGCAAAGCTATCTCAATTGTAAATACTGGACATATTTATGATATTCCTAAACATTTGCAAGATAGTCATTACAAAAATGCTGCAAAATTAGGAGCAGGATTAGGTTACAAATATAGTCATAATTATCATAACTCATATGTGGAACAAACATATTTACCCAAAGAATTAAAGAATGAAATTTTTTTTGAATTTGGTGATTCTTCAAATGAAAAGAAAATAAAAGAATTTTGAAATCGTATTAAGCAAAATAAATAGTGTTAGAAATATTTTGTACTAAAAACTAGAAAGGTAAAAAATGGATTTAAATAAAATTAATAATTTAGAAGACCTAAAAAAGATAAAAAATCAATTTTACGCAAAAGATAGTGAATATGGTCAATTGCAAGAAAAATTAAAAACTTCATCTCCCGAACAAAAAGCTCAACTAGGGAAAGCTTTAAAAGAATTAAAAGCTGCTGGAGAAGCGTTTTTTCAACTAGCTGCACAAAAAATTGAAAATCTAACAATTGAAGCAAAAATTGCAAACGAAAAAATAGATGTAGAATATAATTCTTTCAATCAAGGCTCACTGCATCCCTTAACTTTAATTGTCAATCGTTTCCGTCAATGATTTTTACAAAATGGTTATATTGAAGTAGAAGCTTCAGAAATTGAAACTGATGAATATAATTTCGAAAGATTAAATATTCCCCAAAATCATCCAGCTCGTGATATGCAAGATTCACTTTATTTAAAAGATAAAACACTTTTACGTACTCATAATACAGGAGTAACAGCCAGAATATTAGAAAAATATGCTAACAGATCTTTTAGTCAATTCACTTTTGGAAAAGTGTATCGAAATGATGAAGATGATCAAACTCATTCACATCAATTTACACAAATTGATTTTGTGTCTGTAGGTTATGTAAATTTTCCTAACTTAATTTGAACTTTAAAATCATTATTATCTTTTGTACTTGAAGATGAACTAGATATTATTTTACGTCCTTCATTTTTCCCTTTTACAGAACCTTCTTTAGAGGTTGACATAGTTTATAAAGATAAAACTATTGAACTTTTAGGATCTGGAATGTTGCACCACAGTGTATTAAAAATGGCTGGTTATACAAATGATATGAATGGATTTGCTGCGGGAATTGGGATTGAAAGAATCGCTATGATTAAATACCAAATTTTAGACATTCGTGAATTTTATAAAAATGATTTAAGATTCTTAAATCAATTCAAATAGTAAGGAGTAAAAATGATTTTTTCTTATAAAAAATTATTACAATTAGCTAATATCAATGTTTCAATAGATCAACTAGCAAAGGTTATTACTAATTTAGGTTTTGAAGTTGAATCTTATGAATTATTTTCAAAAGTTAAAGGTATTAAATTTGGTCATGTCCAAAAGGTTTATAAAAATCCCAATGCTGATAAATTGAATGTTTGTGAAATTGAATTTGCAGATAAAAAACGGGTAATTCAAACTAATGCAAATAATGTTAAAGTTGGAGATTACTTAATGGCATTTGTTGAAGGTGCTTCTTCAGGTGATATTGTTTTTGGACCTAAAGAAATGCAAGGTGTGATCTCTGAAGGAATGCTTTGTTCTTTAAATGAGATTGGTTTTGATATAAGTTATGCACCTAGTGAAATGGCTGAAGGAATTTTTACTTTCAAAGAACAAATTGATTTAAGTATAGATCCTGTAGAATTTTTTGATTTAAATGATTATTTAATTGATGTCAAAATTTTATCAAATCGTTCAGATGCTAATTCTTACTTAATAATGGCAAGAGAAATTGCAGCATATTATTTAAAAGAAATGCAACAATTGCAAACTGTAAAACCAAACATGGAATCAACAACTAAAGTGCAAGCTGGAATACAATCATCATTAGTTTTAATTGAAACAAAAAATTCTAATATATCTATTTCTTTACAAGAAAAATTATTTTTAGTAAAATCACAAGTAAAACTAATTAGTTCTGTAGTGGATTTAACTAATTTAAATTTATTAATGACAGGAATGCCAACTCATGCATATGATAAAGCTAAAATTAATACTACATTTTTAACTGCAAAATTATTTACAGGGCAATTTCAGTCTCTAGGTGGAAAAATTACAGAATTCAAAGATGGTCTTGGAATTTTAAATGATAAAAATGTAGTAGTTTCACTTGCTGGAATTATGGGCGGAGAAAAAACTGCAGTTTCTGACAATACTGAAAATATTATTTTTGAAATGGGAATTTTTCCAATTAAAGAAGTTCGTTCAACTGTCAAACAGTTAAAAATTGAATCTAATGCTTCAAAACAATCATCGAAAAAAATTTCTTTAGGAACCTTAGAATTAGGAACTAAATTTTTATCTCAAAGACTAGAAAAATTTTCTGTCCCTATTAATTTCCCAACAATTGAACAAAAAATTTTAGAATTTGACTGAAATTATTTAAATTTTATTGCAGGAGAAAATATTTATGGAAATCAAGATTTTTTAAGAACTAAAAAATCTTTAGAAATTTTAGGTTTTAAGTTTGATAAAAACAAAATTACAATTCCCACATATCGTCATGACATCACACACTGGCAGGATATTGTTGAAGAATTTTTTCGTTTTTATGGTTATGAAAAATTCAAACCACAACAACCACAACAGCAAGTATTAGATGAAATTTATACATACAAAGATTATCCAACTTTAGTAGCAAACTTAGGCTATCAACAAGTTTGAACTTATAGTCTGATTTCTAAAGAAAAAAATATTTTTAATCCTTTTTCTTTTGATAAAACAATTGAATTAGAAACCTTTGTTTCAAAAGAAAGAGAACAAATTAGAAATTCTTTGGCAGTTTCACTTGCTGAAGTGATTGATTACAATCAAAAAAGAAAAATCCAAAATATTTCTATTTTTGATATTGGAATGGTCAATAAATTAGATAGAGTTTTAAGTTTGGCTTCAACTGTAAAAAGTTTTAGAGAAATTCAAAATGATTTACAAACCATTTATCAAAAAGAACTAATTTTTAAAAAAACTACAGCAGAAATTTTTCATACTGGAGTTAGTGCAAAAATTTATAATGATAATAATTTAGTAGGTTGAATTGGAAAAATTCATCCTAAATTAAAAATATCTGATGCTTTTTTTGCTGAAATTATTTTGCCTGAAAATGTTCAGAAAAAAGTTATTTTCCAAAATTATGATTCTGCTCCTTTAAAAATTCGTGATGTAACAATTGAAATTGCTTTAGATCAATCGCCGATGCAGTGAATTAATAAATTTAAAAATATTGTGGGTGTTTATAAAGTAGAATTGGTTGATGAATTTATGAAAAATGATAAAAATAACATCACAATTAGAATTACTTTAGCAGAAAAAGCAATTTCAGAGATTGAAACTTTAATTAACTAATTTGAAAATGTTATTTTTATAAATAAAACAAATAGTTTTATCATTGATATTAAATATTTATAAATTAGTATACAATTAGTAAACAACTCTAAATTTTAATTAGAAAATTTAGAACACACATATCAAGGAGCTATATGAATTTTGAAGATTTAAATATTAGTCATCAGACTAAGAAAGCATTAGAAATAATGGGATTTACTAAACCATCACCAATCCAAGAAAAAGTTATTCCCCTTGCAATTGAAGGAAAAGATATTATCGGCCAAGCACAAACAGGTACAGGAAAAACAGCTGCCTTTGCTATCCCTATTATTGAATCTACTGATGCTGATTTAAATAAAATTCAACACCTTATTATTGCTCCAACAAGAGAATTAGCAACACAAATCTATGTTCAATTTAAAGAAATTGGACAATTTCATAATTTAAGATATGGTTTAATTTTAGGTGGTTCATCATATGAAAAACAATTAAGCCATATTAAAGGAAAATTTCCTGCACATATTATTGTGGCAACACCAGGAAGATTAGAAGATATTTTATCAACTAGAAAAGTTGATTTATCTCATATTAAATCTTTAACATTAGATGAAGCTGATGAATTATTAAGAATTGGTTTTTTAACAGAAATCGAAAATATTATTACTTATTTACCAAAGATGCGTCAAAATTATTTCTTTACTGCAACTTTTGACAAAAAAACCAAAAGTCTTTCAGAAAAAATGACAGTTCAACCTGAAAAAGTAACAATTTCTTCAGGGTTAACAACATCAAATAAAATTGATCAAAAATATGTAGTTTTAAAAGAAAGCGCCAAATTAATGACACTTGTAAAATTTTTAGATTTACATAAACCAAAATCATCTGTAATTTTCGGTAGAACTAAAAGAAGAGTTGATGAATTAACTGATGCTTTAAATTCTTTAGGATTTAAAGCAGCTGGAATTCAAGGGGACATGCAACAAAGAGAAAGAAATCATGTAATGGAAAAATTTCGTGAACAAAAAGTAGAAATTTTGGTTGCAACTGATGTTATGGCACGGGGAATTGATGTTGAACATGTAGAATGAGTTTTTAACCTTGATTTACCTCAAGAAATTGAATATTACACACACAGAATTGGTAGAACAGGGAGAGCTGGCAAATTTGGACATTCTTTATCATTTGTAAAACCTTCTGAATTACCACATATTAAACAAATTGCTATCCAAACTGAATCAATTATTTCTGAAGTACAAATTCCTTCAGAAAAAGAACTTAAAAATGTTTGAGAACAACATTTAATTTCTAAACTGGCAGATATTTTAGAAAAAAGAAAAGATGCAAAATATACTTATGTGCAAGATGATCTCCAAGAACGTTATTCACACAAAGAATTAGCTATTCTTTTAGCTGAATATGTAGTGCAAGATAAAACATCAAATAAAGAAATTAAACTAACTCCTGAACCAGCTGTTTCATTAAGAAAACAACAATCAAGTAGATCTAATAATTTTGGTAATAAATCAAGAAAGCAGAAATTTACAGAAAACAGTTACAGAACAAAAAATACTAATTATGGTTCACGAGCTAAAACTTTTTCTAAAAATCAATACGACAAAAAAGAAAGATAAGTATAGATAATTAGTTTATTTATCATTTTTTAAATAAATTTATTTTATAATTACAATTTATGTATAAAGATAAAGAATTACTATATGACTTAATTTTAATGAATGCTTCAGAAAGCCCCGTAGGAAGATTAAGTGGCGTTTTTTTAGAAGGACTACCTACTTGAGCATTTTACTTATTTGGCGTTTTATGATTACTTTTAGGAATCGCCTTTTTAGGATTAACTCCTTTTAACAATATAAAAGTAAAAGAATATAAACAAAAACAAATTGAAAAATATAAAAAAGATCAAAAAATTAAACATAATATTACATACGAAAAAGCAAAGTTAGTTTTACCACTTAGTCAAAAATTAAAATTATCTTATGCACCCCTTTTGGGAATTGTTTTCATTGTTATAGGAATTTCTTGAATTTTAGGAAGAACCTTATAAATAAATATATATAAAAAATATTGTTAAACAATATTTTTTTCTTTCTAGGAAATTTTGCATTTTTTGATAAAATTTTTAGGTATTTTATACAAGATTGAATATTTTAAAATATTACAATTCTTAATTTATCAAGCACTAAAGTGAATTGATTGGGTGTGTTTGTGAAAAATGCCAATTTTCGAAACTTTAGGAAGTAAAACAAATATTTAAATTTATATGGAGAAAAATGTCACAAGATTTACCACAAGAAAAACTAGACACAGTAGAAACTAGTGAATCAAAACCAACACAAAACAAAGAAATTGTTTCAAAAGCAAAATTATTAGAAGCTGGAACATACTTTGGACACAGAGTTGCAAATTGAAACCCTAAAATGAAACCTTATATTCATACAAAAAAAATGGGTATTCACATTATTGATATTGTTAAAACTCAAAATGCAATTGAATTTGCTTATAAACTTGTAAATAAATTCGCGCAAAAAGGTGCATCATTCATTTTTGTTGGAACAAAAAAACAAGCTAAAAAAACTGTTGAAGAACAAGCATTAAGAACTAATTCAGCTTATGTTTCAGAAAGATGATTAGGTGGAACACTAACTAACTCTAAAACGATTTTTTCAAGCGTTAGAAAAATGTATGATTTAGAGAGATTAGCAGAAAATAACTTTGAAGGGTACACCAAAAAAGAAGGTGTGCTAATGACAAAGGAATTAGCTAAACTAAGAAGAAATTTAAACGGTATTAAAAATATGAAACAACAACCACAAGTAATGATTGTTGCAGATCCTTTAACAGATTTAATCGCTGTTAAAGAAGCTCGTAAAAAAGGCGTTAAAGTTGTTGGAATTTTAGATTCAAATGCAGATCCTTCATTAGTTGATTTAGGAATCCCTGCAAATGATGATTCTTCCAAATCAATTGCTTTAATTTTAACAATTTTAGCTGATGCAATTGTTGCAGCTAAAAATGGTAAACAATTATTTGCTTATCAACCAGAGTCTGAAGTAATTCTTCCTGATGATGGAAACAAGGAACAAAGAGAGCAAAGAGAACAAAGAAGATATAATAATCCAAGAACACCTTACACAAAAAGAGAATTCGTCAATAAAGAAACTAACAAAGAACAAAAAACAGCAACTGAACCAACAAAAAATTAATTTTTTAATTACAAGGAGAAAAAATGTCACAACCTAACACAATGGCTTTAATTAAAGAATTACGTGAAAGAACAAATGCTGCCATGATTGATTGTAAAAAAGCTTTAGAGTCATCACAATGAGATATTGAAAAAGCAATTGTTTGATTACAAGAAAATGGTAAAGCAAAAGCAGCTAAAAAAGCTGGAAGAATTGCTGCAGAAGGTCTTGTTAATGCCATGGCAAATGACCAAGCTGCTGTAATTTATGAAGTTAATTCAGAAACAGATTTTGTTGCTCAAAATCAAGGTTTTCTAGATCTTGTTGATGAAATAGGTAAAACTTTATTAGCACATGATTTTTCAAATTCAGAGCAAGCTTTACAGCTAAAAAATAGTGCAGGTAAAACTTTAGAAGAATTAACAATTGATGCAACTGCAACTATTGGTGAAAAAATTTCTTTAAGAAGAGCACAAAGAATAAATCTTTCAGATACACAAGTTGCAGGTTCATATAAACATTCAAACGGACAAATTGCAACTTTAGTTCTTATTGAAGGTAAAGATGCTGAAGCAGCTCGTGGAGTTGCAATGCATGTTGCAGCTATGAATCCTGAATATGCTTTAGTGGCGGATGTTCCTACAGAAAAAATTGCAAGTTTAAGAAAAGAATTTTTAGCAGATCCTGCCTTAGCAGGAAAACCAGAAAAAATTCAACAAAACATTGTTGAAGGAAAAATTAATAAAGCTTTAGCAGAAACAGTTCTTGAATTACAAGATTTTGTGGTTGATAATGCTTTTAAAGTTAATAAATTCTTAGAGTCAAAAAATTCTAAATTAGTTTCTATTGTGCGTTTTGAAGTTGGTGAAGGTATCGAAAAAGTTGCAAATGATTTTGCATCAGAAGTAGCAGCCCAAGTTTCAGAAGCTTTAAAATAATAATACAAAAAATAACACAAATTTAAGTGTTATTTTTTATTACCTTTTTTTAATTTTTGAAATTTATTAGTGTTATAATTCCAGTGTTTAAATTAATTTTTTAATTTATTTTTAAATAAAATTAGAATACATTATGATAATTTATCATCAAGGAGAAAAATGTCAGAAATTATTAGAATTCACGCTAGAGAAGTTCTAGATTCACGTGGAAATCCTACAGTTCAAGTTGAAGTAGAAACAGCTTTAGGAGGATTTGGTTCAGCAATCGTTCCTTCAGGTGCTTCAACAGGAACAAGAGAAGCTTTAGAGTTAAGAGATCAAGCAACAAAATATGAATCAAATTGATTTGGTGGAAAAGGTGTTCAAACAGCTGTTGATAATATTAATGAAAAACTTGCTCCAGCAATCTTAGGTTTTGAAGTTACTGACCAAAGAGCAATTGATATGCAAATGTTGCAATTAGATGGTTCAGAATTCAAAAAAAACTTAGGAGCTAACGCTATTTTAGGTGTTTCTTTAGCAGTAGCTAAAGCTGCAGCAGATGAATTAGATTTACCTTTATATCGTTATTTAGGTGGAACAAACGCCAGAAAATTACCAGTTCCTATGTTAAATGTTATTAACGGTGGAGAACACGCTTCAAACACAATTGATTTTCAAGAATTCATGGTTATGCCAGTGGGAGTAAAATCATTAAAAAGCGCTTTACAATGTGCTAATAAAGTGTTCCACAATCTAGCTAAATTATTGAAAAAAGCAGGACATGGTACACAAGTTGGTGATGAAGGTGGATTTGCTCCAAATCTAAAATCACATCAAGAAGCTTTGGATTTTTTAGTTGAAGCTATTAAAGTTGCAGGGTTTGTTCCAGCTACTCATGGTGAAAATGCAGTTGCTATTGCACTTGATGCTGCTTCTTCAGAACTTTATGACAAAGAAACTAAAAAATATACATTTAAAAAATTAAAAGAAGCCATTGAATCTAAAAAACCAGGATTTGAAAATTTAACAGACAAAGTTGAATTTACAACAGATCAATTAGTAGAATACTATGGTGATTTATTTGCAAAATATCCAATTATTTCAGTAGAAGATGGATTTGCAGAACAAGACTGAGAAGGTTTTGCTAAATTTAATGCTAAATTTGGTAAAACACATCAAATTATGGGTGATGATTTAACTGTTACAAATTCAAAAATTTTAGCACGTGCAATTCAAGAAAATTCAATTAATTCTATCCTAATTAAATTAAATCAAATCGGTTCAGTTTCAGAAACATTAGATACAATTGAAATGGCACAAAAAGCTAATATGACAGCTGTTGTTTCACACCGTTCAGGTGAATCAGAAGATACATTTATTGCCGATCTATCTGTTGCCGTTAATGCTTCACAAATTAAAACTGGATCATTATCAAGAACTGATCGTGTTGCAAAATACAACAGATTATTAGCAATTGAAGAAGAACTAGGTTCAGTTGCTGAATTTGAAGGCGCAAATGCTTTTTACAATTTAAAAGAACACAGAAAATAATTTTAAAATATCTTTTAAAAAGCTAAATAAAAGTTAGTATCATTTTTATCTGTAAAAATCAATTAAAATATTATATAATTATTAAACCATTAGAACAAAAACCTTGTAACCTGGTCAGGTCAGAAATGAAGCAGCCATATCAAGAAGTGTTGTGTCTAGTGGCTTTTTTATAAAAATTAAAAGCTATTAAAAAATTTTTAACACTGTAATTGCTTGTTTTTTTATTGAAAAAATGGCTTTTTTTGTATAATTAAAGGCTATGAAGCAACTTGAAAAAATTACACCTTGAAAAGAAGATTTTGCCAGGTGATACACTGATGTAATCAAAGGCGGGGAGTTAATGGAATATGGTCCTATTAAAGGAACCATCTACTTTAAACCCAATTCATATGCTATCTGAGAAAACATCCAAAAACACTTATCAGAAGTTTTTGCACGTAAGGGTGTTAAAAATGTTTATTTGCCAATGTTAATACCTCAATCTTTTATTGAAAAAGAAAAAGAACATGTTAAAGGTTTTGCACCAGAACTTGCTACTGTAACACATGTCGGGGAAAATAAATTACAAGAAAATTTATACATAAGACCTACATCAGAAGTTTTATTTGGTGACTACTTTAAAAAAGTTATTAATTCTTATAAAGATTTACCGTTGTTATTGAATCAATGAACATCTGTAATTAGATGAGAAAAAACAACAAACCCTTTCTTGAGAACATCAGAATTTTTATGACAAGAAGGTCATACTTCTCATAATTCAAGCATTGATGCTAGAAAATTTTCAAGAGAAATGATTAAAGCTTATGCTAAATTTTCAAAGGATTATTTAGCTATTCCCACAATAATAGGTAAAAAAACACCACGCGAAAAATTTGCAGGTGCTTGTACTACTTACACAATTGAAGGAATGATGAAAGATGGTAAAGCTTTACAAATGGGAACTTCTCATTATTTGGCTCAAAAATTTTCAAAAGTATATAATGTAACTTTTAAAAATAAAGATAACGTAAGTGAATATGTTTATCAAACTTCATGAGGTGTTTCTACTAGATTATTAGGAGCATTAATAATGACTCATGGTGACGATAGAGGAATTATTTTACCTCCCAAAATTGCTCCTGTACAAGTAGACATTTTAGAACTTTTTGCAGATAAAAATCCGCAAGTTTCAAAAGTTGTAGATGAGTTAGAAAAAAACATTTCTAAAATCTACAAGGTAAGAGTAGATAGATCAGATAAAAGTCTTGGATTTAAAGCAGCAAATAGTGAAATCCAAGGTGTACCTTTAAGAATTGAAGTAGGTCCAAAAGATTTAGAAAATGACGAAGTTTTACTAGTTCGTAGAGATAACTTAACTAAAATTCGTGTACCTTTAGCAGAAGTTAGAACTTGAGTTGGAGATTTATTAAAAAAAATTCAACAAGATATGTATGAAAAAGCTAAAAAAAGGTTACTTGATAATATTGTAAAACCAGAAACTTATGAACAATTCAAAAAATCTATTCAAGAACAAAAATTTGCCATAATACCATTCAATGGTTCAGCTGAAGAAGAGGAAAAAATCCAACAAGAAACTGGCGCAACAGCCCGTTGTATTTTACTTGATTGCTCTTTAAACAACGAAAAAGAAAACAAAAAAAGTAAATGCTTAATATCTAATAAAAAATCAAAAAGATGAGTTGTTTTTGCTAAATCTTACTAATTTAGCAAGCAACAATTAAAAGGATGCTAAATTAAATGTCAACAAAAATAAAAAAAGTAAAACAAATTACTTTTTTATCAATCATTATTTTTATTGTGGGTTCTACAATTGGATCTGGAATATTCTTTAAAAATAAAGAATTAAATCAGATGGCTAGTGGAGATTTATTTCTTGTTATTGGTACCTGAATTGTTGCTGCTTTTGGCATTTTAGCCTTAGGTTTAGCACTTGTAGAAATCTCTTCAGCACAAAAAACTAACTCAGGTTTTTTGGAATGAGTTAAAACTTTTACTAATAAATTTCTTTATAAGGGAACTACTAATTTTATTATTTGATTTTATTTGCCAGTATCATTTTTTGGATTAGCTATTTATGCAGTTTCATCTTTTGAAGATACTGGAATACAGATTAAAAATGCTAATTTAGTAATGGTACTTAGCTTTCTTGTTTTTATGTGATTTGCTGGGACTTCTTTGTTATCTATAAATTTTCAAAATAAACAACAATGAGTATTTACTATTTTGCAAATTATTCCTTTAATTGTATTACCGCTGATTGGTTTATTTTTTAGTTCATTAAATGAAGAAAATACAATATTACATAAAGTTATCCAGAATAAAACAACAGGTTTAATTAGCAAATCGAAATGATTAATTTTAATCGCAGGTATTCCTGCTATTACTTTTGCTTATGATGGTTTTTATTTAATTTTTTCAATGAAAGAAGAATTAGCACCTAAAGCTAAGAAAAAATTAGGTTTATCAGTTGTTTTAGGTTTGGTAATTATTACAATTTTATACTTAATTCTTTCAATTTCATTTGCTGTGGGTTCGAATGATGGAACTCACTTTGGTTTAAGTTTTGGGAATAGCACAATTGTCTTAAATATTATGAATTTCTTAATTGGTATTGGAATTCTTTCAATTATTAATGGATTCGCTATGTCTTCACCTTTCCAAATTAAATCGGTAATGGAAAATGGACAAATTAATTGATTGCAAAAAATAGGTGAAAGACTTTTAGGTAAATTTAATCTAGAAAAAGATGAAAAAAATTATTACATCTCATGAATATTTATGATATTAATTTCTGTTTTAACTTTCATTATATTTGGACTAATTGCAACAAATTATCCATTAGATACTTGGGATTTTGATCTTTATGGAACAGGAACATTTGTTTATTCATTTGCAGATATTATTCAAAACTATTTATCATTGGTGATTTTCTTACAAATTGCTTTAGCAATTATTGGTGGACTATTTAATCGTAAAACTAAAAAAATTCCAGTTGAAAAAAAATGATATTTTATTCCGTCTGCTCTAATTGCTTCTTTTTTTTATGTTATAACTTTTATCTATGTAATAATTGCATCAATTGTTGATATTACAGGATTAGCTGGTGCTGATTCAACTGAAGCAATAATTAAATTTGTTGTCTTCAGCTCAATTGTCTTGATATCTTATCTGATTTATCCTATTCAATCATTATTTAGTAAAAGTAAAAAAAATCGAACAAATTTTAAAACTATTACAGTTAAAAAATCAGAATAATTTTCTGATTTTTCTTATTTTTAATTATAATAGTTAAATGTATTTAATCCACGGCGAAGATAGTTTTTTAATAAAATCAGAATTAAAAAAAATAATTAAAAAAAATGATCAAAATCAAGTTGTTTACTTTGACTTTGATGCATCTATTGAAGATATTGTTAACGCCGTTTCAAGTGTAAGCCTATTTGATGAACAAAAGCTTGTAGTTTGAAAAAACTCACCTTGATTGATTACTAATAAAGAAAATGATAAAAAAGCAATGAAAAATTTTATCACTTTTCTAGAAAATTCTCAACCACTTATAATTTTTTATGTAGAGCAAAAAATTACAAAAAGTGCTAATGAATTAATAAAATTTCTATTTAAAAATGCTAAAGTTAGCGAAATAAAAACACCTGATGAAAAAACTACTATTGGTTACATTCAAAAAATTGCTGAAAGTTTAGGTGGTAAAATTAGTTACAGTAATGCTGTTAGCTTATACTATCAATTAGGTAAAACAAATTTAGAACTAATAGCTAATGAAATTGCAAAAATTTTACAAGAAAGTAAAAACATTGATATTAATTTAATAGAAAAATCAATTAGTCATTATGACGTTGAAAATGATTTTGAATTTTCTAACGCAATTAACTCATTAAATATTAAAAACTTGTGAAAAATTTATGAAACAAAAAATAATGAAAATATTATTTTTTTGATTGGTCAATTTTCACAAATTTTAATTTTAGCTTCAAAAATTTACACATATCAAAAAGCTGGATTTAATAAAGAACAAATTGAAAAGCAGCTGAATATCCATGCTTACAGAATAAAATTAGCAACTGATTTTTTAAATAATTTAGGTATAGAAAAAATTATAAATTCAATTTCTAAATTAAGCAGCTTAGATTTATCAATTAAGAAAGGGGAGGTGGAAGAACAAATCGGTTTTGAAAATTTTTTACTATCATTTATAAAATAAAACTATTTGTTTAAAAACATGTTTATAAATATCGAAAAGAGAAATGCCCATATAATTCTAGCTATGGGAGTTACTATTTTAACAGTAGTAGCCTTAGCACTTATTTTAGCTGTTTTTAAAATAGATACAAATGTTGATGATAGACAAGATAATGTTGCCAGAGACAGGTATAATCTTGTGCAAATTTTTAAATTCGGTTCACCTTTTCTATATTTTACAACTCTTTCTAATTTAGCTTTAGGTCTTGCCTTAACACTTTTTGGTTTGAATTATAAAAAAAACGGTAATAAATTTTTTAACTTTTTATTTTTATCTACTTCATGAATGGGAATTACTTTCTGAGTTTACTGATTTTTAATTTCATGAGTTAGTATAGGAATGTGAAAAACAGAACCCTTATCTGGACTTTTATCTGTTTTACTTCATGGAATTAATCCAATTGCTGGTTTTGTTGCTTTGTATTTATTAAGACACTACTGTAAAATCTCTTACAAAGCAATATGATTAGCTACGCTTTTATTTTGTATGTACGGAATATTAACTGTGATATTTTATTTTGGTGCTGACTGATTAAAAGGTCGCCCGCTTGTATTTTATGCTTTTCTAGATTATAAAAGACCATTTTTTTACTCAGGTGGTAATATTTGAGTGACATTAATATTAAATATAATTTTAATTTCTTCTTTTATAGGTATTCCGCTATTATCTGCAAAATTAATTATTAGAATCATGAGAATTAAAATTTCTGATGGTGAAAAAAAGCGGGGATTAATCAAAAAATGAAAATCCAAATGAAAAAAACAGTAGTTTAAAATTACTGTTTTTTTCATTTGGTTTGTGCTTTTAAATTTTCTATTTCAATGGTTAAAATTTTATTTTTATTTTCTAATTTATTTATTAATTGAGTTTTTTGTTCATTTTCTTTTTCTAATTCAACTTGTTTTAATAAAATTCTTTCAATTTTTAAAGTAATTGTATCTAAAAATTGATCCACATCTAAGGGATTATAACCATTAATTACAGCAGGAAATTTTTTATCTATAATTTGTTCTATGATTGTTTCTATTTCTTCTTTTAACATTAAAAATTACCTCTTAACTTATATAAAATAATTGCAGCTGCAGAAGCCACATTTAGTGATTCAAAATCAATGGGAATATAAATTTTTTTGTCAATGAAATTTACTAAATTTTTTGAAATTCCCTGTCCTTCATTTCCGAAAATTATAATATGTTTCTCCGCAACTTTTAAACTATCTATTTGTTGAGCTTCTAAATCTAAAAAAGAACCAATAATTTGATAATTTGCTGATTTTGTCTGCAAAAAATGCTCAGAACTTTTTTTTAAATTAAAACAGTTAATTTGAAAAATGGCACCTTGAGATGCTTGTATTACTTTAGGATTAAAAATATCCACCCCAGAAACTATAACATCACTAAAACCAAAAGCTTTTGCATTACGTATGATATTTCCCACATTACCGGGATCTTGTAAATTATCTAATAAAATTACCTTATTTTTCAGTTCTTTGGCAAGTGGTTTTTTACAAATTGCAATAATTTTAGGAGGAGTGATGGAACTTGATATTTTTTTAATAATAGTTTCATTAACTAATGTTCCATCCATTTTTGGATCAGAGGTTAAAATATCTAATATTTCAATTTCTGAATTTTGAGCTTCTGTAATTAAGTGTTGTCCTTCAATAATAAATAAATTCCAGAGATTGCGATATTTTTTATCTTTTAATTTAGCATAATTTTTAATTTTGTTATTAGTTAAAGTATTATTCATTTTTTATAATAAAATCTTTACCTTTTTGTGTTTCATATTTTGCTAATCCAGCAAAACCTAATTGTTTGGATACTTCATATCCTAAAACTACTACTGCATTTGCTAAATTAATAGATCTGGATTGAGCAGTCATAGGAATTCTTAAACAAGTATCTAAAGATTTTTGTAAAATGTATTTTGGAATTCCTGTAGATTCTGTACCAAAAAATAAGAATATTTCTTCTTCAGGTTTTTTGTCCGCAAAATTAATATCACTGTAATTTATATAACCATATCTGGTTAAATAATAAATTTTATTATGACCATATTTTTTTTCAAAAGCATGATAGTTTTCATGCACTTCATGCTCGATGTCAGAAAGTAATCTACCAGCTGCAGGCCTTTTTAATCAATGAGGATGTAAATCAAAAGCAATTGGTTTAATAATGTGTAAACGAGCACCTAAAGCAAAGCATGTTCGAATGATGTTTCCTGTATTAGGACTAATTTCAGGTTGATATAAAACAATGTTAATCATAAATTTCCTTTATAAAAATACAAAAAAGCAATACTACATTGCTTTGATTTTATTTTTTATTTTTAAAAAGCTTTTTACCTAAACTAATATACTCATCAAGCATAGATTTGAAGTTCCCAAATGCAAGTTGATAAATATTTTTATCATATAAATCAATTCCAGCTTTTTTTAGAATCTCTACAGGTCAATCACTTGATCCAGCTGATAAAAAGTTGTTGATGTAATCATCTAAAGCTGTTTTACCATGCATTTTATATTTTTGAAAGAAAGCATTGGCGGCAATATATCCAACTGCATATTTATAAACGTAGAATGAATAATAGAAGTGTGGTACATTAACAGCGCGAATATTTTCGTATTTATTTTTTGCTTTTTCTAATTTTTGTTGGTCTTTATTTGTCAAGTATTTTTTAATTACACGTTCATAAAGTTGCTCAACATCTTCAAATGAATTTAAAGGCAACTCTTTATCCATTGCTGAATATAATTCATATTCATAATTAGATCATTGAATTTGTCGTATAATTGTCCCTACAAATTCTGTCATAGCTTCTTCTAAAAGTAAAAATCTTAATTTGTCAGATTTATTATTTTGCAGTAAATAATCCATTAGCATCAATTGGTTAAATACAGAAGCAATTTCAGCTAAGAAAATAGGATATTGTGACAATTCTTGAGGCTGATTTTTATTTGAATAATATGAATGTAGTGAGTGTCCCATTTCGTGTGCTAAAGTTGAAACTGATTTAATTGTGTAGTCATAGTTCATTAAAATATAAATTTTATCAATTCCATAACTTGCTCCAATTGAGTAAGCTCCACTACGTTTATTTTCAACATTAACATAATCAACTCATCTTTGTTTAAAAGCATTTTCTACAACGGAAGAATATTCTTTTCCTAAAGGTTTTAAAGCTTCTTGGACCAATTTTTGAGCTTCTTCTATTTTATATGTATCTTTAACATTAAAAAGCTTTAATTGATGATCTCATTTTTGAGGTTTTTTACCAAATTTTTTAGTAAAAAATTGAGCTTTTGTTTCATAAAATTTATGAATTAAGGACATATTATCTTGCACATTAGTATAAATTGTAGTTAATAAATTATCATCAACTCTATCATTTCAAGTTAAAGATTGAACCGCTGAATGATATTTTCTAGCTTTGGCATCAACAGAAATTCTTTTAAAATGAGCTAATAGCAAGCTTGTTAAAGATTGTCTGTGTTTATATTGTCCTTTATAGTAATTTATATAAGCACTTTTTCTTAAATTTTGATCTTTTGAACTTAAAAGTTTTATAAAATTTCCATCAGTTATTTTATGTTGTTTTCCTTTAGAATCAGTAGCAAAACCATAGTCAGTTTCAGAGTCAGAAATAATTCCAAAGACATTCGAAAGTGATGGTCTACCACTAGAAGTTGAATTTAAATATTCCTCAACTTCAGGTTTTAAAGCAAACTTTTTAGATTCTAAAATATCTAAAATATTTTTTTTGTATACTGCAAATTCTTTTAATTTTGTTCATTCTTTAAGTTTTTTAGCATTTTTGTAGATCCTGTTAATTTCACTACCTGCTTCACGTTCTAGTTCAGCATTTTTATTAAAAATTATTTGGTATAAGCTATTAAATTTTGGACTGACAACATTAGTATTTAAGTTATTTGAAATATAGTTATAAATTCTATTAAATAAAACTTCTGCTTCTGCTTCTTTTTTTAGATAATCTAAAAAGGCGTCACTTGAATCGTATTTACTGTCTTTTACTTCATTAATTTCTCTACGTATTTTTTCTCATTTTTCAATAAGTTCTTCAATTGTTTGTCCTTTTAAAAGATCATCAAGATCGAAACGGTATCTTTCTGGAATTTCATCATATTTTTTGTATATTTTCATATATTTTTATCCTTCCTATAATTTTAGTTATTTATCATGTTTATTTTTCAACACTAACTCGATGGGAGTTCCTGTAAATTGAAAATTTTCACGCAATTGATTTTCAATATATCTTAAATAAGTAAAGTGTGCAAAATCTTTATTATTAACAGATAATAAGAAAGTTGGAATTTTTCCTTCGATTTGTTTAATGTAATAAATTTTTAGTTTTTTACCTTTTAATGTAGGAGCAGGCTGCATTAGTTGTGCATCCATAATTACCTCATTTAGCAATGAAGTTCTAATTTTTCTTTCTAGACTTATACGGACATCGGTAATTTTTTTTCTTAATTTATCTAATCTTTGGACATTGATTGCAGAAATAAAAATGATTGGAGCTCATTCTAAGAATTTGTAATTTTTTCTTAGTTCTTTTTCATATTGTACCATTGTGTTAGTTTCTTTTTGTACTAAATCTCATTTATTGACAATCAAAATGATTGGTTTTTTTCTTTCATAAGCATAACCAGCTAAACGAGCATCAAAATGAGAAATTTGATTTGTAGCATCAATTACAATTAATGACAGGTCAGCTTCATCTAGCGATTTTATCGCTCTATTTAAAGCATAGTGATCCACTGATTCAATTAAACGTGATTTTCTGTTAATTCCTGCAGTATCTATTATTTCATATTTTAATTGATCAATTTCTAAAAAGGCAGTAACAGAGTCTCTAGTTGTTCCAGCGATGGGTGAAACAATTGCTCTATTTTCATTTAATAAAGAATTTAATAATGTAGATTTTCCTGCATTTGGTCTTCCTATAATAGCTAGTTTAAATTCTTCTGCCTTTTCTTCATCATTAAAATTCATGTGAGAAACAACTTCATCTAATAAGTCTCCAAGTCCTTCGTTATGAATTGCTGAAATCGAAAAAATTTTATCAAAACCTAGAGAATATAAAGTAGGATCAAAATCTATATTATTTTCTAATTTATTAGCACCTATAATAATTTTTTTACCACTTTTTCTTAACATATCAACAATGAAATAATCATCACGATCTAATTCTTTTTTTCCATCAACTAAAAAAATAATTACCTCAGCTTCTGCAATGGCAATTGAGGCCTGAATTTTAATATGATCTTGAAAAGGTACATTTTCAATTTGAATTCCACCAGTATCAATTATTTCAAATTGTTTTCCTACTCATTGCACTGTTTGATAAATTCTATCGCGAGTTACACCGGGCATATCATGAACAATTGAAAGTCTTTTACCAATTAATTTATTAAATAAAGTAGATTTACCAACATTTGGTTTACCTACTATTGCAACGACATTTTTCATATTATTCCATACATTTCTTTTTAGCTAAAGCTAAAATTTCTTGAAAAACTTCTGTTTCAGTTAAATTTGTTGAATCAATTAATATAGCATCTTCTGTTTTGTGAAGTGGATTGGTTTTTCTGTTCATGTCAGTAAAATCACGATCTTTAATCTCTTTTAAAACTTGAAAATAATCTTCTTCATAACCTAAAGTTTTATTTTGTATTACTCTTCTTTTTGCTCTTTCTTCTGGTGAAGCTCAAAGAAAAATTTTTAACTCTGCTTCAGGCATAATTACGAAAGTAGTATCTCTTCCATCCATGATAATCCCAGAATTTTCTGAAACGAATTTTTTTAAAACTTCAACAATTTTTTCACGCACTTTTGAATATTGTGCAATTTGAGATGCGTTTAAAGATACTTCATCACTTCTTAATTCTTTTGTTAAATTTAAGCCATTAACAAAAATTCTTTCTTCCATGTCGAAAGTTAGATTTATTTTTTCTAGTTGTTGCTCAATTAGTGTTTCATTTTTGAGGTCAATTTTATTTTTGTGTAAAAAATATGCAAGACCACGATAAAGTGAACCTGTATTAACAAAAAAGTAATTTAAATTTTTAGCTAGCATTTTTGCAATGGTAGATTTACCGGCACCTGAAGGTCCATCAATTGCTATATTAATTTTTTTCATATTAATTTTCCTCGTTTTTTATTAATTTTTCTATAAACAAATCTAAATCATGTGAAGATAGATCTAAATTTTTAAAGTATCTAAGATCTTTTTTAAAACTTTTTATTAGTTTGCTAATATCTGCGATAAAATCATCAATTTGCTGTTCTGAGTTTTTTTGAAAATGTGGTTTTTCATTAAAAACAAAGATGTTATCATCAGATGATTTATTTGTTTTGAGATGTTTTTGTAGTTTTGGAAAAGTAATATTCATTTGTTCAATATTTTTTTTAAGTAAAGTGTTGGAATTAATTAATGATTCATGTGCAAAAGGATCATTAATTAATTGATTTCGATAATCTCGTCATTTCTGAACTCTACTTTTCATAATTGTGATAATTATAAAATAAAAATACTTTTAATTTTTAATAAAAACACAAATTTTCCATTTTTGATAAAAAAAATCGCACATTATAAAATGCACGGTTTTTTTGAATTAATTTTAATAAAATTAGTCAATTGAAATTTCTGCTCCAGCTTCTTCAAGAATTTTTTTCATTTCTTCAGCTTCAGCTGGTGAAATATTTTCTTTAAGAACTACTGGTAAAGAGTCAACCATTTTTTTAGCATCCATTAGACCTAGACCTAATAATTCTTTAACTGCTTTAATAACGTTAACTTTTTTACCTCCGTCACCTTTTAGAGTAACTTTAACTTCTGATTTAGCTTCAGAAGCTTCTCCACCTGCAGCAGGTCCAGCAGCAACAGCAACAGCTGAAGGGTCAATTCCAAACTCTTCTTTAAGAGCTTCAACTAAATCCATAACTTCTTTAATGTTCATTTCTTTTAAACTTTCAATGAAAGCTTCTTTTGTTAATTTAGCCATTATTTTTTCTCCTTTTTAATTTGTATAAATTAGTTTTCTAAAATTTTATTTTCATCAACTAACATTTTAAGACCAACTCCAATTTGTCTTATTGGACTTAGTAATGAAGATGCAAGAATTGTCAATGCTTCTTCATATGAAGGTAAGGTCGCAATTTTTTGAACTTCTTCAGCATTTACAACTGCATTTTCATAAATTCCACCTTTGATCACTATGTGTGGATGTTTTTTAGCAAATTTAGCAACTATTTTAGCAGGAGCTAAATCATCTTCAGCACCAAAAACAAAAATATTTGGCCCTATAAGAAAACTTTTAAGTTTCTCTAAATCTTTTTGTTGATCAACCGCAAGTTTTACAAGTCTATTTTTATAAACTTTAGCTTTTGTTCCGTTGTTTTTTAATTCTTGTCTTAAAGCTTCAATTTCTGAAACTTTTAATCCACGATATTCAGCAATTACTAATGAAGATGCATTTTTTAGAATTGAAGAAATTTCAACAACTTTTTTTTCTTTTGCTTTTCTTAATGAACTAATACTCATTTTCAGACCTCTCCTTTCTTTGAATAATTTAAATAACAATTAATTGCATATTTGAATATATGCAATTGCAATATATTATTTTTATAAAAAAAATAACGAGAAGACTATATACTCAATAACATATTAAGCTTTTGGCTGTTATTTTCTTCATATATTGCGTAATAAATTATAACAAAAAAGTGAATTAATAAAAATTAAATTGCAAAATCCATAAACTAATTGTTAAATTTTGTCAAATTTAAAATTGAATAAAAGAAAAAATCTCCTTCTGATTTTTTAAAGATAACAAATCAACAAGGAAATTTTTTGGAGCTTTTTAATTATGAAATTTAATTATACATTTTTTTCGATTATTATTAACATTTTTGATATCCATTAATGTAAGTTTATTATCTACATAGATTATTAATCTAAATAAAAAACCAAATTTAATATCTATTATTTAATTATTTTTTATGGTTAAGATAGCAATTTTAAAAAATGTTGTAAAATTTAATAACATGTTTTTACAAATAAATAAAAATATTAATACTAATAATAATCTTTCAAGAATGTGATTATTAAGTTTTTTATTTATTCAAAAATAGTTATAAAATTAAAAATAAAAACAAATGATCACTTAGTAAATATAGGTGATCATTTGTTTTTTTAAAAAAGAAAGTGAAAAAAATGTACAAATCGAAATTATCAATTAAAGAAACACAAAAAGCAATAGAAAAAATCAAACAAGATTTTCCAAAAATTTTATCTTTAAAGTTAAATTTAACAAGAGTTAGTGCGCCATTATTTGTAGAACCTTCAACAGGGTTAAATGATGGATTAAATGGAGAAAAAGCTGTTAAATTTGAAGCTAAAGGAATCCAAAAAGAATTAGAAATTGTTCACTCATTAGCAAAATGGAAAAGATATGCATTAGCTAAATATAATTTTCAACCAGGTGAAGGTTTATATGCTGATATGAATGCCATCAGAAGAGAAGAAGATTTATCTAAGTTTCATTCATTTTATGTAGATCAATGAGATTGAGAAAAAAATATTTTAAGAGAAAAGAGAACAGAAGCATATCTAGAAAAAACAGTTAAAAAAATTTATGAGTCATTTAAAGAACTAGAATTAGATATCATTCAAAGATTTCCTGCAATTAGCAAAAAATTACCTGAAGATATTACTTTTATTGATTCTCAAGATCTAGAAGATTTATATCCCCAATTAACCCCTGAAGAAAGGGAAGTTGCTTATGCAAAAGAAAAAAAGGCAATTTTTATTAAAAGAGTGGGTTATAAATTAAAATCAGGAAAAGTTCAATCATCTAGAGCAGTAGATTATGATGATTGAACTTTAAATGGAGATATTATTGTTTATCATCCTATTTTAAATACAGCTGTTGAATTATCATCAATGGGAATTAGAGTAGATTCAAAAGCTTTAATTACTCAAAGTCAAAAACCAGCCGAAGAATTGAAGTCACTTTCACCTTTTCATAAAGAATTAGTGGAAGAAACTTTACCTTTTTCAATTGGTGGAGGTATTGGTCAAAGTAGATTATGCTTATTCTTATTAGAAAAGGCTCATATTGGTGAAGTGCAAGTGAGTTATTGAACAGAAGAAGAAATTAAAAGAGCAGAAAAACAAGGAATTAATTTACTTTAATTATGATTTTAGAAAACAGTTAAAAAAACTGTTTTTTTTTTTTTTTTTAATTTTTGTTTCTAATGTAATTGAGGATATATTTAATACCTTTAGTAGTGATTTTTCTACCTCTAGATCCTCTATCTATTAAGCTATTTTTTATCAAAAGTGGCTCGATATTTTCCTGTAAATTAGTTTTTAATATTGATAAATTATTAGCAATTGTATCAATTGAAACTCATTTTTCTTCATATTCGCTTGCTAATAAATTTAAATAAATAATGTGTTGATTCGATAAACCATATTGATATAAACCTAAACTTTCAAATGTTTCTTTCAAGATTTCTTTAGTAACAATATTTGTTTTGTAAAATAGAGCAAAATCACGTACTCTTTTTAAAGTATTGTTCGCCTTTCTTGGAATTAATAAATTTTTATTAGCAATTTCACTTAAAAATTCATTACTGATTTCAATATTTAAAATTTTTGAACTTCTTTGTAAAATTTTCAAGATTTCATCATTGTTATAATTGATTAAATTTGCGATATAACCAAATCTATCCTTTAATGGTTTAGATATATTATGAAATTTTGTTGTCGCCCCAATAATAGAAAAATCAGGTAATTTCATTCTTATTATTTTTTTCTCACCTTCCACACCAAAAGGGATGTCTACAACCCCTTCTTCCATTGCAGAATAAATTAGTTCTTCAACATTCTTATTTATAGAATGAATTTCATCTATAAATAAAATATCCTTACTTTTTAAGGATGCAAAAATAGCTAGGATATCGGATTTTTTCTCAATTAAAGAACCTTGAGCAAATTTAATATTACCTTTATTTTCTTGAGCAACTAAATTTGCCAGGGTAGTTTTTCCTAAACCTGGTGGTCCATTAAAAAGAATGTGATCTATTGTCTTTTTTCGCTTATTTGCTGAGTGAATTAATACTTTTAAACTTTTAATTATCTTTTCTTGACCAATAAACTCTTCAAAACTTTTAGGTCTAAGTTCTAAATTCTCTTGCATCAGAAATTAGTTTTATAGCATTTTCTATCATTATTTCAACATTTTGATCTACTTGTACTTTATTTATTGCATAATCAATTTGTTTTTTAGAAAAACCCAATGTTTTTAAAGTAATTTCTAATTCTCCCATAATTTTTATATTTTTTTCATCTAATTTAATCAGATTGACATTTTCATTCTTTAAAAACTTTTCATATTTTTGTTGAAACTCTACAATAATTTGTTTTGCGCTTTTAACACTAACATAATTAAATTGTGATAATTTATTTCAATCACCACTAGCAATAATTTTTACTATATTTTCTCAGTTGTTTTCTAGAATTGACATTGCTATTTTAGGCCCAATACCTGCAATTGATATTAAATCTTCAAAAAGAATTTTTTCTTTAAATGAATCAAAACCATAAAGAGTTTTTGCGTAGTCATTTTCATGTTTATAAATATAAATTTTTCTATATTCTTCTTTTTGAAATCTATCAATTAATGCAACATAAATTAATCATCCTGTGTAGTTTGAATCCAAAATTAAATAATTTTTATTCTTATGAACAATTTTTCCTTGTTTGTAAATTTCCATATTTACCTCCATTGTATAAATGTAAAAATTTATTTTCAAAAGAAAAAAAGAATTTAATTTTGTTTAAAATATTTGTAAA
Organism: Mycoplasma iguanae; assembly: GCF_024722375.1. NCBI lineage: Bacteria > Bacillati > Mycoplasmatota > Mollicutes > Mycoplasmatales > Mycoplasmataceae > Mycoplasma > Mycoplasma iguanae. The sequence continues at coordinate 419,854 of NZ_CP102734.1, read as the reverse complement.
AAAAATATACCAGTAAATAATAATGGTATATTTTTAAAATTAAGCTTGATATTTATCTGGATGCAGTTGCATCATTTTTTCAATAAATTCTTTTTTTGGTATGGTTCCATATTCTGACATTAATTCAACACATTCTTCATATTCTTTGATTGCTCATTCAATTCCCTCAAATCCTGAAACAGTGGTGATTCCTTCACGTTTTCAGTTTTTATATGTGGAGAAGAATTTTTCTACTTCATCTAATCAACTTTTTGGTAAATCTTCCAAAGAATTGATGTTTGCTAAACGATAATCATCTTCGTGAACTGCAATTAATTTAGTATCAGTTTCACCATCATCAATCATCTTCATAGCTCCAATAATTCTAGCTTTTAGTGCTGTTCCTGGCATGAAAGTTTCATCAGAATAAACCAAAACATCTAGCTCATCTCCATCTCAATCTAAAGCTTCTTGTAAATATCCATAGTTTGCAGGATATCTAAATCCATCCCTTAAAATACGGTCTACAACAATTTTATTTTTTGCACGATTAAATTCGTATTTAATATTTGAATTTTTTGAAATTTCAATATTAACTTCAACTATTTTTGACATTTTTCCCTCCTAAAAAATAAATTACTAATTTAATTTTACTTAATTTTTTTTAGCAAATAATTAATATCTAATTCATCAACTTTTTGCAATTTTTCTTCTAATTGATCAAAAGTATCATTAATTAATTGATGATTTTTATTGACTATTTCATCTATTTTTTCTCTATTAAATGATTTTCAGTATGAATCTTTAGTGTCAATTCGTTGTATTATATTTAATTTAGTACTTATTGAATATTCAACTTTAGATTTACTAAAACCTTCATCAATTTTAGCATAATTTAATTCCTTGACTGGATATTGCTCAATTCCTTCTTGCAGAAAACATCAAATATCTAATTCTGAATTAGATATTTTTTCAATAAAGGAAATTTGCATTTTTTGATTTTTTTGTTGTATAAAAATATTTTTCCCTTGATTTGCTCTTGCAGAATATAAAATGTTATTAACATGCATTTTTTTAAATTTAGCATTTTCTGTACCGATTAATATTTTGTCTTCATTATTAGCTAATACAAAACCAACAACATAAGAATTATCATAAAGTGAAATAGCTTTTATTCCTGAAGAATTGGTATTATAAATTGGTAAATCATTTTCACTGAAACGTACAGCTTTTCCATCATTATTTACAATAATAATATCTTCTAAACCGTTAGAAATTTTTACTCCAATTAACTCATCATCTGGTTGTTTAAATTTAATAGAACTAATTGCTTTAGAAATTCTATTAGTTTCAAAATCTTTAATTAAAACTCTTTTAGCAATCCCCTTTTTAGTTACCAAAGAGAGATAAGCATTCGTTTCGAATGAATTAACATTAATAATGCTAACAATTTTAGCATTAGCATTAATTGCAGCAAAATTATTAATATGAATTCCTAAATCTTTTCATTTACTTTCTAAAATTTTGTGCACTGGTAAAAAAACATAAGTACCAGAAGAATTAAATATTAATAATTTATCTATAGTAGAAATTTTTTGTAAATAAATTAATTTATCTGTTTCTTTTAATTTATAATTTTGCAAATCGTTTGAGTCAAATACTTTAATACTAAATCTTTTAATGTAACCCTTCTCAGAAATTCCTAAATAAATTTCTTCATTTTTGATTAATGATTCTGTATTGACATTAATTTTTAGTTCTTCATCAACAATTACACTTTTTCTGGGAGTAGCAAATTGTTTTTTAATATTTTGCAATAAATCAATTAAAAAAGCATTAAATTCATCTTCTGAATTTAATAGTTTTTTATTAAAAGCAATTTTAGCTTCTAAATCTTGTAATTCTTGCTGGTAAATTGATTGATCAACTTTTGATAAGCGATAAAGCTTTAATTCAGCAATAGCATTTGCTTGATTTTCTGTGAAATTGAAGTTTTCAATTAAAGCTTGTACCACACCTTTTTTAGAATTATCACTTTCTTGAATGACTTTAATTACTTGTTCTGTGATACTTGCGACTTTAATAAAACCTTGAACAATTTCTAATTTATTTTGAAATTTTTCTTGATCATACTTTAATTCTTTTGTTTTAATATCTTTAAGATGATTTAAATAAGCATCCAATAAGTTGTGTAAATTCATTAATTTGGGTGCATAATTTTCAATTGCTATTGCATTATAAGAATAGTAAATTTGCATTTCAGTTTTTTGTAATAAATAATTTGCTACAGCTTCAGCATTTGCTTCATTTTCTAATTCAATTACAATTGATATTCCTTCACGAGAAGTTTGATCAATTACATCTTTAATTCCTGAAATTTTTTTTTCAAAACGAATTTCATCAATATCATGAACTAATTTAGCTTTAATAACACCATATGGAATTTCTGTAATTTCTATATATTTTTTATTTTTATCTGTTTTTATTTGATATTTTGAAACCAGAGAAATTCTTCCTTGACCCTCTTCAAAAGCTTCATAAATTCCCCTACCACCATAAATTGTTCCGCCAGTAGGAAAATCAGGTCCTTTTATATAAGTCATTAATTTTGGTAAAGAAATTGTCGGATTTTTGATTTTAGCAATTGCAGCATCTAAAATTTCACCTAAATTATGAGGAGGAATTTCAGTGGCAAACCCCGAAGCAATTCCTTTGGTCCCATTCATTAGCAGATTAGGAATTAAAGCAGGTAAAACTGTGGGTTCTTTTTCAGAATCATCAAAATTAGGAGCAAAAGGTACAATGTTTTTTTCTACACCTTCAAGCATTAAAGCAGTAATTTTTTCTAAACGAGTTTCCGTGTAACGCATTGCAGCTGCAGGGTCATCATCAATTGATCCATTGTTTCCATGCATTTCAACAAGTGGTACATTAGTTTTTCATTCTTGAGATAAACGCACTAAAGCTTCATAAATAGAAGAATCACCATGGGGGTGATATTTACCCATAACATCCCCGACGATTTTAGCTGATTTATTAAATTTTTTGTCAGCTTTAAAGCCTGACTCTCACATCGAGTAAAGTATTCTTCTTTGCACTGGTTTTAAGCCATCTCGTGCATCTGGTAAAGCTCTTTGTTGAATAATATATTTTGAATATCTTCCAAATCGATCGGCCATGATGTTATCAAGTGACTTTAATAAAAATTTATTACTATTTTTTTCTGTCATTCATAACCTCTCTAGTTTTTATTACTAATTTGAAAATCATCTTCCATAGTAAATTCTACGTTTTTAATAATTCAATTTTTTCTAGGTTCTACTTTATCACCCATTAAAGTTGAAACTCTTCTTTCAACAATTGCAGCATCTTCAATTAATACTTTAATTAAAGTTCTTTTGTTGGGATCCATTGTTGTTTCTCATAATTGAGCAGCATTCATTTCTCCAAGTCCTTTATATCTTTGAATTTCATATCCATTATTAGTTTTTTGAAATTCTTTTAGTTCTTCCTCATCTCAAATATAGGTAGTTTCTATTTTATTATTTTTCTTTTTAGATAATTTGAATAAGGGTGGTTGAGCAATATAAACCATCCCATTTTCAATTAAAGGACGCATATATCTAAATAAAAATGTTAAAAGTAAAATTTGAATATGGGCACCATCAGTATCAGCATCAGTCATAATAATTATTTTGTGATATTGGGCATTTTTAATATCAAAATCATTACCTACACCAGCACCAATAGCATTAATAATTGTGGAAATTTCTTCATTTCTTAAAATTTCTAATAAACGAGTTTTTTCGGTATTAATAACTTTACCTTTTAAAGGTAAAATTGCTTGATATTTTCGATCTCTTCCTGATTTAGCTGAACCACCAGCAGAATCACCTTCTACCAAAAATAATTCTCTTTCTGCAGGTTTTTTGCTTTGAGCAGGAGTTAATTTTCCTGATAAAATCTTTTTTTCATTTAAAGCATTTTTAGTTTTTAATGATTCTATTCTAGCTTTTTTAGCTGCATTTCTTGATTCGAATGATTTTTTGATTTTTTCAAGAATTTTTTGGGCTTCACTTTTATTTTCAATTAGTCAAAATTTTAGTTGTTGATAAATAAAATCTTCAACTACATTTTTAGCTTCAGGTGTTCCAAGTTTATCTTTAGTTTGACCAACAAATTCTAAAATAGACTCATGAATTTTTAAAGAAATAATTAATGTCAATCCTTCACGAACATCAGGACCTTCAAAACTTGTCTTGTTTTTTAAAATTCCTTTTTCTGTTGCATATTCATTAAATATTTTCGTAAAAGCGGTTTTAGCAGCTGTTTCATGTGTTCCCCCTTCGCGGGTTTTAACATTGTTAACAAATGATAAAATAGTTTCACTATATGTATCTGTATATTGAAATCCAAAATCAATTGCAATTTTATCTTTTTGAGTTGAAAAAGCTACAACTTCTTTATTGATTGGAGTTTTATTAATATTGATAAAACTTACAAAGTTTTTAATTCCATCTTGGTATTCAAACTCTTCCTTTTGTTCACTATTTTCATCCTTTAAAACAATTTTTAAGTTACTAATCAAAAATGATGATTCTCTTAATCTTTCACTAATGATTTCATAAGAAAATTTTGATTTTTTAAAAATTTCATAATTAGGTCAAAATTGAATTTTTGTTCCTTTTTTTTGTGTATTTCCTATTTTTCTTGTTGGTAAAATTATATTTTCACCTTCAAAAAAAGTTTGATATTCTTTACCATCTTTAAAAACTGTAGCTTCTAAACGAGTTGATAAAGCATTAACAACAGAAGAACCAACACCGTGTAATCCTCCAGAAGTTTTGTAAGCACCTTCTTCAAATTTTCCACCAGCATGTAATTCTGTAAAAATTAATTCAACTCCTGTTCTGCCATCATGATACTTATCAACAGGAATCCCTCTACCATTATCCTCAACAATTACTGAACCATCTTTTTTCAAAATAACACTAATTTCATTAGCATATCCTGCTAAAGCTTCATCGATAGCATTATCAACAATTTCTCAAATTAAATGATGTAAACCGTTGGCATCAGTTGAACCGATGTACATCCCTGGACGTTTTCTAACAGCTTCCAATCCTTTTAAAATTTTTAAACTACTTGCATCGTATTTAAACATGTTTTTAATTATATATAAAACGAAACAATTCAAAGAATTAAATAAAGGAATTACAAGTTTAAATTGCAATTCCTTTATTTAATTCTTTCGTTATTTTATCTCTATTTTTTTTGCCAGTTCTTTAATTTCTAAATAGTTTTGAGAATTTCTATTTTCTAAAATATCTTCAGCTAGTAATTTCATTTGCGAAATTTTATTTTGGTTTTGATTTTCTTCAAAAAATTTTAATTGAAATTTTAAAATTTTTTCTGTAGCAAAACAGGTATATGGAACAAATTTTTGTTTTTGTTCATTTCATGAAACTTTGATTAATGAAATATGTATTTTTTTTTCATCTAAATTCTCTGTAAATTTTTTTAAAATTTGTTTCTGTGTTGATTGATCTAAATCTTCAAGTTTAAAAACAATTTTTGGATCAACATGTTTAAAATCTGTAGTATAAATGGTAAAAAATCTTGTTGTATTGAAATATAAAATTTCATTTTCAGTTTTGTTTCAAACTACTTCATGTTTATAAATAGGTTTAATATGATTAAATCCTAAAACTTTTGCATTTCTAGTTCTTATATAGTAGTAAATTTGTCTTTCTTTATCTTCATGAACGATTAGAATTGGTCAGTGACCTAGTTGTTGTTCCAATTCATTAAAAGTAACAAGTGGTAAAGTTAATTTTGATAGAAAATTTAAAGCCATATTTATCCTCTTTTTCAATTATTATTTCTATTTTATGATTATATTCTTAAAAAATATTTTTTTATAAAAAGTTCAAAAATTTAATTTTTTATACAGAAAAATATAATTTTTTTATTTTTACGTATTTAAAACTATTAATCTATTTTTAAAAAGATGATTATATGTGACAAAGAAATTGATTAGATATTAATGATTTTTTTAAAATCATATAGATAGGTAATTTGTTTCGTTTAATTTAGTATCTATAGTAAGTATCGTAAGAAAAAAGTATTTTAGTGTATAATTTCAAATCTATTATGAAAAGGTTTTTTTTACGTATTTTTACATTGAATAATTGAAAGAGATTGTTAATTTTAATATCAACAATCTCTTTAACTATTGGACTAGTTTCTTGAGGTTCTGTGTCTTATGTATCAAAAAACCCTAATAAATCTGTAGAGTTTAGTGGCGGAGCAGAAGCAAGGATTCAAGTAAGTGGTCAAAATGGTGAGCCAGTTGATGAAAAAATTGTTGAAAATGTCCAGGTTTCTCTTTCTGATCGTTTAACTGGTGGAACATCACTAAACGGAACTAAAGTTACTCTAGAAGGCGAAGGGAAAATTTTAGTTTCTAGAAACGGAATTTCAACTAATGAAGAGAAACAAAATTTTATTAATGAAATTATCAATAAACCAAATTTAAGTATTACAGATATTAATGGTCGTCCTTTATTTTATGACGGTAAGTTTGTCACAAACGGAAGCTTGTCAGAAACAGGATTTTCATGAGCTCCTCCGTTAAAACCTGGTGGAGCTTCATCAAGACCAGGACAATCGCGGGGAACTTCTGAAGTTTTAATTGAATTAAAAGATAGTATAGCTTCTGCTGAATGATCAAAAGCAACAGATTATATTTCAAGAAGCAATGCTCCTGTATTAGTCATGTGATTAAATTTAAAAGAATTAATCAAAATGGCTGAAGAACAATATCCTCAAGAATGAGCAAATGCAGGACACAATCCTTATAATTTTGTTTATATCAAAGAAAAGCCACAAACTTATAAAGAAACAATCGATGGTAAAGAACAAGAGTTTAAACCAGAATTAAAAAAAGAAGTTTTTGATGCTTCAAAATATATGCTTTCAGCTGCTACTGTAAGACAAGCTTTAAGTGGGACAACTTTTACAATTACGGGAAATTTTAGTGCAGCTGAAGCTGCACAATTAGCGCTTAATTTAAATTATGGTTCTGCAGAATATACATTAAAACTTTTAAGTTCTAATTTTATTCCTGCACAATTAGGCGCCGAAGCATTTGATGCAGCTATTATGGCTGGAATTATTGCTTTTTCTATAATTGCAATTTTTATGATTGCAAATTATGGATTATTAGGAGCGCTTTCAACTATTTCATTAGCTTTATATGTATTTTTAACTTTATTATTCTTTACTATTATGCGTGGAGAATATTCACCTGCAACAATCGCTGCTTTAGTGATTGGACTGGGAATGTCAGTTGATGCCAATGTACTAACTTTTGAAAGGCTTAAAAATGAGCTTTACAGTGGAAATAAGCTATTTAAAGCACAAGCTAAATCTAATAATTTATCCTTGGGAACAATTCTAAATTCAAATGTCACAACTTTTTTAGTTGCTGTAATTCTATTTTATTTTGGTACAAGTGATATTAAAGGATTTTCAATTACTTTAATTTTGTCTATTTTATTTACATTAATTATTACTTTATTATTTACAAGAATGTTAAGCACTTTATTGATAAGAACAGGATATTTTAATAAACGTTTAGGCTTATTAGGTATACAACACAAATATATAGAAAAAATTAAAAATGGTTATGTTCCAATTTTAGAAAGACCAAATTATATTAAGTATTCAAAATCTTATTTATTAGTTCCTGTAATTATCTTATTATTAGGAATCATTATTTATGTCATTTTTTCAGTTATGGCTGGAAATGCGGCTGGAGGGTTTGTAAAAAGCATTGAATTTAGTGGTGGAACTAACATTTTAATTGAATCAAACAATAGTGAGTTTTATCCAATAAATGGACAATTAGCAAATCAAATAAGCCAATTTTTAGTTAATAATGGAGTTGATAATTCTGCAAATCAAATTGCTATTTCTCCTGTAAATGCTGAAGGAACATTATTTAATATTTCAATTCAAACAACACAAGATTTAACTGATAAGTGAAATCAAATTCAAAGTCAAATTCAAGATCAATTCGGAAATAATTTTGAATTTACTTCATATGCTGTTTCATCAATTGAAGCCCAAAACTTAGTTAAAAATGCTTTACTTGCAGTTTCAATTTCATTATTAATTGTAGTTATTTATACACTATTTGCATTAAAATGAACTTTCTCAATCGCTGCTATTTTGGCTTTATTACAAGATATTGTGATGGTTGTTATTTTATTTGTAATTTTCAGATTACAATTTTCATTAATTTTCATCGCAGCCGCTTTATCAATTATTGGTTATTCAATCAATAATACAATTGTTACTTTTGATCGAATTAAGGAAGTGACAATTACACAATATTCTCATATTGAAGTTTTTGATCGAAAAACTTTAAAAGAAATTGCAAATGCTTCAATTAAAAATATTATTAAGCGTTCATTATTAACAGCATTAACAACTTTAATCGCTGTTATTGTCTTGATTATTTTTAGAAAATCTACAGATATTTACTTTAATTTAGCTTTAATGTTTGGTTTAGTTTTTGGTACATTTTCTTCTTTATTTATCGCTCCTCAAGTATGAATTGAATTAGAATTACTAAGAAATAAATGAAAGAAAAAAAGAATTGATAAAAATTATTGAAAAACACAAAAAATACGTGAACAAACATTCAAAGGAATTAATGATTTTCAAGTTTAAGGCTGGTTAATTTATGTACAACAAACCTAAAGGTACAAAAGATTTATATGGATTAAATGGAGATATTTTTAATTTTATTAAAAATATTTTTTTTAATGTTGCAAAAAAATATAATTTTAAATACATTGAAACACCAATTTTTGAAACTGCAGAATTATTTCAGAGAAGTTCTGGAGAATTTTCTGATATTGTTAATAAAGAAATGTATGTTTTTGAAGATAAATCAAAACGTAAATTAGCTTTAAGACCAGAAGGAACAGCCCCTATAGTACGAGCAATTATTGAAAATAAACTTTATACAAATAATAATACAATACAAAAGTATTTTTATTTTGGCCCTACATTTCGTTATGAACAACCTCAAAAAGGTCGTCAAAGACAATTTTATCAAGCAGGAATTGAATTTTTAGCTGAAAAAAATGCTTTTAATGATGTAGAAATTATTTTGTTTGCATCACAATTTTTAAAAGAATTAAAAATTAACGATTATATTTTAAAAATTAATTGTTTAGGTAATGAAAAAACTCGTCTTAAATATACAGAAGTTTTAAGAGAATATTTAACAAACTATAAAGATCAATTAGAAGAAATTTCACTTTTAAGACTTGAAAAAAATCCTTTAAGAATTTTGGATGATAAAATTGAATCTAAAAAAGATTTTGTTATCAATGCTCCGAAAATTAATGAATTTTTATCTCCAGAATCTAAAAAATATTTCACAGAAATAACTTCACTTTTAGAACAATTTAATATTTCTTATGATTATGATTTATCGCTTGTTCGTGGACTTGATTATTATGATGAACTTGTTTTTGAATTTGTATCAAATTCACCTGGATTAGGAGCTCAAAGCACAATTATTGGTGGTGGACGTTATAATAAATTATTTGCTTCACTAGGTGGTCCTGAAATTTCTGCAATTGGTTTTGGTTCAGGTGTAGAAAGAATGATGGAAATTATTAATTATCAAATTATTTCTTATCCTGAATTAAATAAAAAATTAGATTTTTATTTAGCTGCTTTTAATGAAGAAGAATTATTATCACAAACTTTGCTGGCAAAGCAATTAAGAGATAGTAATTTTCAATTAGAAGTTACTAAAAACGTTGAAAAAGTTAAAAAAGCTTTTAAAACTGCCCAAAATTTAGCTAACTTTATTATTTTTAAAGAAAAAGAACAATTAGAAGATTTTTATGTAATTAAATCAACTACAACAAATTTTAAACAAGTAATTAAATTAGCTATAAATCAACATGAAGAAAATCAACAAATTTTAAGGGACATTATCAATGAAGAAAAATAAAAACAATAATTTAAACATATCAAATATCAATCAAGAAATTGAACTTTTTGGTTGAGTTCATAATTTTAGAAAATTCAAAAATTTAATTTTTGTTGATTTAAGAGACCGCTCAGGAATAGTGCAATTAGTTTTTCAAAACATTGAATTAGATTTTGGAAAAGAATATGTATTAAAAGTTCAAGGAAAAGTTGTAGAAAGAAAAGAAAAGAATCTTCATTTAGCTACAGGAGAAATTGAAATTTTAGTTTCAAATTATGAAATTTTATCTCAGTGCAATGATTTACCTTTTGAAATTAGAGATGATATTAATGTTAATGAAGATTTAAGATTAGAATATCGTTTTTTAGATTTAAGACGCCCTAAAATTATGCGTAATATTATTTTGAAAAATAAAGTTACAAATATTTTAAGAAATTTTTTAGATGAAAATGATTTTTTAGACATTGAAACTCCAATTCTTTCAAAATCAACACCAGAAGGAGCTCGTGATTTTTTGGTTACAACTCGTAATGCAGGACATTTTTTTGCTCTTCCTCAATCTCCTCAATTATTTAAACAAATTTTGATGATATCAGGATTTGAAAAGTATTATCAATTTGCAAGAGTTTTTCGTGATGAAGATTTAAGAAAAGATCGCCAATACGAGTTCACTCAATTAGATATTGAAGTTTCCTTTAGTTCACAAAAAGAAATTATGGAATTTATGGAAAAAATGTATAAACATCTTTTCCATAAATTAAATTTATCTCTTGGTGATAAATTTCCTGTTATGGATTTTGATGAAGCAATTGATAAGTATGGAATTGACAAGCCAGATATTCGCCATGAACATCTTTTAACAGAAGCAACAACTGATTTAGAAGATTCTACAGAATTCTTATTTAATTTTCCATCAATTAAAACGATTTTTTTAGATCAAGAAATTTCTAAAAAAGAGTTTAAAATAATTGCAGAAGAAGCCAAAAAAAATAATGCTCATCATTTATTGTATTTAATAATTGAAGATGGCAAAATTGTTACTAGTTCATTTAAAATCAAAAGTTTTATGAAATTAGAAAATTACATTAAAAAGCAAAATTATCAAACTGGTACACTTTTCATTGTCGCAGATCAATATGAAAATACAACAAAAGCTTTAGGGGCAGTAAGAATTAAAATTAAAGAATTATTTAATTTAGTTGATAACAATACTTTTGCATTTTTATGAGTTGTTAATTGACCGATGTTTGAATATGATGCAGAAACTAAAAAATACACAGCAATGCATCATCCATTCACTATGTTCCAAGAAGGTTTTTTAGGTACAGAAAAAGAAAAAACACCATTATTAGCAAAAGCACAAGCTTATGATTTAGTTCTAAATGGCTTTGAACTAGGTGGCGGTTCAATTAGAATTTTCGAAAAAAATGTACAACAAAAAATGTTTGAAATTCTTGGAATGTCAAAAGAAGAACAAGAAAAGCAATTTGGATTTTTTCTAAAAGCTTTTGAATATGGTGTTCCTCCTCATGGTGGAATTGCTTTTGGAATAGATCGTTTAATTATGATTTTAAATAATGTTGAATCAATCAGAGAAGTTGTTCCTTTCCCGGTTAACTCAAAAGGAATTAACGTAATGCTAAATTCACCATCTGCTGTATCTGAGCAACAACTCGCAGAATATTTCATTAAAATTGATGATAAAAAAGCTTAAAAATTAAAAAATAATATAAAAAAACTTCTACATTTTTTAAAAGATATTGTAGAAGTTTTTTTAGTATAAAACAATTTTATTTTAAAGTTTTATTACCATAATGTTTACCATATTTTGTATTGTAGTTGTCTACTGCTTTTTTATAGAAATCTTTATTTGGAATATTTGAATCAAGAGGGTTAAATCCTGTTTTACTATTACCAAAAAGGTTTATTACAGAAGAACGGGGAAGACTTAATTGGATTGTTGGACCCATTTTTCCATAAAATATTCCAAACAATGTCCGGTTAAAATCAGTAAGTGAAGTACCACTAGATCCTCCTGCAAATAATTGATCGCCACCACCTATTTCATTGACACCTGAAAATCTAGCATTTCAACCACTTAAGTAAGATTCACTACTTTTATTTTTTCAAATATATTCAGCATTATTTGGAACACTTCCTAAAGCTCAAACACGACTAAATTTACTATTACCATAACCAATTTTGGCATAACTAGAAGTTAGAATTCCGGTAAACATTCCACTACTTTGAGTGAACATATTTTTATACGTTTCATTCATTTGAATTGGTGGTAAATGTTTTCAGTTATTAAAGTCACTTAGTACTGATAAATAGTTTTGAACAAATTCAGAATTATAATTATTGTCATCATTAATTTTTTCAACTATATATTTTTTTAAAGGTTTTAAATCAATAATACCAATGGCAATATCTGTTACGAATGTAATGGCACCTTGATTAACTTTGTCAAAATGGTTAGGACCAATTTCACCATCATATACAGTAGGTATTTGATTAAAGTTTTCAAATTCTTGCAAGTAAGGTATTTTTATATTTTTATCAGTATCTGGTAAAAAGAAATATTTTGTTAAACTAGCACTATCTTTTCTTTTTGTGAAATATTCACTACCAATTTTTGAAAATGATGCATGGATATTACCTGATCAAGTAACGTGAGCATTACTAATTACGTAGTATCTTTCATCGTCATCATCTTTTGGTAATACTTTATTTAACATTGTTCATGATCCATTAGTTCCAAAAGTTCGCATTCTATTTTCTTGAGCTAATGGAAAGTCATTATAGTTGATGATTGTATCTCAATCTCTAATATAACCATTTTCATATCTTGGAAAACCTGGAGCATTAAAAAAGTATTGATCATTTAATCTTGTATCATTGGCATTAACACTAATTTTTCAAGGGTCATTTGGATCATATGTAGAAATAATACTTCTTAAACGTGCCCGATTTTCAGAAGATTGAATTGCTGTATCATATTGTTCTTGTCAAGTGCTTTTGTAAGTTTCTAAAGAACCTGGAGCATTGTAAGCAACAAGAGTTGTATTATTGGAATTATTGCTTTTAAATTGAACATTAATAAAATTATTTAATGTAGGTAAAAATACTTTATTATTTTTATAAGCGTCATATCAATCATCAGTAATTTCTCTGGCATTTGTTCCACTTTTTTGTTTTAATAAAACTCTTACTTGTTCTGTTTCTGGATCATATTTTAAATATAAATCAAAGTATTGTGTATCAGTAATTAACAGTTCTTTATCAGATAACAACTTATCTCAATTAATTTTTAAACCAACCTGATATTCAAGTAGTTTTTGTTTTTGCATATTAGTTGTTGATCCATTTTTTAAAGTGTAATTAACATTTGTAGGATTATACATTGAAGCTATTGTTGGATCAATTGCTGCTTTTTTATCTCTAACATCGATATATAAAAGTAGTTTTTTATTTTTTGCAGAAACATCAGTTTTAAAAATATCATCAACTAAATTTTTGTCAAAAGCTCAACTAAATGTTTTGTTTGCTTTATTAAAAATTCATTGTTTATCATAAATTGATTGATTAATTCGATAACTTTTTAAAAATTCATTATTTTCTGAATTTTTTGCAACATAAAATATGTCGTAATTAAATCCATTTTCATCTTTAGTTAAATCTTGAAGTGTTGTCAATAATTCATAATTTTTGTTGTTAATTGAACTGGTATTGTTGGGGAAAGTTAAAGGTGTAACTTTTTTAAATCCTGTAATTTCAGTTGTTTGAAATGGAGAAAAGAAATCATTGTATTTTAATCGATATTCTACGACTACTGATCCATTTGTTTCATCTTTAAATACAATACGTTTATTTTCGACAGTAACATTACTGTATTTTGGATTTGTTACGCTGAACGTCAAGTTATTAATTTTTAAACGACTAACAGGTAATGAGGTAGCATTAGCTGGTTTATTAATTGTTACTTTTGAATCTTTAATTAATCTATTAAAAATATTATCAAAACCATATAGAACTAATATTTTTTTATTACCGGTATATGTTTTACCATTATGAGTTAGTGACATAAAATATGAAGTTTTTAATGTACCTGCTTTATCATCGAAAACTAAATCTTTATTATCCATTTCTACAGTTGGATTTAGCCCTTTTAACTGAGGATTATCATTTTCGATTTTTTGTTCTATATTTCCAGATCCATATTCAAATTTAACCATACTTTTAATATTTTGAAAATTCATTTCTGAAGGAAGTTTATTTTTATCTCCATTAAAAGTGTGTTTAGGTTTAAAAGGTTTATATGATGCTAAAAATGTTTTATAAGAATAGAAACCACGGATAACTACAGAAGTTAAGTCAGAAGTTTTTCCAGACTTTTTATCTTTTAATTTAAAACTAGCTTTGATTGTACCTTCTTCATCATTAAGTTCAGAAAAAGGATTGGTTTCCCATTGTATCTCAAAATGGCTCGAAATATTTTGTCCATTTGAATTTTGAATTTCAAAAGAACTATTATCTTCTAATATAGTTGAAATTCTACTTTCTTTCAATTCATCTTTACTATTAATATTACTTGGTAAATAAGTATTGTAACGTGAATCACGTGTGATTACAACACCTTTAGCTAATTTATTTAAATCAAAGTCTGAACTTGAATTAGCAGAGTCTCCAAATCCTTTGATTTCTAAAGTTCTATTAAATGTTTTATTATCTTTATATTTTAATTTAAAACTAAGATTTAATTTATTTTCACTAGTATTAATTGAATTAATTTTTGTGAATTCAATCCTTGGTTTTAAATTATATGGATCATCAAAATTAAATTTAACGAAACTTAAAATTCTTCTTTCTAAAATATCTCCTCAATCACTACTTGAGATTCTTGTTTGTGATAACGGTGTGATTTTTCCTGCTAAATTTAATTCATAAGTAGTTTTAATACGAGCTAATGCTAAAATGTAACTATCAAATCCACTAAGTGTAATAAATTTAGATGGTAATGTCGTATTTGAACCTTTAATGTCAATTTTTAGAGTTAAAGTACCATTGTAATCATCAGTACTTGAAATTTCTAATTTTTGAACACTTCAACTTTGTTTAGGCAGATTAATTCTGAAGTTTTTAATTTCATCTTTTTGATTTTCTTTGATCTTTGATGGTAATACTTTGGTACTTGTTCCATTATTGTAAACTGCACTAATTTGATTTAATAAATAATTTAGATTTTCAGGACTATCATCTAAATTACTGTTATGTTTTGTGAAAGTTGCTTGATGATTTGTTCCAGAACCACTTGGCTGTTTAGGAGGATTAGAATTATTCGGTTGTTGAGTTGTTCCTGAACTATTGGGTTGTTGAGCAGCTCCAGAACTACTTGGTTGCTGAACATTTCCTGAACCACTTGGCTGTTTATTATCATTTTGGGTATTATCATCAGGAACAATATTAACATCAGAACTATCTGATTGTGGTCTATCTATAAAATCAGTATTTTCATCAGAACTACCAGGTCGAGAATTGTCTACAAAGTCATAATCCTCATTAGAACCACCTGAGTTACCAGAAATGCTTCCATTTTTTTCTTCTTTGTTATCAAAATTATTAGAATTTGGATTATATGTAGCGCCTGAATGGGGATTACCAGAATTTGAGTTATCTTGAGAATTTGGTAAATTTTGATTATTTTCGGTATTTGCAGTGTTAGATTCAGAATTATTAGATTCTTTAGATTTATCAGGTTGAAGCTGATTTTCTGCTTGAGATTTTGACACTTCTTTTGAAGTTTCCTCTGCTGGAATAGTAGCTGGATTATATACTGAAGTATCTGTTCTTGCACAAGCACTTAATATAATAGGACTAACAACTAAAACTAGTCCACACAAGTACTTTTTTTTATTAATTTTTTGTTTAATATTCATTTTCATTAATAAATCCTTTAAGTTTCATAAATTATAAAACTTTTTTTTTTTTTTTATAAAATGCTGCAAAAAAAGCTAAAAATATCCGCATACTTCCAATAAAAGATTAAAAATATTCAAAGTGGTTGCGAAAATAAATATTAAAATTTCTAGATATAACTTATTATAAATAGTATTTAATTTAAGGTAAAAAATGAAAATTTTAAATCAATATAATTATTTTTAAAATCGTATTAAAAATCAAAAACTTCAAAAAATGCTGATTTATAGCCCGTTTTTAAAATTTTTCTTTTATTTTAAAAAATGGTAAAATTAGATTTAATTTTTAAAAGAATTTATTAGTTTCAGAAAGGTAAATTATGAAAACAAAAAATTCAATGAAGAAAATGTTTATGGGCTTGGGAGCATTGGGAGTATCAGTGATTTCACTTTCTACTTACTTCGCTCTATCAGCAAGTAAAAACTCAGATAAAAATGAAAAATTACAGTCAATAAACACTTCAGAAAGCACATCTTTTGTTTTGAAAAATGAACATTTGATTACTGATAAAGTAAATTACATTGCTCTTGGTGATTCTATTGCCGCGGGTTTTAATACCGAATTAGGTTCAGAAGCTCCTGGCCAAGTTGATAAAGATGGCAATATTTCAGGATTATCATATCCTGCTTTTCTTGCTGAAATGATCCAGCAAGTACAACCAGGTAAACTGGGAACTTTTGAAAACTTTGCCTTATCAGGTACTAGAGTAGTTGATTGGCTATATTTATTAGGTGAACCCAATTCTGATTATGATGTGACAAATGAAAGACAATATTTTGATTTACTATTAAATTTAGATAAAAATCAAAATAATATATATAAAGGTAGAGTTGTTGAACAATTCAAAGAATTTGGTATTAAAAATAAAGATGATCTTTTAAATTTCCAAAATAAATTTAAAGAAGCTAATTTATTAACAATTTCTTTGGGTGCTAATGATATCATCATGCAATTACCATGACATGAAATTTATCTTTTAGCAACTGATAAAAATTCATCCAAAAAACTGAAAGCAGAAAAGCTACAAGAAGTTGTTGCTAAATTTAATTCTTTAATTGCTGAATTAAAAATTAATTTAGATAAATTAGCAAAATTAGCAAAAAAATTAAATCCAAATGGAAATATTAATTTTATTGGTTATCCAAAACCACTTCTAAGATTAGCGAAAATAATTGATGCAAATTTCGCTAAAGTTGAAGGACAAACTTTTTCTAATTTTATTTTAAAAACTTTAAATGAAACAATCAAAAAAGTAGCTCAAGATAATGATGCTAATTATATTAGTACATATGATGAAAATGATTGAGAAAAAGATTCAAGCAAGTTATCTAAAATGTTTTTAGATATCCACCCAACTGCTAAAGGGTATAAAAAAATGGCTCAAGATATTTTGTTAAAAATATCTTTAGGTGGAAAATATGCTACAGAGCATAATTTTTTAGCAGCTAATGCCTTAGTAAAAAATTGAGATTATAATTACTTTGTTAAAGACAAAGATTCTTTTCAACATCAAATTGAGTTTAATGGTGTAAATAATAAAGAATTAGTTCAAAAAGTTATTGGTAGTTCAAATGCTTTAAAGCTTTGAGAAGATTCAGATCTAGAAAGTAAACCAGAAATTTTAGAATCAATTAAAAATTCTAGTGTTTCAAAAATTATGATTAACTTTATTGAAGCTAATAAAAATAATATAAACTCATTAATAAAACCAATGATGTCTATCTTAGAATCATGAAATTTTGATAAAGATAGCAAAATATATAATTTCCTACAAAAAAAAGATGCAGATGGTGTAAGCAATTTCTTTAAAATTGCTCGTTCATTTGCTAGTTCTTTATATATTGATAAAGTATTTAAAGGAATTGAAAAAGATTTAGATAACTTAAATCAAAATGAAATTAGTTCACATACTCTTGCAAGTGTTGTGAGAAAAAATATTTTTAACAATGAAAATGTTTTCATTTTAGTAAAAGAAATTTTAAATTCAGAATTATTTTCTACAAATCCAACTGAAGCCAAACAATTTATTAAAGATATTGTGCGAGAATTTATTAATGACAAATTAATT
Organism: Mycoplasma iguanae; assembly: GCF_024722375.1. NCBI lineage: Bacteria > Bacillati > Mycoplasmatota > Mollicutes > Mycoplasmatales > Mycoplasmataceae > Mycoplasma > Mycoplasma iguanae. The sequence goes on along the minus strand of NZ_CP102734.1, from coordinate 401,810 downwards.
ATTTCGCAATTTTTACCTTTAACAAGTAGTTCCTTTAATATTGCAGAGCATCAAATCTTAACTCAAAGTTTTGATACTATTACAAGTAGTTTAAAAGAAAATGTTGCCCTAAAAGCATTTATTTCTAATTTAGTAGAAGACTTATTTATTAGAAAAGAACACTACACAAGTCAACCTTCATTAGAAAAAATGTTGAGTGAGTTTGTTAGTTTAAATAAATCTACTATTTCTGCAAGTGTGGATGAAATTTTAAATGAATTTTTAAAATCACAAACTAATGTTAATGCCTTACAGAAAGCTTTAGAATTACTTATTTTTAATAAATTAAAAATAACCAACCATGATCTTTACAGTCGTGAAAAAATTAGTAGTTTTATTAGTAAAATATTAGTAAAACTACCAAATCTTTCAATTTACAAAAACATTAAAAATCAAATTATTGATAAATTTATAGATCAAGATACAAATCGAATAATTTTAAATAACTTCCAAAATGAAACTAATGCCAGTTTTAATTTACTAAATTTTATTGATATTAATAAAAAAGAAAACTTTCAAGATTTCTTAGAAATTATTCTTGATAAAGATTTTTCTAACAGAGAAATTTCAGATTTAATCAAAATTGTTTTATCTAAAATAGATCTAACTTCTTTAATTTCAACATTTTCAGAAATAGGAAATGCTAATTCAGGATTAAATTTTATTACTTTATTAAATGATGTTTTACTAAATGATAAATTAACTACAAGCGACCATAATAAACTTCAACTAATTTTTAATTCTATTTTAGACTTCTTTACTAAAGGTGATTCTTTTGACCCTATTTTAAAATTAGTTGCAGAACAGTTTTCATCTAATGCATTAATTTATTTAGAACAAAATATTTCTTCTCCAGTAATTGCTGAAAATAGTAAAAATATCAAAACCATTATTTCTGAATTTTTATTTACAGCATTTAAATCAGATAATTTAAATCAATTATTATCTTCATTTTTAAGAGATATTATTAAAAATAAAGAACAATATAAAACCGTCAAAGACATCTCACAATTTATTAAAATTTTAGTAAATAATAATATTGAAAATTTAAAAACTGCTATTGGAAATATTATTGGTGAATTTTTAAAAAATGATCAATCAAATAAAGTAATATCTGAAATTGTATTTGGTTTTGCTATTGACAAAATATTATTACCAGAAGCATTAAACGCTAGTGAATCAAAGAAAAATGACTTTAAAAACTTCATTGTTAAATTTTTACCAAATATACCTTCACTAACTTACTTTAAAGATGCTTTAGAAACTTTATTAACTTACTTAGACAAAAATATTGAAAGTATTTTAGCTGGAGATTGAAAAAAAGTTGAATCATTTGCAGAAAAATTCCAAGATTTCAGTATTAATGTTGAAACAATTCTAAAAGTTATCATTGAAACAATTGAAATCAAAGCTTTAGCTCCAGAAGATTTTGCCAAAGCATTTGGATTTTTATCAGAATTTATTTCAATAGAAAAAATTGAAGCACTAATTGGTACAGAAAATGCTGAAACAGATAAGACAAGTGATGAAGTAAAAACTAGCAATTCTCAAGCAAATATTGAACAACAATTTTTATTTATTCTAAATCATTTTGTATCTTCAAAAACTTTTAATGCACATGATCAACCACAACGTCAAGCAATAGTTGATGCTAATGTTGTAAAAGCACGTGAAATTGTAAAACAAATTTTACAAAAAGCATTACCTCAAGCTAACATTAAATCAATAATTACGCAACAAATTGAAAAATTATTAGGTTCAGATTTACAAAAAGCATTACTATTTACTGAACAAGATACAAAAACACTTATTGAAGATTTATATCAATCATTAATTGATAATGATTCAATTTACAAAATTATAGATACAGGAATTAAAGCAATTTTAGGTAGAAACCAAAAAGTTGAAAAATTCACATCTGTAGCAGGGTTAATTGCGACAATTTTCCAAAATGAATCAGAAACTTTAAATGCTGAAATTAAGAAATTTATTGAATTCTTTATAACTTCAACAAAAGTAAAAGAACAAATTTCAAAAATTATTTTTAAACAATTAAGTCCTTCAAAAAAATATGAAGATGTAAATACAGAAAATAAAGAAGCAGTTAATAAATTTATTGATAAATTTATTGGAAATATTAATTCCTTTTCACTATATAATGAACTTCTAAACAAATTATTAGATTCATTAAAAGAAGAAAGTTTTGTCGCAGCTTTAATTGATGGTGACAAAGACATTCTGTTAAACAAAATTAAAGAAGTATTTGATTATACAAATTATCAGTCTTATGGAAAATTAATGAAACTTCTAGAAATAGAAGCCATTGACAAAGAATTATGAACAAACTTACTTAATGCTATTTTAGGTGAAATTGATTTAGTTTCACTGATTAAACCACAAGTAGTGGCTGCTGCAGAAAAAACAGGCAAAAATTCTAATAAATTAGCAGATAGTTTAAAAATTGTTCAAGCCTTATTTAAAGAAGAATTAAGCAGTGAAGCAGAAACAAAATTAATTGATATTGCCAAAGCATTGACTGATAAATTATTTGATTCTTCAAATTCTTTATATCAAAATATTGTTAAAAACTTAACTGATGCTTCACCAAAATTATTAGATGGAGCATTCAAAGCTTATCCAAAATTTGAATCACTAAAAGATGAATATAAAGACTTTGTAAGTGAAGCAGCTTCAACACTTTTAAATGATTCAGAAATTTCAAGTGTTGTTAAAAAAGCAATTGAAAATTTAGTTAAAGAAAGAAAACAATATTCAACTGATGAAATTAGTTCATGGTCTAAATTTTTAGTTAAATTTTATAATGCAAATAAAGATGATTTATTTGATTCACTACAAAAAATAGTTGATAACTTCTTAAAATCTTCAGGAATTTCTGACAAACTTTATATCTTATTAGAAAAAACTTTAAAAATTTATCTAGATATTTCCCAAAATTTAACAGAAAGTGAAATCAGCACAAATAAACAGGTTGTTTCAACAATTTTAAGTAAATTTAGTTCAACTAGCTTCTATAAAGAATTAATTGATAAAGTTCAAAAATTCTTAGAAGAAAATCTAGAAACAATCATCGAAGGAACTTCAAATAAAGAAGAACTTGAACAAAAACTAAGAGATTTATTAAAATTTGATGAAGAAATATTAATTTCTTTATTAGAAATTATCGAATGAGATGAATTAAGTGCTGGACAAATCAATGCATTTATCAATAGTTTTATTTTAAAACTACCAAATACAAAACTAGAAGAATTTTTTGGTTTAGCAGCTGCAGCAATTGCAACAACTCCTACATCTCCAGCCAAATCAACAGATAAAACTACTGCAAATCAAAACAGAGCATTTGAAATTATTTCAAAAATTTTAAAATCAAAATACATCGATCAAGCTACCGGAGAAGCTGAAAAAGTTATAAAAAATAAAACTAAATTAGAATCTATATTTAAAAATTTAGTTGATCAACTTCTAGGTAATACAAATATTAATTCATTTGTGAAAGCTAAAGCTAAAGAATTTTTAGTAGCTAAAATGACAACATCATTAGAAACAAATGAACAAGTTACCGGGGAATTTGTTGATGCATTGTTAGATTATTCATTTAAAAATACTTTTATCAAAGATACAATTAATAAATTTGTAAAAGATATTTTCCAAAGAAATAATGATTATGCAAAAGCAAAAGATGCCACTGAATTTATTGATACATTTTTCAGTGAAAATGAAATTAAAGCAATTGAAAATAATATAGATTCAGTCTTTCAAGGAATTTTAGAATTAAAACCAACATCTAATTTAGTAGCAGAAATTTTAATAGCTAAACTGAAATTAAAAATTCCAAATAATAAAACAAATGATTACCGTTCAACAATTCATGAACTTCTTACAGGAGCAAAAAAATCTCTAAAAGAAATTCCACAATGAGATAAGATTAAAAAGGAATTCTTTAAATTATTTAGAGAATTAAAATTAAAAACATTTACAACTGAAGACGGTATAAATAGATTAGTTAAAGCATTAGAAGCATTGGATTTAACTAATATGGATGGTGTAATCGGTTTAGGAAAACTAATTGATAATAATAAAATTCCTGTTAAAGGATTTGCTAACTTAATTAATTATGTATTTGAATATTCTCCTTTACCAGCTAATATAGATCAAGCTACTGCTACAGATCATCCGCTATTTTTTGGATTAAATAATATTAATAAAGATCCTGATAAAAATAAACGAACTAAATTAACATGACTTAGTGCTTTAAAAGATGCATTAAGTGGTAAATTAACTAGTGGCGGATCTGGTAATGGTGGCGGAGTTGATTTAACTGGATCTTTAAAACACATTTACAAAAAATTATTTGAGGAATATAATAAAACAAAATCAAATAAAAAAAATGAATTTGATAAAAATAATGTTTATTATAAAGCGATTTATCGAATTGCTGCTTCAGCTTTATGATATGCATGAGAAACATACATTCGTGAAAGTTCAGATAAATTAATTTTCTGAAATATAACTAATACAACTGTTGAAGGCCAATTATTTGAATATTTAAAAAGCTCAACAAGCACTACTTTAGCTGACCACATTTTCGGTAATCGGGGAAAATATAATTGATGAAGATGACGTTACGTATTCCCTACATATGATGATTATGGTAAAAATGATTTACTATGAATGATTTATTATTATGATGGAAGTGACAAAAGTAATATGAATCGTCATAGAAATAGTGAAACAATCAAACACACAATTATGCGTTATATTAAACAAGGTCACAGCGATAATTAAAATAATAAAAAACACATTTTCATATGTGTTTTTTTAAAGGATATCTATGAAAAATATGCGATACTATGCAGCTAATTATTTTTTTAAAGCAGAAGAAATTATTAAACAACATAATCCTAATAATGTTGTAACTTTACAATTTTTTCAAAGGCACAATGATTCTATTTTAGGAGGAATGAATGAAGTTTTAGAAATATTAAAAAAAGAAACTGATATTTCTAAATATGAAATTAAATATTTACCCGAAGGAAGCAAAATCGACGCTAAAGAAGTTGTCCTAGAATTAACAGGACCTTACCAGGAATTTGGTGTTTATGAAGGAATTATTGATGGTGTTTTAGCAAGAAGTACTTCAATTGCCACAAATGCCTATCGCTGTTTACAAGCAGCAAAAACTAAAGAAATCATTTTTATGGGTGATCGTTCAGATCATTATTCTAATCAGGAAAGAGATGGTCAAGCTGTAGAATTAGCAGGTATTAAAGCTCATTCTACTAATGCTGGAGCACGGGGTAATGAAGCGGTAGTTTTCGGTTCGATCCCACATGCTTTAATTCAAAATTTTGAAGGTGATTTAGTAAAAGTAATGCAATATTACAAAGAATTATTTCCTGAAGATCAAAATTTAGTAGCATTAGTTGACTTTCACAATGATGTAATTTCTGATTCATTAAAAGTTTTAAAACATTTTGGCAAGGAATTAAAAGGTGTGAGAATTGACACTTCACAAGCTATTAAAGACAAAATGTTTACATCCAATGAAAATGAGTATGGTGTGACTCCAAACCAGGTAAAAAGATTAAGACAAGTTTTAGATGAAAATGGTGGAAGTCATGTCAAAATTATTGTTTCTTCAGGATTTAATCCCGAAAAAATTGCTTACTTTGAAGCTGAAAATACACCAGTTGATGCTTATGGTGTGGGTGAATTTATTTTACAAATTCATAATACTTTTTCTGCAGATGCAACAATGATTAATGGTAGCAAATTAGCAAAAGTAGGTCGTGAATATTCTCAAAATCCTCGATTAATTACTTTAAAAAAATAAACAAAAAACTTTGTTATTTAATCTTTAAAAAAACCAAAAAAATTAAAGATTTTTTTTTGTAGCAAAATTTGAAAAAATTGATATAATTAACAATACTTTGTTATATCTGATATAAAACATAAAAATATTTATAGGTTTGATTAAAGTTCAATTAATTAGAAGGGAGATAAAATGGCGATTGTTCCTAAGCGTAAAACTTCTAAACAACGTAGAAATAAAAGAAGAACACATGACGCTCTGCCTGTACAAAATTTAGTTGCTTGTAAAAATTGCTCACAATTAATTTTGCAACACCGTGTATGTAAATTCTGTGGTTTCTATAAAAACAGAAAAGTAGAAGGTTATTTAGCTTTAAACGACAGATAATACTTTTACTTTTAAATAATTTTTATTTATTAAAAAAATCTCTTAAAAACAAGAGATTTTTTCTTTTTGTTTAAAAAGAAAAAAGGGATTAATTTGCAATCCCTTTTACTATTTTTTCAATTAGTTCTTTTTGTGCTTTACCTTGGTAATGTTCGATGATGTCAAATGCTAAATCAAAACTAGTAAATGGACAACGTGAAGTGAATAAATTTTCATGTTTTACACTATTTGTATCTTTAAAGTTTTCACCTTTAATATGGTTACTAATTGGGTAACCAACATAAGCTTCATCTGTAATAATGCCTTTTTCATGTAATGCATTTGGTGCGTCACAAATACTGTATATTTTTTGGTTTCTGTCTTGGAATTTTTTAACTAATTCCAAAGCTTTTTTATCATCTCTTAGATGTATTGCAGCTTTTCCACCAGGAATAAAAATTCCTTCATATTCATCTAAATTAGGTTCCTCTACATTGATTTTTACTCAAGTAACTTTGTGTTGCCCTGATACTTCTTTTAAACCATTAGGATTATAAAAATCAATAGCAGAAAAAGTTTTTGACATGTCTAATGTAGACAATACTGTTGTTAATTCAATATCTTGGAAATCTTCTAAAACTAGAACTAATAATTTTTTCATTATTTTAAATACTCCTTAATCTTTTCATTTTATTTGCTAAAATTATAACAAATAAAATGAAAAGATTAAACACTTACCTATGTGGTCCAACAGTTTATAATTCACCCCATATCGGCAACATGCGACCGATAGTTTTTTTTGATATTTTGCTTAGAGCACATAGTGCTTTAGGAGTCATAATTAATTTTGTTCATAATATTACAGATATTGATGACAAAATTATAGAAAAAGCAATTCATGAAAATCAAAGTGAAAAAAATATATCTGAAAAGTATTTTTTAGAATATATAAATTTATTAAAAGAATTTAATATTCAAACTCCTACTCATTTAGAAAAAGTAACAGATAATTTAGAAGTAATTGATTCCTATATCCAGAAAGTTCAAGCAAATAACTTTACTTACAAGAGTAATGAAGACATTTTATTTAACATCGCTAATTTAAAAAAATATGGAGAAGTTTCAAATCAGAAACTGGATATGTTAATTTCTCAAGAGACAATAAATATAAATAAAAAACAATCACAAGATTTTGTGTTGTGAAAAAAAACTTCTAAAGGAATAAAATTTGATTCTTCTTTTGGTAAGGGCCGTCCTGGATGACATACAGAATGTGCTGCATTAATTGATAAACACTTTGGTGCTAAAGGAGTTGATATTCATGGTGGAGGAATTGATTTAAAATTTCCCCATCATGAAAATGAAAATGCACAACATTTAGCAATTTATAATAAAAGTATCACTAAAAAGTGAATGTGAACAGGTTTAATTAATATTAATGAACAAAAAATGTCTAAATCTTTAAATAATTTTTTATTAGCTAAAGATTTTTTAAAACAATATCCAGCTGATTTATTTCGTTTAATTATTTTAAATTCATCATTTAATTCAGTTATAAATTTAAATGATGAACTAATTTCTAATAATTTAAAATTACTAAATCGTTTTAAAACATTGCATAATAATTTTCAAGCAGAAAATCCTAAATGAAAATTTCAAATGATTGAAGATAAAGAAATTTTGGAAATAATGGAGCTAGTTGCAAATGTTAAATTTGCTCAAGCTAATTTAAAAATAATGTCACTGTTTAATGAAGCGTTAAAAAATGATAAAGCAAAAATTAAAATTTTTACTTTGTGAAAAAAACTTGGTTTTTTATTTATGAATTCAGAAATTCCATTACATATACACGAAATTTATAAAAATTGAAAAAAAAGTAGAAATTTAAAAAATTTTTTAAAAGCTGACCAATTTCGAGAAATTCTTAAAAAAAATTTAATAATTTTCTAACTTAATTATTTTGAAGGGGTTTAAATGATAAGATTAATATGTGGTAAAAATTCAGTGCTAGATGCAATTAAAAATAAATATCCCATTAAAACCCTTTATTTAATAAAGCAACCTAGCTTTTCTTTGCCACACACAATTAAATTATTAATTTTGCCAAAAGAACAGCTTGATTTAATGACTTCTGAAAATCACCAAGGTTTTATTGCTGAAATTGATGATATTAAATATTACGATTTAAATATTATTAAAAAAGAATTACCTCAAAAAATTTTAATATTGGATCACATAACTGATCCGCATAATTTTGGTGCTATTTTAAGAACAGCAAATGCAAGTGGCTTAACATATATTATATTTCCCAAAGAGAGATCGGTTACTATTAACGATACTGTTTTAAAAGTGTCATCTGGTGGTTTTATTAATTTAAAATTTATTAAGGTAAATTCACTTGTAGCTTCAATTGAAAAATTAAAAAAATGAAATTTTTGAATATATGTAACAAATTTATCTGCCAAAGCTTCAGATATAAATAAAATTAATTTTAATTATCCTTTAGCACTAGTTCTTGGCTCAGAAAAAAATGGTGTTTCTAAATCTATTCTAAAAATGTCAGATCAAGATGTGTATATACCTTTAAAAGGAACAGTACAATCACTCAATGTTTCTGTAGCTGCAGGAATAATTCTATTTAAAATATAGATTGAGATGGTGTGAATATATGGATGATAAAAAAGAGTTTAGCTTTGTTGAATTTAAAATGTCGCAAGCTGAAATTAACAAAATTGCAAGAGTTTTACTTGTAAAATATCATGTACTTTTAGTTAATTTATCTAAAATGGTAATTCGTAAATATTTTAGCTTACCTATAACATGAGAAGATTTGTATGCAGAAACAAGTTTTGAATTAATTAAATTTTACATGAAATTTGATCCCGAAAAACATGATAATTTTGAAATTTATTTAATGACAAAAATAGTCAACCATATGCGTAATTATTGTAGAAAATGATTGTCAAGAAAACATTTAGTCCTAAATCATGCAAGTATTTTGTATGATAATTATCTAGAAGTTAATTTTTTTGATGATGAAGAATCAATTTTTTTAGATTCTGTTAAATTCACACAATTTGAAAAACGCATTATTGAGTATTTAGTTTATGAAAACCTATCCATTGTGCAAATATCAAAAAATTTAGACACAAGTGTTTTCTTTATTAATAAAGCTCTTAAAAGTATTCGAATCAAAATTCGTTCTAAACATTTAAATATAAGTTAGTTATTATAAATTCCTATTTTGTTTGATAAATTACTTATTATACCTGCAATTATGCGGGTATTTTTTTTACATAAAATAAATTATTTAATATAATTGCCCTACTTTAATAATTATTATATTTTTTATAATAAAATTTAAAAAATATTTTCTTTTAAAGGGTTATTTTTACATTTATACAGTGGAGGTAAATATGGAAAAAGAAACTTTAAAAGAAGCTTTAAATCAAATTGAAAAGAAATTTGGTAAAGAAGCAATTATGTTATTGGGTGAAAAGTCCGAGGTTGATGTGGATGTTTTTAGTTCTGGATCTTTATCTTTGGATAAAGCTTTAGGAATTAACGGCTACCCCAGAGGAAGAATCATTGAAATATATGGACCTGAATCTTCTGGAAAAACTACATTAGCTTTACATGCAATTGCAGAAATTCAAAAAAGTGGTGGAATAGCTGCATTTATTGATGCTGAACACTCTGTAGACCCTAGATATGCAAAAAATTTAGGTGTTGATATCGATAATTTAATTTTGTCACAACCCGATTCAGGTGAGCAAGCAATGGAAATAGTTGACACTTTAACAAAAACAGGAGTAATTGATTTAATAGTAGTTGATTCTGTTGCTGCATTAGTACCTGAATCAGAATTAAATGGTGAAATGCGTGACCAATCTATAGGTGCACAAGCTCGTTTAATGTCAAAAGCTTTAAGAAAACTAACAGGTTCATTAAATAAAAATCGTACAACTATTATTTTCATAAATCAAGTTAGAGAAAAAGTCGGAGTAATTTTTGGAAATCCTGAAGTTACTTCAGGTGGAAGAGCGCTAAAATTTTATTCTTCAATTCGTTTAGATGTTAGAAAGCAAGCTTCAATTGGAACTGGTGATGATATTAGTGGTAATTTAGTAAAAATAAAAGTTGTAAAAAATAAACTTTCTGCACCTTTTAAAAGTGCAATGATTGAAATTGTTTTTTCTCAGGGTATTTCAAAACATGCAGAAGTAGGGAAATTTGCTGAAGAAATGGACATAATTAAAAGAAAGGGCACCTGATTTTCATATAAAGGCGAAAATATAGCTCAAGGAAAAAATAATTTAAAATTATTTCTAGAAAATAATTTAGAAGTTTATAAAGAAATCTTTGAATTAGTTTTAGCAAAATTATCAGAATAATAAATTGAATATTAAAAAAAATATATTATATACGATTCCCTTTGCACTTTTATCCATACCATTAAGTATTTCATTACATCTCAATTATCCGACACAACCATTAGTTGCGGTTCACAAAACAAGTTTTAATACTGCTTTTACAGAAGATAATTTTTTAAATAAAATATTTAACATTTTAGAAGCTAATAAAAAAAATCTAGCTACAACAGAATTAGATTAAATGTTAGATCCATCTTTGAAATTAAATATAAAAAATGAATTAAATGTAAATGAAGATAAGTCAGCAAAATATAAATGACCAGGAGGAGCATATATTTTTCCAGTATATGCAGCTTTAGGTAATTTTCAATCATTAAAAGATAAAGATTTTCCTTTATCACATGTAAAGCAAGATCGTGAAAATCAAACAAAAGTTCAAAACGAATTTAATACTTTAGTTAAAAAATATTATCATAAACCAGAAAATTTAAATTTTAATTTCAACTTAGAAAATCCCAATTTGGATGTGGAAATTCAAAAAACAGTTGAAGATAATTCAATTAAACTAAATTTATCTGATTACAATAAAATAATTACTAAAACGGCACAATTTTATTACAAGAAAAAACATTCTGATTATTCTTGATCATCTTGATGAAAACCAAAAAATAATAATGTAGATTTTGGCTTTGTTGATTATCATTATCCTAATTACAAAAGTAATTTTATAAATAATGTATCAAATGATAAAAAAAATAAAAAGTTTGGTCAATTAGATATAGATAATAATTATTTAACCATCAAATATGAAAATACAACTAAAAATTTAGATCAATTTATTCATAACACTCAAAAATTAGGTAAACAGTTTCAAAATATTAATTCTAGACAATCACAAAATATTGATATTCTAATTAAGTTGGGTTATCCAATCCAATCACTTTGATCATTTTTTACAGAATTTAGATACTCAACTGAACCTAGTAATAAAATTAAAAAAGATACATGACTTCCTTTAAGAGAATCTTCATTGCACATTTATAGTGATAGTAATGTAGAAAGCGTTAATGATATAATTAACGCTTTAATGCTTGCTGATTATATACGAGAGAAAAAAACCAAAACTAATTTAACAATAAATGAATTAAAATCATTATTCAACTCTGATGAATTTAATAAGTGAAGAGAACAATTAAAAAAAGATTTTCATGGAGAATATACAGAAGAAGCATTAGAATTAACTAAAAAAAGATTGAAAGAAACGGGTTATAAATATTTATATAGTAATAATAAAATTTTTGCAGATAAACTTAATATTATGAAAAAATTTCCCGATTTTAAATATCATGGAAACACATATGATATTAAAGGTTTATATCCGGATTTAGAACAATTTAGCGGTAATTATGAAAGTAGTAACTTACAATTCTCTATTAATAATGAAAATAAATTTTTTAACGAATTAAAACCTAATAACAATTTAAAAAATACTAAAATAAAATTTAGTAAAATAAACAAAATTAATTTAAATAATTTCTTCAAATTAGAAACCAACTTTGATAATTTAACACAAAAAGCTAATTTGAAGTTAGCAGTAAATAATGAACTTATAAAATCTTTCTTTAATCAAGCTTTTTTAGTTAAATACTATAAAACAATGCAAGATAATTTGATTAGTGAAAATATATTCAAAAAAACTTTTAAACTACTGAATATATTTAACAATTCATATCAAAATTATGTTTCATTTTTTAATAAATTTCTTTTAAATGGCTTAAAAGGAAAATATGAAATTGAAGAAATGGAAAACATTTTAGCTTTATTTAATGCTTTTAAAAATAATTATAATTCCATTAATAATAATATTTTTTCTAAAATATCTAATAATGAAAAAGTAGAAATAAATCTATCAGATAAAAACATTACTGTCCCAAACATAAATATTCCGGAAAATAAGGAAAGTCCATGAGTTAAACTTATGAATGAATCAGGATTCAAATTTAACATTCTAGAAAGTGTTTTAACTTGAAATAGTAATAGTCCTTACTATGATTTAAAATTTAATGAAATGAAATTTATAGATGGCTCAAATCATAATGATTTTTCTAAGCAAAATATTTACAATTTATATTTTAATTTTATTACACCTGTAGTTTTATCTCAAGATATTTATGTAGAAGTTATCAAAAATGGTAATTCTGGAATATTTGAAAAAGTAAAACTATATGATGGAAATACTAAAAAATTTATGTATGTAAGTTCCAAAATTAATAATCCACAAAAAAACAGTAGTTTTATAGATTTTAATAGTCAAATTATTTTAAGAAATTTTTCTATAGATAATAAAAATAAAATTTTAGGAAATAAATATAGTTCTGCTGAAATGACAAATGATAGTATGAATATTAAATTATCAATTAATAAATTGTATGAAAATTCAAGTAAAAATCAGGGAAAAACAAACAATTTTTTAATGAAAAATGATATTTTATATTGAAATACTTCATTCGAAAACTCTAATAGTCTATTAAAGATAAATATTGAAAAATTATCACAAAAAAATAATTTAAATAAAGAAAATATAATAACATTGCCAGCTTCTATAGAAAAAATAGAAGAGCAAAAATTAGCTCATCAATATGTAGATTATTCTGTTTCCAATAAAAAAATCTGAAAAGGTAAAATAATCAATCTTTTAAAAAATTTATTTGATTCAAAACTTAATTTTTCTTCCACTTCCAATGATTTTGGAACAATAATAGACAAAGAAATTTATAAAAAAATTTTTGTGGAATTTAGTGAAAATGCTGATCCATTAAATTTGAAATTGAAAGCAGTTCCAAAAAATAGTTTAGAAGAAAAATTAAAAAAATGAATTTTAAAAAATAAAATAGAATTATCTAGATTATTACCTAATAATGTAGAAGGACAATTTCATGTGGTAATAGAATTACCACCATATTTTAATAAAAACAATCTTGAGCAATCAAAATTATTCAAACATTTAGAAGACGAATATGATGAAACAGGAAAAGTTATTTTGCAATATTATTTAATGAAAATTAATACATTAAAATTACAACCTAAATTAATTGAACCTTCATTTAATAATCTTTTAAATTGAGAAAAAAATGATACAAAACTATATGATGATTCTCAAATTCCTGAACTTATAAGTACTTTAAAAGATTCTAAAGACAAAGACATTTTTGGTTTTATAGAATTTAATAAGGAATTGTTATATCCTCAAATAGATCATTTTGTTGAAGAGCAATCAGATCAATATTTTAGAATAAAATATCCAAAAGAAATTAATCAGTCAATTCTTCATAACCAACCTGTAATATCGCAAACAATCGATTACAATTTATTGTTTAAAAACATTATATTTCACCCAAGTTGAATAGTAAATTTAGATAAAAATGAAATATTAATACCTTTGAATTTTTTCTTTAGATTTAAAGAAAAAATTCAATTACCTGAAATAAATGAAGAAATCTTTGATGAATATTTATGATATGGATGAGATAGTAAAAATGAAAAAAATAAAAACTTAAAAGATATAGCTAAAGAGTTAAATGAATTATCTTTAGATAGTAAAAAACTTTTGTTTAATTATGAAGATGATTTAGAAAAAATTAGAGATATAAATTTTAAAATAACAAAAAATATTTTAACAATTAATTTTGAAACAAAACCTGAGTTTTCATGGGATAAAAATATAAGTTTTATAAATATAAAAGTAGAACGAAATCTTTATCCAGTTGATAGTTTTCAAATTGATCAAAAATTTGAAAAAATTATTAACGAAAAAAATACAAAAGATTTAACATCTTTTATCAAAGGATTCAATGATCTCAGTTTAGAAGAACAAATCATTTATTTTAAAATAGATATTAAAGATGCAACACTCCAACCAATTGAAAAAATAAAAATTAATTATTTAGAAAATAAAACAGATTTTATTTTAAATATTGAAGCTATTTTATTTAAAAATTTTGTTTGAAAAAATTCATTTGATAAAAATATAAGCATTAGTATTAAAAAAGAAAATAGCGAAGAAAATTATAAGGAAATTAAAATTAATCAGGTTAAATTAGCTGAAACTCCCAAAATTAATAATGTTAAAATTAAAAATTTTATTGATTCAAATAATATTTATACGTCTCAAAAATTAGATGATATTTTAAACAATATTACTGAAGAAGAAATATTAGAAATGTTAATTTGAGAAATTGATGGAACTTCTATAGATAAAATTTTAGATGAAATATCTGTAAAACAGGAAAATGGTAAACTAGTTTTTATAATTAAAATTAATGATAAATATGTTTGAAAAGATAATGAATTTAATAGTATTTTAAAATCTAGAAAATTTAATTTTAAATTTAAAGAAATTCCAAAAGTAGTTCCTATAGAAATTGAAAAAAATAAACCGTTAAGAAATTTTAATCCTAAAAATGATAAAGTTGAGGTTTTAGAATCCCCTAACACTTTAGATCAAATAGAAATTGTGAAAGAAGAACAAAAAGAAAATAATAACAACACATTAATAGCTATTTTAAGTGCTGGAATTGGATTTATTTTGTTTAGTATTATATCTTTCGTTTTATATAAATACTGACAAAAGAAAAATAAAAGATAAATTTTCAAAACTAAAAAGGTTAATCTAATATGATTAATTTTTTTAGTTTTGAAAATAGTTATTTATTACTTAATTCTAAAAATTTTTTATAAGCAAAATTAATTGCTTTCGTTTGAATTTCTTTTCTATTACCTTTATATTGTTTCTTAAAAACTTGATCATTAATAGCGATATAAACTAATCCAACTGGCTCGTTATCTAAAACAGTAGGACCCGCATTTCCTGTAAAGCTAAAACAATAATCAACATTAAAATATTTTTTACCTTGTAACGCCATTTCTTTTGCTGTTTGAGAATTTATTACTCCTTGAGATGTATTAATTCCCATTTTTTCTTTGATATCATTCGAATATGTAACTATTGAGCCTTTAAAATATTGAGATGCACCTGGTTCTCTTGTAATTTTATAGGAGAATCCGCCTCCTGTGAAAGATTCAACAGAAGCAAAAGTTTTTGTTTTAGTCATTTTAATTTCCATCCAAAAAATATTTTTAAAATTCAATAACAATTATAAAAATAAATTAGTATTGTTCAAAATTATTGAATATGAAATAATATTCTATTATTTAAAATCTTCTAAATTAAATTTATAACTTTTTTTACAAAAATGACATTCAACAGAAACATTATGATATTTTTCAATAATTTCATGGATTTCTTCCATTGGCAAAAGTTTTGCAGCTTCTAATGTTTTTTCTCTAGAACAAGAACATTTCCATTGTGCTTGTTTTTCTTCTAAAACATTTCCATCAATTGCCTCAATATATTCTTCTAAACTCATTTTATTAATATCATAAGTTTTAATAAAATCATAAATGTAGGAAATATCTTCATCAGTGTGTCCTGGAAGAAGTTGAAAAATAGCTGAATAAGCTCTTTTTATTTTATTTTTTGATTCAAATTGTACACTATCACGAATTGCGGTTTTTATTTGTTCAGATAAATCAAAATAATAAGCTAAATCTGTAATTATATCTGCACCAGCTAAAATTACTTCACTACCAAATTGTTGACCATTATATAGATGTACAACTTTTAGTTTTCCTGTTTGTCCTATTCCTAGAATTAAAGGAATTTGAGCATTTATCTCATCATCTTTTTCTGTTTCGATATTATCATTACCGATTAAAGCACGGATATTGCCCTGATTATTTGATTCTACAATAATATTTTTGATTGGTCCATCAGATGTTATACTGGCAATTGTTTTTCCATTTTTTTTCTGAGTCATAAATGAAAGTACACCAAATACGGCAATTGCTTTTGCCAAAATCAAAGATGGTAAATAATTTTTAGAATGAATATTAATTGCTTTTTGTGCAATTTCTGTGAAATCTGAAACAAAAATCCGGATATTATTTTTAATAATAATGATAGTTTTTGACATAAACTAAATATAGTTCCTTTGAATTGGAAATTTTTTAGTTAATTCTAGAACTTCCGATTTTAATTGTTTAATTAAGTTTTCATTTTGATAACCTAATAAAGCTTTGTCGATTATTTTTGCTAGTTGAATAAATTGTTCTTCTTTAAAATTTCTAGAAGTCATAGCAGCAGTCCCTAAACGAATTCCTGAAGTCACCATTGGTGATTCTGAATCATGGGGAATAGTATTTTTATTACATGTGATATTGATTTTTGATAAAATTTCCGCTGCAGCTTTTCCGGTTAGTCCATATTTAAATTTTACGTTAATTATAAACAAGTGATTTACAGTTCCACCAGAAATAACTTGTGACCCTAACTTGATAAATTCATTGGCAAAAGCTTTAGAATTTAAAACAATTTGTTTTGTGTATTCTTTGAATTGAGAACTTAAAGCTTCATTAAAAGCAACGGCTTTTCCTGCAATTGCATGAAATAGTGGACCACCTTGATAACCTGGGAAAACTCAACGATTCATTTTCTTAGCGATTTCTTCATCATCTGTCATGATAATTGCACCACGAGCACCGCGTAATGTTTTGTGCGTAGTTGAAGTGATAATGTGTGCATAACCTACAGGTGATTGATGTTGTCCACCAACAATTAATCCTGCAATATGAGCAATATCGGCCATTAAATAAGCACCAACTTCATCAGCAATTTCGCGGAATTTTTTAAAATCTACTTCTTGGGAATAAGCTGAGTAGCCACAAATAATTAATTTAGGTTTTATTTCTTTGGCAATTTTTAAAACTTGATCATAGTCAATAAATCCTTTTTCATTTACATCGTATGAGTGAGATTCATAAAAAGTTCCAGAAAAACTAATTTTATATCCATGAGTTAAATGCCCCCCTGAAGAAAGAGACATTCCTAAAACTCGTTCCCCTGGTTTTAAAACTGTTGCAAAAGCTGCAGCATTAGCAACAGAACCTGAATAAGGTTGTACGTTAACATATTTAACATTGAACATTTTTTTTAATCTATCAATTGCTAAATTTTCAATAATATCAACATTTTCACAACCATCATAATATCTTTTCCCCGGATAACCTTCACCATATTTATTAGTTAAAATACTACCAGTTGCCTTTAAAACATCTTCAGAAACATAATTTTCTGATGCAATTAATTCAATATGTTCTTCTTGACGTAATAATTCATTATTAATCGCTTTTTGAACTGCTTGATCTTTCAATTCTATTTTTTTGTACATTATTTTTCCTCAATTCACGTTCTTTTTGAACTTCTATCTGATGTTTTTCAAATCGTTTTAGATCTTTAGAAAAGATTGCATCAATTCTAGCTTGTGCTTTATTTATTCCTATAATTATAACTTCAACTACATCACCCATTTTGTAAATATGGTCATCCACTTGAACCTTTAATCCTTCATTAGAAGGAACATAAGAATTTGCAAAAATATTAAATTTACTTATTAAAGCATCAACCTTATCTGCAAATTCTACAAAAATTCCGAATTTTGAAATTGACATAATTTGTCCGTTTAAAGTATGACCAATTTTAGATTCATAAAATTCAGCTTTTTTTATTCCAGAAACTTTTCTTTCTAATTCAACTGCTCTTTGTTCAGATTCACTATTTAATTTTGCAATTGAAGGTAGAATTTGTTTAAAGTGTTCAATTTCTTCATCGTGTTTTTCAAACAAAAATCTTCTAATCATTCTATGTGCAATTAAATCGGGATATCTTCTAATCGGAGAAGTAAAATGTGAGTAAAATTTTGAAGCCAATCCAAAATGCCCAATGTTTTGCGGAGAATAAATAGCTTTTTGCATTGTTCTTAATAAAAGAATTTTAATAAATTCATCAAAGCGAATTTTCTTTACTTTAGCAATTGCATTTGCAAAATCTTTAGGATCTTTTGATAAAGGGATTGTAATATCTACATCAATCATTTTCAGAATTGCTTGAAGTTGTTCTAATTTTTCAATTTCTGGTGCATCGTGGATTCTGTAAATAAAGGGATAACCTTTTTCAGTCATAAATTTAGAAATAATCTCATTAGCACGAACCATAAAATCTTCTATTAAAATTTCTGATTTACCGCGTTGAGTAGGTTTAATATCAATTGTTTTACCATTTTCATCTAAAATTATTTTAGATTCTTCAATTTCAAAATCAATATAACCTTCTTTGCTTTTATATTTTCTTAAAATTTGAGCCAATTCATCAGCTAAGTTTAATGATTGTGATAATTTGTCATCAAAATTCAATTCTTTTTGAAAAAATTTATTAACATCTTTATAAGTTAGTCTTTGATAAGAATTAATAATAGAAGGATAAATTTTTACATTTACATTTTCACCAGAAGAATTAATTTCACTTTCCATTGTTAATGTAAAACGATCCACCTGAGGATTTAGAGAACAAATTCCATTTGATAATGATTCAGGTAACATGGGAATAACTGTATTAGGTAAATAAATTGAAGTTCCACGTTCAGCAGCTTCCAGATCTAGAGCAGAACCTTCTTTAACGTAATGAGTAACATCAGCAATATGTACACCTAATAAATAATTACCATTTTTCAATTTTTCTACACTAATAGCATCATCAAAATCTTTTGTATCATCGCCATCAATTGTGTAAATAATTTTTTTTCTTAAATCAATTCTATAATGAATAGAGGGATCATTATCGATAGTTTTAGGAATATTATAAGCTTCAGCGATAGTTTCGGCTTTGAATTCATAAGGTAAATTTGATATTTCAATTTCAGCCTGAATATCAATGAAAGCTTCATTGTATTTTCCAAGAATTTTAAGTAATTTAATAAAAATTATATTATTTTCATGTTTTTGAATTTCAACTTTCACCACATCATTTTCTTCAATTTTAGTATTTTCTACAAAATGATATCTTGCTTTATAAATTTCATTAATAGGTTCAAAATCTAAAAAAGCACCATTTTTAATAATTGTTCCTACAAGATATTTAGTATTTCTTTGTAAAATTTTTGTAACAATTCCGTAGTTAAATTCTTCATTATTTTTAAAGTTTTCAATAACATTAATTTTGACTAAATCGCCATTAAATGCACCATTAATTCCTGATTTTGGAATAAAAATGTTTTTTTCACTATCTTCACTGCTTTTGACAAAACCAAAACCTTTTAAGTTAACGGACAAAATTCCTTCCACAGATGCAAGGATTTTAGGAACTATATATTCCCCTTCTTTTGTTTTAATTAATAAACCCTGTGAAACTAAATTACTCAAAAATAAGCTAAAATCACGGTTATTTTGAGGTAGTATTTTCAAGAATTTTACAATATCTATAAAACTAGAAGGTTTTTCTGATTTTGAAGAAATATATTTAATAACTTCATCTTGATTAAAATTTTTTGACATTTAAATTAATAAAATAATCTAATAACTATAGCAAACACAAAAAGAAAAATTCCTGCTGTAAACATTAAAATTTTTAAAACTTTTTTATACCCTTGTTCTTTTGAAACTTTGAATAAATCTAAATCACTAGATCCTACTAAAGCACCTGAAAAACTGTTTGAGTCAGGAGCCATCAAAAAAGAAATAATGATAATAATAACTGCAAGAAACACCATTATGGCCGTTAGAAGTGTGATCATTTTTGCCTTTCTTTTAATTTTTTAAATTATTTTTAAATCAAAATCCTCTATTTAAATTTAATATTTTTAATGCCTAATTATACAAAATTTAATATTATTTTTTTTGATTTAAATTTTTTCATCAACCATTTTTTGTATTAGATTGTATATTTTTTCATTTTGTTCATAGAAAATTGCGTGACCACAATTTTCTATTGGATAAAGTGGAGCATTAAATTCTTTAGCAATACTATAAACTGCATCAAATTGGACAAAATTATCTTCTAAACCATTAGCAAAAATACATTTATCAATTACTTTTTCATACAAAGGCTTTAAATTTTTTTCTAAGTATTCTTGTGAGATAATTTCTTTATCTAACATTTTTTGAAAGATATTTCTCCTTAAATTAACTAATTTTAGGAAATGTTTTGCTGTATTTGCAATATTTTGTTCAAAAAAATTATTTTTATTTTTAACTAATTTTTTTGTGCTTTCAATAGCTTCTTCAATGTTTGTTGGTAATAACCATTTTTTAATATTTGCCGCATGCTCTGCACTGTGATTAATCAAGTTATAATTGATTGGTGCTCCTAAAAATATTTTTTTTACAGAAACTTTTGAAGCTACATAAACAGCACTAGCTGCTCCTAAAGAGTGAGCTACTATATAAAAATTTTTTAATTGAAAATGTTCAACAAAAGCTAAAGCAATTTTTTGATAAAAATCAATTGTTAAATCATTGTTATAACTACTTGAGCCGCAACCTGGAAAGTCAAAAGCTACAATATCAAAATTTCTATTTACATTATTATAAATTTCATTAGCAAATTTGTAATTTGAGAAAAAGCCATGTAAAAATAAAATTTTCGGTCTTTTGTTATCTTCAAAAATATAATTTATTTTTTCGCCTAGAATATCTATTTTTTGATTTATCATACTTATCCTACTCAAATAATAATTTTAAAATTTCTTCTTTGTCAATTCCGCCAAAATAATCATCTAAATTAATTTTGTCCAAAATAGAACTAATTTTATCTTTATCATATGCTACACCTATAAATAAATCAACAATTTCTGAAGTATCTTTTCTTGATAAGAAATCTCCTTCAAAATTGATATTTTTAATCACATTTTTTTCTACTTCAACTTTTACTTGTAAAATGCCTTTATCAAATTTTGCAATATTACTAAAGTTAAAAGGTGGATTAGATCCATAAATTCATGCTTCACTTTGGCGCAGTTCAGCAATTATAGGAATTTGTTTTAAATAATCATCTTTAATTTCTAAATATTGAGCATTATATTTCTGTATTAAAAAATCGACTAATTTATTTAAAAATTCTTCACTAGTAATTTTAGTTTCTAATTCATCAATAATATTAGTTACTCTTTGGCGAATACTTTCAATTCCCTTTGATACAATTTTTAGCTTTGAGGGAACTAAATATTCACCCAATTTTGCTAAATTAGCATTAAACAAAATTGTGCCATGATGAAACATTCGATTTTTGTAAATATACTGTGCATTTCCTGAAACTTTAGCTCCGTTAACTTCTAAGTCATTTCTTCCTTTGAATCTTGCATCTAACCCTAAAGTTTTTAAAAATTCAATTATAGGTCCTAAAAATTTTTCATATCCATGGTCATTTTTGTTGGTAATAAATGAAAAATTAATGTTTCCTAAATCATGATAAACTGCTCCGCCACCTGAAAGACGTCTTGCAATTTCTACATTGTCTCTTTTAACTGCATCTATTTTTACTTCTTGATGAGTATTTTGATTTCTTCCAATAATTACTGCATTTGAATGTTGGTAAAGCATAATAACATCTTCATCTAAATCTGGATCCTTTAGAATAATTTCTTCTAAAACTAAATTAAAATATGGTGTGTGTGTTTTACTTAAATAAATTTTCATTTTTGCCTCTTTTTTAATAAATTTATCTTTCTAAAAAAACTTTTTTTAAAACATAAAGTATCAAGTAATTTAAATATTTTTATTTTAATGAAAAAAACATTTTTTATTTAAAAAATAGTAAAATTATGATGATTTATATTTTAAGCAATTTTGCTTATTTCAAAAATAAAACAAATATTAATGCAAATTAATAATTTAATTTTAACAAAGGAAAAATATGAGAATTATTTCAATTGGTGCAAACCATGCTGGTACTTCATTTCTGAGGACACTTTCAAAGTTATCGAAAGAACATGAAATTGTTGCATATGATAGCAATACAGACATTTCATTTTTAGGATGTGGTATTGCTTTATGAGTAGGTGGAGAATTCGAAGAGCCATCAGGCTTATTCTACTCAAATGTTGAAGAATTAAAATCACTAGGTATTGATGTTAAATTACAACACAAAGTAATTTCATTAGACCATAAAAATAAAACTGTTGTAGTAAAAAATCTTGTAACTGGTGAAGAATTTCAAGATAAATATGACAAACTAGTTTTTGCAGGTGGAACATGACCAATTGTGCCACCATTTGAAGGTGTACAATTAAAAAATATTTTACTTTCAAAAACTTTTACACATGCAAAAGAAATTAAAAAGCAAGCATTAAACCCAGAAGTGAAAGAAGTTGTTGTTATTGGAGCTGGATATATCGGAATTGAATTAGTTGAAGCTTTTCATAAATACAACAAAAAAGTAACTTTAGTGGATATGCAAGAAAGAATTATTCCTAATTATTTTGATGAAGAATTCACAACAAAAGTAGAACAAAAAATGGTTCAAGAAGGAATTAAATTACAGCTAGGAGAAAAAGTTGTTAAATTTAATTCTGAAGATGGTGAACACGTTTCTTCTGTTGTAACTGATAAAGGCGAATACAAAGCACAATTAGTAATTTTAGCAATTGGCTTTAAACCAAATACAGAATTATTAGAAGGATTTGACAAACTAAAAAACGGAGCTGTTAAAGTTGATCAATTTCAAAGAACACTAACTGATAAAGATGTTTATGCAATCGGTGATTCAGCAGCTTTAAGACATAACTCAATTGAAGATTACGCACACGTTGCACTTGCAACCAATGCTGTTAAAACAGGTATTGTTACTGCATTTCATGTTTCAGGAAAAGAATTACCATTTCCAGGAGTCCAAGGAACAAACGCCATCCACGTATTCGGATTTAATTATGCTTCAACTGGTTTTTCAGTTCATGGTTGTCAACAAAACCCAGAACTTCAAAATGTAGAAGCTGCTTCATATGTAGAAGACTGAGATAGAAATGAATTTATGCAGGAAAAATATCGTGTATGATTCAAATTAACTTATGATAAAAACACATTAAGAATTTTAGGGGCTCAAATCGGTTCAGAAGGCGTAAGCCACACTGAAGTAATGTATGCTTTATCATTGGCAATTCAACAAAAATTGACCCTTCCTGATTTAGCTTTAATGGATTATTATTTCTTACCACACTACAATAAACCATTTAATTTTATTATTACATCAGCACTAAATGCCTTAGGTTTAAAATACTAATTTTCGAATTATTTAAAATAAAAAATAGCAAACAAAATATCTTAAATTTTGTAATGGCTATTTTTTATTTGTTTAAGTTTTAATATTAAACTAAATAAAATAAAGTATAATAAAAACCATTATGATCAAAGTTAAAAATCTTACATTTAAATATTCCGGCGAATCTGATTATAAAGCATTAGATAATTTAAATATTCATTTTAAGCCTTCTTCATACATTGCAATTTTGGGACATAATGGTTCAGGTAAAAGTACATTATCAAAACTACTTGTAGGCATTTTAACGCCTACCGAAGGTGAGATTGAAATTGACGGAATTATTATGAATCAAAAGAATATGATTGAAATTCGGAAAAGAATTGGAATTATTTTTCAAAATCCTGATAATCAATTCGTAGGATCAACAGTTGAAGATGACATTGCTTTTGGTCTAGAAAATAAAAATATGAGTCAAGCAGAAATGCATGAAAAAGTTCAACAACTTGCAAAAAAAGTTGGAATGCTCGAACACTTAGATCGTGAACCTTATAACCTTTCTGGTGGTCAAAAACAGCGAATTGCAATCGCGTCTACTTTAGCTTTAGATCCTAAAATTATAATTTTCGATGAAGTAACTTCGATGTTAGATCCTCAAGGTAAAGCTGATGTTATTTCTATTATTAAAGAAATACAACAAAAAAGAGATAAAACATTAATTTCTATTACTCATGATATGGATGAAGCCATTCTAGCTGATCAAGTACTTGTTTTAGCAAATGGGAAATTAGTAGCTTTTGGTTCACCAAAAGATATTTTAAAAGATAAAAAAATTATCGACATTGCAAAAATTGATTCGCCTTTTATTTATAAACTTTCTGAACAAATTAACGGAATTGATCCCACTTATAATGAAGATGAACTGGTGGCACAAATATGCAAATAAATACTAAAAATATTGTAAAAGTTTATGATAAAGGTTTAAAAACTGAATTCAATGCTATTGATGATGTTACTGCTGAAATTAAACAAGGCGAATTTATTGCAATCATCGGTCAAACTGGTAGTGGAAAAACTACTTTTATTGAACATTTAAATTCACTATTAGTTCCTGATAAAGGACAAGTGGAATATTTTTATCGTGATTTAGATAAAAAAACTAAAGAAGAAATTAATGTATATAAAATTGTCAAAAAGAAATTTTTTCAAAAAATAAAAAAAATCAAAGAAATTCGTCGCCGTGTAGGAATTGTTTTTCAATTTGCTGAATATCAACTTTTTGAATCAACTGTTGAAAAGGATATTATGTTTGGTCCTTTGTCAATGGGAGTATCAAAAGAAGAAGCTCAAGAACGAGCTAAAAAATACATTGAATTAGTTGGCTTAAGTGAAGATTTTTTAAAGAAAAATCCTTTAAATTTGTCAGGTGGACAAAAAAGAAGAGTGGCTATCGCCGGTATTTTATCAATGGAACCTGACATCCTGATTTTTGACGAACCCACTGCTGGTTTAGATCCTTTTGGGATTCATCAAACATTAGAAACTTTTGATAAAATTCACAAGTTAGGAAAAACCATTATTATGGTAACCCATGATTTAGATAATGTTTTAGAATGAACAAAAAGAGTAATTGTTTTTAAAAAGGGTAAAATTATTAAAGATGGTCCAACATATGATGTTTTAGAAGACGTAGATTTTCTAGCAAAAAATAATATGAAGCCGCCAAAAATTTTAGCTTTTAGAGATACCTTAAAACAAAAAGGAATAGATCTTGGAAAGGTTAAATCTATTAGTGAAATGGCAAACAAAATTACAGGATATTTAAAAACAAAAATTAAAAATAAAAAATAAGGAATCTAATGAATATAGTAATCGGTAAATATATCCCTATGGATACATTTTTACACAAAATGGATCCAAGGTTAAAGATTTTAATCAATTTAGCTTACATCATTTTGTTTTTTATTGTAAGCCATTTTATTACTTTAATGTTTTTATTTGCTATTGCTGTAGTTGGGTTTATTATAGCTTCAAAAAAACCTTGAAATTTAATAAAAATGATTAAAATGCCTTTTATTGTTTTTATAGTAATTTTACTTATAAATACTTTCGTTATTAAAGAACCAGAAATTCGTAGATCAGTAGAATCTATACCTTATTTAAATCCTGAAGTGCGAGATTTTTTTACAACCATTTGAAAAACATGAAATATTAATCAAACACAAAGTTGAAATATTAGTTATGCAATTGTTCTAAAATCTTTTTTAATTGCTTTTAGAATTTATTCAATGATTTTGGTAACAACAATCCTAACCTTATCAACTAAGCCTGTTTTATTCACTAAAGCAATTGAAGATTTACTTTTTCCTTTTAAATTAATCAAAATTCCTGTAAATATCATTGCTATGATTATTTCAATTGCTTTAAGATTTATTCCTACCTTATTAGATGAAGCAAACAGAATTATGAAAGCTCAAGCCTCAAGAGGGGTAGATTTTAAAAACGGTAAAGTTTCAGAAAAAGTTAAATCAATGGTGACTTTAACTGTTCCTTTATTTGTTATCGCCTTTGGTCGTGCTAATGATTTGGCTAACGCTATGGAAGTAAGAGGGTATGATCCTTATGCAAAAAGAACCAAATATCGATCATTAAAATGAAAATGATCAGATCTTTTAGTAGCTTTAACTGCAATTGGAATTATTATATTTATCGCACTATTTGAAACAAATGTTGCGGGTATGATGGAACATTTACCTGCATGATTCCAGTATACTAATATTAAAATTTAGTAATATTTAGAAAAATCAGTTTAACTGATTTTTTAATTTTTAAATAACATTAAAACGGGTGAAAAAATGAAAAAAGTTGAATCACTTAACAAAATAAAAGAATTAAGAAAAAAGATTCAGCAGTGAAATCATGAATATTTTGATTTACAAAAACCTTCTGTGTCTGATCAAGTTTATGATGCTAATTTATATTTACTAGAAAAGCTAGAAAAAGAATTGAATATATTAAATTTAAATGATGAAGAACTAGCGAATTCACCTTCACAAAATATTGGTGCAAACATTGATAATCGTTTTTCAAAACATATTCATAAAGTACCAATGCTTTCCTTAAATAAAGCTTATTCTTTGCAAGATTTAGAAAAATTCTCAGAAAGAATTGCTAAGCAATTTAATAATTTTAATTTTTATTGTGAACCTAAAATTGATGGTTTATCAATTTCACTACATTATAAAAAAGGAAAGCTCGTTTTAGCTTTAACACGAGGTAATGGAGTTGAAGGTGAAGATGTAACGCATAATGTTTTACAAATTAAGGATATTCCTCAAAAAATTAAGTATCAAGAAGAACTAGAAGTTCGCGGTGAAATTTACTTATCAAAAAAGGAATTTGAAAAAATCAATGCAAAACTTTTAAAAGAATGTAAACAAACATATGCAAATGCTAGAAATTTAGCATCAGGAACAATGCGCCAATTAAATTCTGAAATTGTTTATGAAAGAAATTTGAATGCTTTTATTTATTATGTTGTTGAACCTTTAAAACATAATTTACTAACTTATTCTGATGCAATATTTTTTTTAAAAAATAATAATTTTCCTGTCAATAATGAAGGAAAACAATTTCAAACAATTCATGAATGTTATCAGTTTATTAAAAATATAGAAACTCAAAAAAATACTTGGAATTATGATGTTGATGGAATAGTTGTAAAGTTAGAACAGTTTAACTACTATGATGAGTTAGGTTTTACAAGTAAATTTCCTCATAGTGCAATTGCTTTTAAATATGACGATGAAATTGCACAAACAAAATTGCTAAATATTTTTCCAACTGTGGGTCGAACAGGAATTATTACATATAATGCAAAATTAGAACCAGTATTTATTAATGGAACAATTGTATCGGCTGCGACTTTGCATAATTATACTTACATTGAAAAATTAAAAATTTCTATTAATGATATTGTAAAAATTAAAAAAGCAGGTGAAATCATTCCTAAAGTTGTCGCTTCATTAGCATCACGAGATCAAACAACATACCAAAGAATTGATTTTTGTCCTTCTTGTAATTCTCAATTAATTTTAAGTGAAACACACATCGATCAATTTTGTACTAATTCAGAATGCCCTGAAGTAAATATCAAAAAAATCATTCATTTTATTTCAAAATCAGGGCTAAATATTGAAGGTATCGGTGAAAAACAAGTTAGATTATTTTTTAAACATAATTTTTTACAAAATCCAATAGATATTTTTAATTTAGAAAAATACAAAAAAGATATTTTAAAATTAGAAGGATTTCAAAAAAAATCGGTTAATAATATTTTAGAGGCAATTCAAAAAGCTAAAACAACAAAATTATCTTCATTATTATCTGCTTTAGGAATTAAATATATTGGTGCTAGAACAGCAAAATTTCTGGCAAATAAAATCCCAAAATTAGCTGATTATTTAACTTTTGACTTTAATAATTTAATCAATGAAAAAGATATTGGTCCTAAAACTATTACAGGATTAAAAGATTTTTTTACAAATGAAGTAAATAAAAAAATATGACTAAAAATACAAGAAATTGATTGAAATTTTGAAGAATATATCAAAAATAATTCTCAAAAATTAACTGGTATTACTTTTGTAATTACAGGAACTTTGCAACAAACTCGTAAAACAATTCAAGAGTTTTTAGAATCTCATGGAGCTAAAATTAGTTCTACAATTTCTAAAAATACAAATTATCTAATTTATGGACTAAATCCAGGATCAAAACTAGCTAAAGCTAATGAATTAAGCATAAAAACACTAAGTGAAATTGAATATATGGAATTTATTGATAAATTACTTAAATAATTTAGTTTTTTTGATAAAATTTTTATACTTTAAATTTTATTATCAATTTATCAATTATTTTAAGGAGAAATTTTAATGGTCAAAATTAGATTAAAACGTCTTGGAAGTAAATATAATCCATTTTATAAATTAGTAGCTGCAGATGCCCGTTCACCTAGAGACGGAAGATTTATTGAAATGCTAGGATATTACAATCCTAAAAGTAAAGAATTAAAACTTGAAAAAGAATTAATTCTAAAATGACTTGGAGATGGTGCAGTTCCAACCGATTCAGCTAAAAAACTTTTAAGAAAAGAATCATTAATTGAAACATTTGTTAGAACTAAATAATCAAAAACAATTTTAAATTTTTAATTCCTAATGATGAAAATTAATTTTTTAACATTATTTCCAAATTATTTTGAAGCTTTTAAAAATGAATCAATTATTGCTAAAGCAATTGAAAAAAAAATAATTGAAATAAATGTTATAAATATTCGTGATTTTAGTCAAAATAAACACAGAAAAGTTGATGATGAAATTTATGGTGGTGGTCATGGACTTTTGATGACAATTGAACCAATTTTTTTAGCTTTAAAAAAGCTTCAAGGAAAAAAAATTGTTTTATCACCGCAAGGAAAAACTTTTACACAAAGTGATGCAAATCGTTTATCAAAAGAAGCAGAAATTACTTTAATAGCTGGACGCTATGAAGGTTTTGATGAAAGAATTATTGATCATTTGATAGACGAAGAAATTTCTATAGGTGATTATGTATTAACTGGCGGAGAATTACCCGCTATGGTTGTAGCTGATGCCATTATTCGTTTAGTAGAAGGTGTAATTAAAAAAGAATCATATCAATTTGATTCTTTTCAAAACGAAGGCTTACTCGATTACCCTCAGTATACAAGACCTAGAGATTTTAACGGAATGAAAGTTCCTGAAGTTCTTTTCAATGGTAATCACAAAGAAATTGAAGTCTGAAGAAAAGAACAACAATGAAAAAAAACGCAAAAAAATAGGCCTGATATTATTGAAAGGATTAAAAATGCAAAATAGATTAATTGATTTAGTTGAAAATTCACAAATTAGAAATGATTTACCTGATTTTAGAGTTGGAGATAACCTAAAAGTTCATGTAAGAATTAAAGAAGGTAGTAAAGAAAGAATTCAGATTTTTGAAGGATTAGTTATTGCTAAAAAACATCAAGGAACCAAAGAAACTTTTACAGTTAGAAAAATTTCATATGGTGTAGGTGTTGAAAGAACTTTTCCTGTTAACTCACCACTAATTTCTACAATTGAAGTTGTTAGATCAAACAAAATTCGTCGTGCAAAACTTTACTACATGCGTGATCGTAAAGGTAAATCAGCAAGACTTAAAGAACTTAGAAGACCAGTTGTTAAAACTGCTAAATAATACAGGTTTTATAAAACTGATATTTAAATTAGAAGCATTTTTTATTTAAACTAAATAAAAAATGTAACATTGTTTGTTACATTTCTAGACACTTTCGTGATATGGTGCCAACAACAGGAATCGAACCTGCGACCCCATCCTTACCATGGATGTGCTCTGCCTACTGAGCTATGATGGCTAATAGAAAAATTTTAGCACATTTTAAAATAAGTTAAATAAAAAAATAACTGATAAAATTTTAATTTTCAACAAAGAAAATTGACTTAAAAATGTCAATTTTTTTATGAAAAACAAATTTTATTAAAATATAAAATTATCTAGTTTTATGAACATAAAAAATTATAAATTATGAAATTACTCGATTATTATAATTATCTTGTTAAATGAGTTCAAGAATCAGTCAAAAATGCTAAGTGCGATGGAGTAATTGTAGGGCTTTCTGGAGGGATTGATTCTTCAGTTGTAGCAGCAATTGCCAAAGATGCTTTTCCTAACAATTCACTAGGTTTAATTATGCCAATTGAATCCAGTGATCAAGATTTAAAAGATGCCATTTCTGTGGTACAAAAATTAGATTTATCATTTGAAATTGTTGATTTAAATGAAACTTTTAAAGTAATGACTTCACATTTACCTGTAGTAAATAAATTAGCAATTGCCAATATCAAGCCAAGACTAAGAATGACTACTTTATATGCTTTTGCTCAAGAAAAAAAATATTTAGTTTTAGGAACTGACAATATGGCGGAAATGTTTTTAGGTTATTTCACTAAATACGGTGATGGTGGAGTTGATCTTTTGCCTATTGTACATTTAACTAAAATGGAGGTTTTTGAGCTGGCAAAATTAATAGGTATTCCTCAACAAATTATTGAAAAGAAACCTTCAGCAGGTTTATGAGAAAATCAAGAAGATGAACAAGAACTAGGATTTAGTTATGAAGATTTTGATAATTATGTTTATAATAAATCTAGTTTAGATAGAGAAACTATAAAAAAAATTGAACTACAACATCAAATTACAGAACATAAAAGAAAATCAATTCCTCAACCGGAAAAATTTTTAAAATAAAAACATTTATATCGAGGTAATAAAAAAATGGCTGGACATTCAAAATGAGCTAATATTAAACACCGAAAAGGTGCACAAGACGCTTTAAGGGGAAAAATATTTGCCAAATTTTCAAAAGAGATTATGGTAGCTGCAGCACGTGGCGGTGGCGATATTGAAAGTAATGCGGCCTTGCGTTTAATTGTTTCAAAAGCAAGAACAAAATCAATGCCTAAAGCAAATATTGAAAAAGCAATCGCCAAAGCTACAGGTTCTTCTAAAGAAGGAATAGATTTTAAAGAAATCATTTATTCAGGATCGTTACCGGGCGGAGTACAAGTGCTAGTTTTAGGTTTAACAGATAATACAAACCGGATAACTTCAAATATACAAGCATATTTTAAAAAAGCTGGTGGACAAATTGGAAAACAAGGGACAATTCCTTATGTTTTTAAACAAAGAGGATTAATTGAAATAAAAAAAGACGCAGTTGATGAAGAAACCTTAATGATGTTTGCATTAGATAATGGTGCTGAGGATTTTATTTCAGAAGATGTAGAAAATTATGAAATTTATTCAAACCCCTCAGATTTTATGACATTAAAAGAAGCTTTAGATAAAGAATTTAGTTTAGAATACATAACAGCTGAAGTAACTTATATTCCAGAAATGGAAGTTGATTTATCAAAAGAATCTACTGAAAAATTACTAAATCATATAGAAAAAATGGAAGACGATGAAGATGTTCAAGAAGTTTTTCATAATATAAACCTTTCAGTTTTAGAAGAATAATATATAAAAAAATCACATTTTTTATTGATGTGATTTTTTTATATATTATTTCAAAAAGCCCACTTAAATTAATTTTAAAATAAAAAAATCTCTCTTGCTCTAAGAGAGATTAGTGCATTATTATAATTTTTTATTTTAAATAAATAACTCTGGGAATTTAAAAATATTTACCGGAATTAAATTATGATAATTTTGCTAAGTGTTTTAGAACTCTTACATATTGGTTAACATATGAAGATTCGTTGTCGTATCATGTATACAATTTATAAATTGTTTTACCATCTACTGTCATTGATTTTGTTAAAGTAGCATCGAAAATTGAACCATGTGTTTCTCTAACAATATCACTTGAAACGATTGGTTCATCGCAGTAAGCGAATGAATCTGAAGCATTTTTCTTCATTAAAGCATTAATTTCTTCAACTGATGGTGTTTTTTCTAATTCGACAACTAAGTCAACAAATGAACCTGTAATAACCGGAACTCTAACAGCGATTCCATCCATTTTTCCTTCTAATGAAGGTACAACTAAACCAATTGCTTTTGCAGCTCCTGTTGATGAAGGCACAATGTTTGCACCAGCAGCTCTAGCTCTTCTTAGATCTGAGTGAGGTGCATCTTGCAATCTTTGATCAGCTGTATAAGCATGAATTGTTGACATGTATCCTTTAACAATTTTGTATTCTTTATCTAGAAAGTGAACAACAGGTGCTAAAGCATTAGTTGTACATGAAGCAGCTGAAACGATTGTGTCTTCTGCTGATAATTTTTCATGGTTAACATTGTAAACAACTGTTTTAACACCACCTGTTGCTGGTGCAGAAATAAGAACTTTTTTAGCACCGGCTTCAATGTGTTTTGCAGCTCCGTCTTTTGAAGTGAAGAATCCTGTTGATTCAACAACTACATCTACACCTAATTCTTTTCAAGGTAAGTTTTGTGGGTCTCTTTCAGCAAAGATTTTAATTGTTTTTCCATTAACAATCAGACCATCTTCTGAAGTTTCAACAGTCCCTTCAAAACGTCCATGTGCTGTGTCGTATTTTAATAAATGTGCTAGTGTTTTTGGGTTTGTTAAGTCGTTAATCGCAACAACTTCAACATCTGATGATTTAGATAAAACTCTGAAAACTAGTCTTCCGATTCTACCAAAACCATTAATTGCTATTTTTTTCATAAATTCCTTTCAATTTAAAACTTGAAATTTCTTGATTGATTAATCTATTTAATTTTAAATAATTTTTTAAATTTTTAAAGCATTTAAAATTATCAATTACAAGTTAGTATTTAATATGCTAATTATATATTATTAAACATTATTATTTTTTATATTTTTGCATTTATATAATTTTGTTTTTTTGTGTTAAAAATGAAATTTTAAGCCATTTTTATAACGAAAGTTTTTAATATATTATAAATAAGTGCAAAAATCCCCTTTTTTTAAAATATTTTTTGCTTTTATAGTATATTAGTATTTTATATGAATAATATTTTAGTGATAGTGGAGTCTCCAAGTAAAGAAAAAACGATTCAAAAATATTTAGGTGATAAATATGAAGTCATGTCTTCAGTAGGTCATATTGCAAAAATGAAAACTACTGGAAAAATGGGATTAGGTATTAATTTTGAAACTTGAGAGCCACAATATTCAATTGACCCGACTAAAAAAGAAATAGTCAAGAATTTAAAAAGAGCTGCAAAAAAAGCTTCACAAGTTTTAATTGCAACTGACCCCGACCGTGAGGGTGAAGCAATTGGGGATAATTTAGTTTCATTTTTAGCTATTAATGAAAAATATAAAAGAATTAAATATAATGAAATTACTAAAGAAGCAATTTTGAATGCAATTAAAAATCCTCTATTAATTGATGAAAATCTTGTAAAAGCACAAAAATCTCGTCGTATGTTAGATAGAATTATAGGATTTCGTTTATCAAAATTAATTAGTTCGAAAATTGTTAATTCACCAATCAATCCAAGTGCTGGAAGAGTGCAATCAATTGCTCTAAAATTGATTGTTGATCGCGAGAAAGAAATTGAAGCATTTGTACCTATTAATTATTTTATAATTGAAGCTAAAATTAATGCTTCAACCTCTGCAACTCTTTATAAAAAAAATGATAAAAAAGACTGAGAAAATACTTGAGTTTCACAAGCAGAAGCTGAAGAAATCATGAAAGAACTTCAAGGTAATTTAATAATTAATGAAATTAAAAAAAGTAAAAGAACAGAAATGCGTGCAACTCCATTTAAACAATCTGTTTTATATAAAAGAGCAGCTCTTTCTTCTTCAACAGTTCAATCTGCAATGCAAAAACTTTATGAAGGTTATGATGATGGTGGATTAATTTCATATCCAAGAACAGATTCAACAAGACTTTCCGAAACTTTTATTGCACAAGCTAAAGCTTATGTTGCCAAAAAATTTGGTGAAGAATATGTCTCAAAGTCAATCAAAGGATTTGCTGGTGATCAAAATGCTCATGAGGCAATTCGCCCTACAGATATTACTCTGACACCTGAAGATGCTGCAAAGCATTTTCCAATGTCAGCAACAGAATTAAAAGTTTATACATTAATTTATAATAATACAATACAAGCTGTAATGGAACCTCCTGTCAAAGAATTTTTGCATTATAAATTAAATAATAATGGCCATGAATTTAGAATGCACTACTCAAAAGTTATTTTTGATGGGTATTATATTTTTACAGGAAATGACAGTAAAAATGAAGAATTACCAGTACATAAAGTTGGGGATGAAATTACTGTTAAACAATATGTTTCAGAAGGACATGAGACAAAACCACCAGCTAGATATAATGATGGGTCTTTAATTGAAGCTTTAGATGAGATTAAAGTTGGTAGACCTTCAACTTTTTCTTCGACAGTAAAAATTATTAAAGATCGTGCTTATGCCGAACTAGAAGGTAGAGCACTAAAACCTACAGAATTTGGAAGATTAGTACTTGACATACTAATTACAAATTTCCCTACAATTATTAATGAAAAATATACATCACAATTAGAAAGTGAATTAGACCAAATTTCAGAGGGTGAAATTAACTATAAAAATGTGATGGATAATTTTTGAGATAAATTTAATAAATCAATTGAAGATAGTTTAGATAAAATAGAAAAAAAAGTTATCCCTTTAGAAAGTGTTGGAGAAATTTGTCCAGAAGATGGTTCAGAATTAGTTTACCGTCATAATAAAAAAAATGGTCAGAGATTTATTGCTTGTTCAGGATTTCCTAAATGTCGTTTTCTAAAATCTGATCCTAATGCTAAACCAACTTTTAGAAGAAAATATCCAGCTAAAAAAGATAAAGAAAAAAAAGCTGAATAATTTATATAATTTTAAAAATAGCATTATGCTATTTTTTTTATTTTTATAAAATAACTATTAATTTTTAAAAAACAATTAACCTTTAAATAATTCATTATATTATTAATTTTTTATATAATTAATTCAGGGTAATTTTGGTATACTTAATTGATTTAATATTTAATCTTACTATAAGATTTTTTATCTTTTTTTAATTACTAAAAACAAAAATATAGAAGAAATTAAGTATATTTTACATTTACTTTAATATAGCAAGGAAACGATAAAATGGCATTTTCAATTTTAAAAAAACAAAAAACCAAAGCAGATTTTGTTAATGAGCATTATGATGAAAAAAATGTAAATTTAGTTAAAAATGTTATTCAAGATAGTGATGAAGTTATTACTGATATTTATCATATGATTAATAAAACAGTTGATAATCCTTCAAAAAATGAAATAAGCATTTATCGAAAATCATTATTAAAATTATTAAATTCTAAAAATGATGAAAAATTTAGATATATTTATGAAATTGCTGCAAAGGCAGTTTTTGATTATAAAGAAAAAGAAGAAAAAAGAATTACAAGATTACAGAATGAAGTTCTTGTTAGTCCCAATATCTTTACTATAACTTGAGCAGAAATTAATGCTAATATAAAAAATAGTTTAGAAAATTTATCTGAAATTGATCCTGAATCAATCAAATATGCATTCATTGAGGAACATCGTAGATTATTAGATTTAAAAAATAAAATTAACAAAATGATTGCTTTAGGAATTGATGTTCCTAATGCTAAAAAAGCTTTAGAAGTTAATGAAAAAACATTCTTAAAATTAACAGATTTAATCAATATTTTTATGTTAGAAAATTTTAATGATGTAAGTTCAATGGTCCAAGAAATTGAAGTTTTTGAAAAACAATATAATATTGATGAAAAAACACCTAATTCTGTATTTATTGATGCAAATTATAAAAAAATCACTAATTTAGCAGATCCTAAAATTTTAAGTGATGCTGCAACTAAAAATTATGTAGATCAACAAATCCAATTTTTATTAAAAAGAATTGAAAGTAAAAAAAATAAGTAAATTAAAAAGGAACGAATTATGAAACATAAATTAAAAAATAAAATTAACCAAATTAGTAATTCAATTTCTCAAGTTATTGTTGAAAGAGATGCAATTGTTAAATTGTGTATTTTAGGAATTTTTTCAAAAGAATCAGTATTTTTACTAGGACCACCCGGGATTGCTAAATCATTAATTTCAAGAAAAATTTCATCTGTTTTTAAAAATTCAAAGCAATTTGAAGTTTTAATGAATAAATTTACCTTAACTGATGAAATTTTTGGTCCAATTGATATTCTGGCTCTTAAAGAAGGGCGTTTTAAAAGAAAAATTGATGGCTATTTACCAGATGCTAACATTGCTTTTTTAGATGAAATTTGAAAAGCTTCTTCTTCAATTCAAAATACTTTGTTAACAATTATTAATGAAAAAATCTTTGTTAATGATGGTGAAATAGAAAAAGTCGATTTATATTTCTTAATAGCTGCATCTAACGAACTTCCAGAAAGAAAGCAAAATTTGGAAGCCTTGTGAGATAGATTTTTAATGAAATTTAATATTGAACCAATTCAAGATGAGAAAAATTTTGTTAATATGATCACAAATCAAGAAGATGTTTTAGCTCATAAAACAATAAGTGATAAAGATATCATTGATTTTAAAATTGTAAACGAAGTATATAACGAATTAAAAACCATTAAAGTGGATGAAGATGTTTTAAATTTTATTTTGGAAACTAAAAAAGAGATTAAAAAACAAAATGATAAAGTTTTAAAACAAAATCCTTTTGCTGATGGATTTGACCAATTTTATGTTTCAGATAGAAAATGAAAGAAAAATGTTAATTTATTAAAAGCATCTGCTTATTTAAACGAAAGAGAAAGTGTAAATCTAACCGATTTAAATATTATTTATTACACATTATGAAATAATTTAGAACAATTTGATTTTTATAAAAAATTCATCGGAAATAAATTGTATGAATTTAAATATAAAAAAATCTTTGATACTAAATTTGCAGAGCTTAGTCAGTTACGAGAAAAATTAATTAAATTTACCACTAGAGTAACCGAAAAAGAAAGAGTTGTAATTAAAGCTGTTGAAAATGAAAAAGGTTTACAATTCAATAGATTTGTTGATGAAAATAAAAATATTTACTATCTTTTAAAAGAAGATATGGATTCAATATCTACAAAAGCAGATTTAAAAATTGACTGACTAATTTCATATGTTACAGAAGAAGAATTTAATTTATCAAAAATTCCAACTAAGAAATTTTTAGTAAAATATAGCAATTCAAGTTTTTATATTTATGAAAACAATGATGAATCAGAACGAATGATCGAAATCATAACAGAATTTGTGAAAGAGAAATACAATGAGTATGAATTAATCAGAATTTCTGATTTAGCACTTGAAGAATGGGAAATTGATAAGAATAAATTTCTGACATCAATTGAAAAAGAGATCAAGCAAATTGAAAAATACAAAAAAACAGTTGAAGCTGAAGAGGTTAATATTTTTTGAGACCGTTCAATTATTGAAGATGAATTAAATTCAGCAACAAAAGCACAAGATAAATTGAGAGAACTAAAAACCAAAGTTAATGCATTTGATGAAGAAAAAAATAGACTAAAATTTGGTTTTACATTAACTAATATAGATACTTTATTTTCTTTAGATAAAAAGGAATAAAAAATGCAAGTATCTAAACAAACAGTTATTAATATAATCACAGAAATTGTTAAAAATAACGACGCTATTGTAATCAAGATATATAACAAATTAGAAAATAAACAGATATCTGTTGTGCATTTTGCAAACACTGTTAAAAATTATCGTCTTAAGATTTTAACTAATATAAAATTAGGAAAATTAAAAAAATATTATCAATTTTTTCCTGTATTAGAATTATTTAAAACTGAAAAATTACTTGAAACAAGTGATAATTTAACTATTTCAGGTGAAAAAAAATACGCTTTAAGTGCTCTTAGAAATTTAATAAAAGAGGAAAAACTAATTCCTACTAAGAAACTAGGAAATAATATCCTTTGAGACTTAGTTAATGAAGAACAAGTTAAATCTAATTACAATTTAAAAAATTATCAATTATTTTTAGAGACTCTAAAAAAAGATAAAACTATTTTAGATTTTATCAATTCTCTAGGAGGGACTTTACAAATTCAAAATAAAGGAGACACTAATTTTGAATTTGAGATTTCTAATCTTTTAAATGTTCCAGAAGAGTTTTTTTCTTTGATTCAATCAGATGATTTAAGAAATATTTTTTATTTAGAATTAATAAATTTAACAGAAAAAGAATTAGAAATCATTTTCTTAAAAAAAGTAATTGATAAAAACCTTATCACTTATTTATTAAAAAAAGACGATTTCATTCAGATTCCTAATATTCTAAATCCAAATGATGATGAAAGACATAAAGGTGCACTAATTGTTATGATTGATACATCTGGTTCTATGCTTGGAACTTCAGAAATCATAGCAAAATACATTGCTATTTTAATTACAGAAACATTAATGGCTCAAAAAAAGAAATCTATTATTAACTAATTTTGGTATGGATGATCTTTTTATGGAAATTAGCTATAATCAATCATTTACAACTATCATGCAAAAAGTGCATCAGTTTTTAAACTATTCATTTTATGGTGGTACTGATTTAACCAATCCTTTAGAAACTGTTTTAAGAAAAACTACAGCTGATGAAAATTTTACTTATTCAGATATTATAATCATTTCTGATTTCTTATTTAAACTTCCAGAGTTAAATTCAGATCTGGAAGAAAAGTATAGATTATTTAAACAGCACAAAAATAGAATAATTGGCTTAGAAATTAATTCTAATAATTTTAAGAAGAAAACCATTACTAAATTCCTTGATGAACATTATGTTTATTTCTACAATTTTGATCGAAGATATGATAGAGAAAAAGTTTTAGACGCTTTTAAAAATAATTTTTCAAGAGAAACATATAACTTGTCTGAACATGAGAATTTAGATAAAATTTCTTTTGCAGGAATATTAAGAAAAATGTAAAACATAAAGCTTTTGATTGCTTTATGTTTTTTCTTTTTTATAATAAACACAAGTAAATTTAAAATCTTCTTTTTATTCAATTTTTTGTAAATAAATTAGAATTTTTAAGTTTATTTTATTGAGCTTTTTATTATTTAAATATTTTTTATGTTTTATAATTTTAATGCATCTTAATGCAAATTAATCAATAACTTAAGAAAGGATTATATGGATATCTTTAAATCAGAATATGTTTTTAAACCTAAAAATTTAGCTGATAAAAAACATGTTTTAGAATATATAGCTCAAAAAGCTAAAGAACTAAAGATTGCATCAAGTAAAACACAGTTATTAATTGACTTAGAAAAAAGAGAAAAAGAATTTTCTACTGGGTTTGAAAATGGTTTTGCTATACCTCACGCTCAAAGTGATACAGTAAAACATCCCACACTATTTTTTTTAAAATTGGAAAAGGGTTTAGACTGAAATTCACTTGATGGTCAATTAACTCAATTTATTTTTGCAATTTTAATTCCTAAAAATAATGCAAATAATTTGCACTTAGAAACTTTATCTAAAATTTCTGTTGCTTTAATGGATCAAAAATTTACTTCAGAGATAAAAGAAACAAATTCAAAAGTTCAATTATTTAATTTAATTAATAACAAAATTTCTAATGTTTCTAGCAAAAATGATAATTTAGAAAAAGCTTTAGGTAATGAAAAATTGATTTTGGGACTAACAGCTTGCCCAGTGGGAATTGCTCACACTTATTTATCTGCAGAAAAATTAACTTCTGCAATTAAAGAAAAAGGGTTTTCTGCAAAAATTCAAACGAACGGATCTGCAGGTATTCAAAATAATTTAACTAAAGAGGAAATTGATAAAGCTGAAGTTATTATCGTTGCAGCAGATATTGAAGTTCCACTTGATAAATTTGAAGGTAAAAAAGTTTATTTTACTTCTACAAAAAATGCAATTCATCATTCTGAAGAAATTGTGGAAAAAGCTTTGAATGAAGCAAAAGTGTATACTGTGGCAGCACTTAAAGATGAAAGTGTTCAAGATCCAAATAGTTCTAACAAAAAAACAGGAATTATTAAACATATTTTAACAGGAATTTCATACATGATTCCTTATGTTATTTTTGGTGGAATCATGATTGCTCTATCATTGGGAATTGGAAAAATTATTTATGGAAATAATTCTTCCGCTCCAGAAGGCGATTTTCTATGATATTTACTTAAAACAGGAGAAATTGCTTTTGGATTAATGATTGGTGCATTAGGTGCTTTCATTGCTTATGGAATAGCAGGGCGTGCAGGTATTGCACCAGCCTTTATTGTGTCTACAATTGCCAATACGGCCAATATTCTTTATCCGATAGGAGGAATAGTACCAGTAACACCGATGGGATTTATCGGTTCTATTGTATTTGGTATTTTAATTGGTTATACTGTTAAATGGATTAATACATGAAAAGTTGGGCGATCAGTTAGTGCAATTATCCCGATTTTTGTTATACCTTTAGGTGTAACTTTATTCTATGCATTAATTACCATTTTCTTCATCGGTGCTCCAATTTCATGAGTAATGGATAAATTCATAAATGGACTAAAAAGTTCTTTTGAAAATGAAAACTTATTAATAGTTTCTATATTGCTAGGTGCTTTAATTGGCGGTATGGCTGGATTTGATATGGGAGGTCCTATTAATAAGGTTGCTTTTTTAAGTGCAAGTGCCCTAATTAGTCAACAAGTTTATGCTCCTATGGGAATCATGGCAGCAGCCATTCCTGTTGCGCCCTTAGGAATGGGATTTGCAACCTTAGTTTTCAGAAAATATTTTACTTTAACAGAAAAATCTACTGGAATTAGTGCTTTAATTATGGGATTTATTGGAATAAGTGAAGGAGCAATTCCTTTTGCTGTAGCCGACCCTAAAAGAGCTATTATTTCTAACGTTTTAGGTTCTGCAGTAGCGGGAGCTATAGCAGCTGGATTGTCAGTAACTAACCATGCAGCGCATGGTGGACCAATTGTTGCGTTATTAGGAGCTGTTGGTTCAGATAAATTTGGAATCGGACTTGGAATAGCCTTCTTCTTTTTAGCAATAATTATTGGTACAGCTGTAACTACTATAACTTATGGTTTATTAAAAAAGTATTGAAAAGATAATAAAAAAGAAGTAAAATTATCAAAAAGTGAAGGACTATAAAAATGAAAAAAATTAAATTTAAGCTGCAGCCTATTCAACAAAAATTTTTACTACTTATTTTAATTATAGTTTCATTAATATTTTTATTAATTGCAATTGCATTTATTGTTAAAGGTCAAGCCGACTATAATCTATTTATAGAAGCACATAATAATAGCAAAGAAATTGAAACAGGTATCCCTGGATTTACAATTTATGGTTATGTATTTTTGGTTCTAGGATTATTATTAGCTATTGCATCATCCTTTTTAGGTTACTCAATTAAAAAATCAAAATAAATTTATGCAAAATCACAAAATTATTTTTTTTAAACCTTTTTTAAAAGAAACTATTTGAGCTGGAAAAAATTTAAAAGAAGTTTTTAAAACTAAAAATAACATCGGAGAAGCATGACTACTTTCTGCGATCGAAAATAATGAATCTATTTGCATAAGTGATAATTTTAAAAATAAAAATTTAAGAGAAATTTTTCAAAAAAATCCTCATTTATTTAATTTTAAAAAAACATATCCTAATTTATCAAAAATTATTGACACTGATTTTCCGTTGAGTGTTCAAGTTCATCCAGATAATGAATATGCTCAAAAATTTAATTCATTAGGTAAAGAAGAATGCTGATATGTTTTAAGAGTAAATTATGATCATCCTTTTATACTAGGATATAATGCTAAAAACTCGCAAGAAGCAAAAGAATTAATTTTAAATAAAAAGTGAGATCAACTTTTAAAAAAACAAGAAGTTAATCAAGGTGATTTTTTATATGTTCCTGTGGGACAAATTCATGCAATTCCTGCACATGCTACTGTTTTTGAAATGCAACAATCCAGTGATATAACTTATCGATTATATGACTATGATCGATTAGATTTAAATGGTGAAAAAAGACTTTTGCATATTAAAGAATCATTAGATGTTTTGAATGAACCTGAAAATTATTTTATTAAAAAACAACCAAATAATAATTTAGTAAAAAATCATCTTTTTAACTTAAATATAATTAATCATGAAGGTGAAAAAAAATATAATTTTTTAAATGAAAATTGAATTGAATTTTTCGTTTTAGAAGGCGAAGGATCAATTGATGATCAATCATTAAAAAAATATGATAGTTTAATTATAACTTCTAAAAATAATGAATTTATCTTAAAAGGTAATTTAAAAATAATTATCAATATTGTATAAATTTAAAAAATACACTTATTTCGTTTAAGTGTATTTTTTAATAAAAAGCATTTATTCATTAAATTTTTATTTTAAAAATTTGTAGCTTATTTGTTTATAAAGAATAAATAAGTTACAATATTATTTTATGAATAATGTTAAAGAAGAAAGACTTCAAAAAATTTTATCTCAAGCAGGAATTTCTTCCAGAAGAGAAGCTGAAAAAATGATTGAAAAAGGAATAGTAAAAGTTAATAATAGAATTGCAAAGCTTGGTGATAAAGCAACTTTTAATGATTTAATAACTGTTAATAATCAAGCTATTCAAAAAGCAGAAAAAGTTTATTATATTATTAACAAACCTGAAAAAACGATATGTTCTTTAAAAGATCCACAGAATAGAACTCTAATTGTTGATTATATTGATGAACCGAGAATGATTTTCCCAGTAGGAAGATTAGATTACAACACTACAGGAACTCTTTTATTAACAAATGATGGAGAATTAGCAAATCGTTTAACGCATCCTTCCTATGAAATTATTCGTGTTTACCGTGCTCGTTTAAATGAAGTTTTATCAAATGAAGAATTAGCTTTTTTAAACAGTTCAAAAGTTTTTTTAGATAATCATCAAAGTATCCAAACTGTTGAAAAAATTGAAAATAAAACTTATGTAATAAGTTTAAAAGTGGGTAGTTATCATCATGTTAAAAAGCTTTTTGAATTAGTTAACAAAGATGTAAAAAATTTAACCAGAATTGAATTTGCAGGCCTAACTCATGTAGGAAAACTTTCCAGAGGACAATACAGAAAATTAAATGCCAAAGAAATTTATTGATTAAAAAAATTAGTAAAATTGGAGCAATAAAATGTCTAAAAAAGTTATTTTAAATTGAGACCAATACTTTATAACTTTATCAAAAATTAGTGCTTTAAGAAGCAAGGATCCAAATACACAAGTTGGTGCATGTATTGTTAATCAAGAAAAAAGAGTTATTGCTTTAGGCTACAACGGAATGCCATTAGGTAATGATCAAGATTTTCCATGAAATCGCGAAGCAGAAAATGAAAGTGACACTAAATATCCTTATGTTGTACATGCAGAAATAAACGCAATCTTAAACACTACACAGCAAATTAAAAATGCTGTTATTTATACATCTTTATTCCCTTGTTCAAACTGTGCAAAAATAATTATTCAATCAGGAATTAAAGAAGTTGTTTATCAAGATGATTTTTATGCAGAAACAGAAGATAACAAAATCAGTAAATATCTTTTTAATAAATCTAATATTAAAATGAGGCAAGTAAAAGCTTCTAAAGTTCAAATAGAAATTTAATTTCTGATTAAAAACAGTAAAAAAATGATTTTATATCCTAAAATCATTTTTTTATTTAAATTAAAAAGTTATATAATTTAAGTATAAGAACTTAAATTTAAGGAGGCCTTATATGTATCAATACAAAGCTATGTTAAAATCAACTAAAGAAGTAATAGCTGAAGGTCATTCAGTCGAAGAAATCGAGAAAAAAATCGTTCGATTTAAACGTGGTCGCAAATATCAAGAACACACAAGAGATAACGAACAAATCGAAATTATTCATTTCAAAAGAAATAAAACAGATGGTATTCACCAAAGTAAACAAGAACTTGTTAAAATTGTTTAATTTCTTATATTTAATATAAATAATCTAAAAAAACCAATAAATTAGAACTTAATTTATAAAA
The DNA here is from genome assembly GCF_024722375.1 of Mycoplasma iguanae. Taxonomy (NCBI): domain Bacteria; kingdom Bacillati; phylum Mycoplasmatota; class Mollicutes; order Mycoplasmatales; family Mycoplasmataceae; genus Mycoplasma; species Mycoplasma iguanae. Next base: position 357,418 of record NZ_CP102734.1, on the reverse strand, counting down.
CTAGCATGGCATTTGCTAGTTTTTTTATTATTCAGGTTTCATTTTACTACGATTATATTTATAATCATCAATGTGGCGAGCTCAATCAACTCTGAAGTAAACTGATTCATAAATAATTAATTTTACAAAATCACCTAAAAAGAATAAAAAATAAGCTTGATATAAAGGTATATTTGTTGCTGGAACTATTAATAAACAGACAATTGCAGCTCAACAAATAACAATAATTTCACAGATTATTTCCATTGTTGAAGATAAATTAGCTTTTCCTCCAGAAGAAATTAGACGTGAGGAAGTTACAAATCACATTCAAAAAGGATTTAAAATAACAATAGTTACTAAAGTCATCTGTAATTCAAACCTATAAAATGCTTTAGCTTTTAGTTGTTCTGTGATTTTTAAATGTTCACCAACAGCCTGATCAATTCCTGAAATATGAGGGATGATAAAAATAAGGATTATTAATAGTAATGAAAATAAAAAAGCAACCATTGTGTGAAATCCTTTTAATTCATTTGCATTCTTTTTAGCTTGATCAAATTCTCTTTTACCTAATAGTTGACCAACAAAAAGAGTAACATTAGAACCAATAGCAAAAAAAGTTGTAGTAAATATTTCACTAATTGAGCTTGTTAAACCTAAAACTAACGCAGCACTTAAGGCTCATTGAGGATCACCCATAGATCCTTGTGGATAAGCTGTATTAAAAAATTTAGCTCTAAAAATAATCATAATAGTTAAAGATGAAACCATTAGTGATGCATATGATCTTTTTAAGAAGTGTTTTCAAATTTTTCTACTAATTTTGTACGATGTCAAAGGATTAATTAAAAAATTAGGGATTCTTTTATAAACAAAGTAAGTATCACCAAAAACAGCAACTATTCGAGCAGCAATTGAAGCATATGCAGCGCCTTCAACTCCCATGTTTAAAACACGCATTAATATGATATTTAAAAATATGTTAGTTAATAATGAAACTATTGAAGAGTACATTCCTCATTTCCCATTACCTGTTTCATTTAAAAGTGAACTCAATGGTGAAGTTCACGAAAGAATAATTCATGCAATTGTAATTAATCTTAAATATTTAACAGAATTGTCAATAGTTTGTTTGAACTCATTTTGAATTTGTTCTAAAGCAATTCCTGTTAAATTTCCTGTCTCAGGTTCAGCGGCAAAAAGCATTACTAGTTGTCTAGACATAAAAATACCAAAAAAAACAAAAATTAAAGTGGAAGCGAAACTAATTAAAAATCTTAAACGGACGATTTCTTTAACTCGATTAATTTTATTGGCTCCAATATATTGACCTGTAATTACATAACCAACAAAATTAATTCCTCCAACTATTCCAGCTATGATACCACTCCATGCATTTGCATAAGATAAAGAAGTCACACCATTTGCTATGTGTGTGACCATAAAATTATCTACAAAGCCATTTAATGAAAAAAGCAACGCAGAAAAAATGACAGGAAGAGAATATTTCATATAAATTAGTCATTTTTGTTTATTTTCAGGAAAAAATTTTTTTACTGTACTTAATGTTTTGAGTTTAGTCATTAAAAATTAATTTTACCATATAGCAAAATTAGTCAACTATTTGCCATTATTTTAACTTAACTTAGAAATGTTTTTCAACCTTTATATGCATTAAAAATAATAAAATGCTTAAAAATTTAATAATTTTTTGATTTTATTTTTTAGTTTATAATTGTAAAGAATTTTATTTTTTTTGATTAAAGATTTAAGAATATAAGTTTTTTTATATCTATAATCCATAATTACTAAAATATTTAGATAGGAATTTTAATATGCTACGTTTATTAAAAGAAGTCTTTAAATCTCTTTCGAAGAATAAAGTTGTTATGATTGGATTAGCAATTTTAACTTTTCTTTCGTCAGGTATTTTTACCCTTTTATCTACAGTTAATCAAAACTACAGTACACAATATGAGAATTATAAAAATGTGTCTGTTTTACAAGATGCAACTGTTGATTTAAGTTTAAATTTTTTAGGTAAAGCTAACAATAATGGATACGATATTCAAGATGAAGAAGATTTAGCAAAAAGAACATATTATCCGGCTAATGATGCAACAAAAATAGTTCAAAAATTTCTTATTCCTCAATCAAAAGAATATGTTTCTTTATTTGAATTGGGAATTTTTAATTCAACTAGTGCTAATACATTTATTAAATCTGCAGATTTATTAAATGAGTATAATCGTTTTTTAAGATTAGGAATTGCAAGTTCTACATCTACTGTTTTTGACTTAGAAAATAATTTTTTTATACCTCGTGTTTTGGAAGGTATTAGTTTTCCTATTTATACTAAAAATATTTCAGGTCAATATGCACCAATTAAACAAAATTATATTTTTATAAGAAATGAAACAGTAACTTTAGATCGAGCATACTCTTTAAAAGAAATTGCTAATATTAATCGTGGTGATCAAAGATTAGGATCACAAATTACAGATGATTATTTAACTAATATTTCATCTTTATTTATAAATGTTAAAACTAAAGAAGCCACTTTTGATGTTACAAAAAGTGAATATTGAGCTGCTAATGGTCTTTTATTAACTTTAGATTCTAAAAAAGTTGCTCAGTTTTTAAATGTTGAAGAAAATAAAGAAATTCCAGGAAGATTTTATTTTAAAAATGAAAAAGCAGTAGATAATAAACTTTTTGTTATTTCTACAAATACTGCAACAGATCCCAATTCTATTTGAAGTTTAAGTTCATATAATAAAATTATTTTTAATGAAAATGCCCAAACAATTAGTTCATCAATTTCAAATATTGATTTTGGTTCAATCATCAATAAAGAAGCAGATTCACAATTTACATTCCAGAGAAATATCAGATATTTATTTCCAGAATCTTGATCAATCAGAGAAACAGTTTCTACATATTATGTAAGAACAGAATATAAATTAAATTTTGATGCTGATCAAAATAACTGAACAGGAGCTTTCAAACAATATATTGAAAATTTACAGAAAGATAATCCTGCAGAATTTAAAAAAATCCAAAATATTTCATTTTGAGAAAAAATTGAAGAATCAAAAAATAATAGAAATTTTACAACTAAAACAAGACGTATTTTAACTATCGAAGATTTAAAAGAACCTATTGCTTTAGAAAATGGAAATCAAACATCTATTGCACTTGTAGAAAATATTAGTAATAATCCTTTTGAACAGCAAGAAAGATTAAAAGACATAAGTAACCCCAACATTAAAGATGATACATTTTTAAAAATTCGTGCCGCAGCTGCAGAAATTGCTAAAGATGAAGTTGTTAATGAAATATTAAAACCAAAATATGGTGTAGAAAATATTGGTATTCGTCAAACCTTAACTGCTCAATCAATTGATCGTGAAACAGGAAAATCACAAATTTTTCATTTTATTAATGCTGGTGATGAAAAACAACAAATTAATGGTGTTGAACAAAAAGTTGGTAAATTATTCGAAGAAACAAATAATAAAACTGCAAATTCTAGGTTATTTATTGAAAATAATGACATTAATTTCAATATTATAGAGCCAATTTATGTTTCGAAAATTATTGAAATGTTTTCAAGAGGATTTATTTCTGATGAAAATTACTTAAAAGCTAATATAAGATATGTTGATTACACATATTACACCAGCCAAACAAAAATTCCCCAAACCATTAAAAATTCGCAAATTGTTGTTTTAAAATCTATTATTTCACAATTTAATAATTTTGCAGTTACAGGGAAAGAAAATAAATTTAGACTTTTAAAAAGACCAGATAATTCAGTTATTGATAATTGAGAATTTTATGATTTAAATGGTAAGGAATGAATAACTTTAGAAGAATTAAATGATTGAATAATTAAAAATAACATTACTTTGGATGGCAAAATTCAAGAAAGTTGATTAGAACAAGATTCAAATAATCAAAATATCTTTTATTTACCTCTAGAGTATTATCTTCCTAAAGCTTCAATTATTCGTGATGTTGAAGAAAATAACTCTTTAGAAGAATTATTTAAAAATGTAAAAAATTTCTTTGTAAATTCATCAATTGTTAAAGAAAATTTTTTCTCAGAAGAAGACATTACAAAATTACTAGATTCTATTAGAATTGCAATGGAAAATAATAATTTTCAGGCAGTTTTCAATCAAGGTAAATTTATTCCTTCAACAATTCAAAAAATTATTTTTGAAGGCTTAAATTTAGCTAATATTGAATATGGGCAAGATTTTGTGAAAAATATTTTTACAAAATTATTAGCTAATATTAAAAAGAAAATCGAATATGACGAAGAAAATAATCTAAGAACAGAAGATGAAAAAAAAGCTTATTTTTCTGAACAATTAAGAACAGTTTTCAAATTAATTAAAAATATTTTTAATTTTGATTTAGCAAATATTTTAGGTGAGACTTTTTCAAGTGATAATTTAGTAGAATATTTTAGTAACCCAGGGAAAACCCTTGATGGATTAATTGAAATATTAGAATCATTCAATGCATTTAATTTCTTTAAAAATATTAATGATTGATATCAAACTAAGTGAAATTTACAAGACGAAAAAGGAAATTACTATTATATTTCAACTTCTGATATCTTAATTCAGTTTTTTAACAGTATTAACTATGACACTTTTAAAAACGGAATAAAAACTATCATTGATTCAATTGACTTTAATGCAATGTTAAATCCTGCAAATCCTGTTTCTTTATATAATTCGTTAAGTGAAGGCCAAAGTGAAGCTATTAAACAAAATCTAAAAGATTTTTTCAGAAAATTAAATAGCCCAAATAACTCAGTTCCTTATTCTAACATTCCTGAGGGATTAAAAAAAATAGTTGACTTGTTAGATTTTAATTATTTCGCTAAAAATCTGCAAAATAGTGTTGAATCATACCAATTTGAAAATTTAAAAACATTTGAATCAGGACTAACAAAAAGTGTTACTTTTACAGCAAATTTAATTAAAGAAAGTAAATATTTAGCTATTTTAATTAAAGCTGTTACAGGTGGTGATAACCCTGAAAGATTAAACGAAATTAAAGAAACATTAATTACTACATTTAATTTATCTGGAAAAGTTATTAACAACTTTATTCTTATTTCTCCTGCAAATGATAATGAAAAAATCGATATTAACGCTTTAAATCTATTCAATTCTTTATCTAAAGGTCATCCGGTTCATTTTATGTTACGTTTTGCATCTTTAAAACAAAGATTTGAAGATGAAGAAATTTTAACTATAGAAGATTTAGAATTTATTAAAAGTTATTTACCATCAATTACTAATGAAGAATTAAATAACAGGACATATATTCAAGATTTTATTAATAATTTTGAAACACTATATCAGAAAATTAATCCCTTTGCATATTTAAATAATTTAAATCCAGATCCTTCACAATGAACACTTTCATTAAACATTAACGAAGGCAGAAATAAAACAATAGGAGATCTATTATTAGAATTTAATAATAGATCAATTGGTAATGGTGAAAATTCCATTTTAAATATTGTTAAGAAAGTTTCTAGTTCATTATTGCAAAATAGTAATTCGGTTGATAAACCCACTTCAGAAGCAATCGGAATATACGCTATTTTATGAAAAATGGCATATGAAAATAGACATTTATCAAGACAAAGATTGAATATCATATTTAATGAATTGTTGAATTTAGTCAATGATAATACTGAAATATTTAACATTTTGAATAACAAAAATTTGCTAACCAAAATGTATACTCAAAATCTATTAGATAATTCATCAATTGAAGATTTACAGGTTACAGTTGGTCAAGTATTTGCAAAGGAAACAGCTGAAAAAGTTTGGGAAGCACAAATTATTAATAATGAACAACAATTTAAGTTAGCCCAAATAAATGCATTATTTAATAATAATGCATTAGATGATAATATTAAGACATGAATAATTAATAATAAAGAAGAATTAACTTATTTATTATCTTTAATTGCATCTGGTGTAAAAAATAATAATGGATTTAGAGAAACCACTAAAGCAGTATGAGAACTTGCATTTACAACAAATGCACAAACATCTTTTAATGATAAAGAGTTAGAAATTCTTTATAACATGGCCAAATCTGCTGCCAGTTCAACTACATTCTTAGAAATTTTAGGATTGCCCAAAATTTTAGCTTCAACTTATTTAACAGGAGCTTTCCCCGAAGTTGCTTTATGAATAACAACAAACCCTAATAATAAAACTATTGAAGGTTCAGGTAATTTAGCTTATATCATCAGAGATAGAATATACAATTTCTCTAAAATTCCTTTAAATGATATTGTCGATATTTTAGAAAAAAATGATAATCGCCAATATTTTGATAAAGTTAATCAATTCAATGATAATGAAGAACAAGATTTAGTGTTCAATGTAAGTTGATTAAAGTGAATTGAAAATCTTTACTTAAAAAATGAAGATAATTCTAATGTTACAGTATTTGATTTAGATTTAAATGCACTTATTTTTGGTGGTATTTATTCAATCTTAACTAAAGCTTATCAAACAAGATTAGTAGTCATTAACGATAATCGTGCTTATGTAGCAAAAATTTCTGAAGCCTATGCAACACAAAATGGTAAAGAAATTTACACAGGAGAAATTCCATCACATTCAATTGCTACAGAAAATTTAATTGAAACATTAGATGAAAAATATGTTTTAAATGTTGCAGGAGTAAAATATTTAATTGTTGGATTTGACTCTGTAATCGATTATATTTATCCTGTTATTGATGAAATTAATATACAAGTAAATACAGCTGATCAAGCAATGGTTTTTGTTAACAAACAAGGGTTTGACAGAATAAAATCATCATTTAGATCTAGTGCAGTCAAAGAATATGCGCTTGTAAAAATGCAAGATTCTGAAAAATCAGAACAATTTGTTGATGAAATAAATGAATATATTTCAGAAAATTTTTCATCAACTCAAGTGAAAAAAGCCTTTACAGTTAATCAACTAGATCCGCTTAATCCAGAAAGATCACTACGTGTTTCTGTAATGGATGGATTTATTTATTCGATTAATAAATTCAACTTCTGAATTGTATTATTGCTAGCGATTTTAGTTTCATTAACTTTATTATTTGTTATTCAAAGATACATTTCTACAAGAAACAAAGTTTTAGGCATTTTAAGAGCACAGGGTTATAAATCATCAGAAATTGCTTTATCATTTACAATCTTTTCTATCATCCCAACTATAATAGGTTCCTCAATTGGATATATTTCTGGTATTTTAGTTCAAAGCTTTTTAATAAATGCATTTAGCACGTACTGAACTTTACCGATCAGTCCTTCTCCTTTTGTTTGATGGGTAATGTTATTAACAATTTTGGTTCCTTTTATATTAATGTCTCTAGTTATTATTGGAACCACATTATTTGCACTACGTCAAAAACCAATTAATTTAATGTCTGGTATTGTTGATGTTAATGTCGGGAATATTTCTAGAGCTATGGCTCGTCCATTCAAAAAAAGTGGAATTAAAACTAAATTTATTGCTGCTTTAGGAATTAACTCATTCTGAAAATTATTTTCATTGTTAATTTCAACAACTTTAACATCATTTGCAATGATTTTTAGTACTTCATCAAATGGTGTATTAGAAAGAGCAGTGAATAAAACTTATGCTCATAGAAACTATAAATATAAAATGAATTTATATTCACCAACCAAAGAAGGTGGTGCTTATTCAATTTATAATAAAGCTGATTTAGTAGATAGTTTGTATGTTCCTTTAGGTGAAACGTTTGAATCTCAGACATACAGATATAATTACTTTAAACCAGGTGCTGCAATTGTACAAACTGCAAATGTGCCAAAAACATTAGCAAATGGAACACTAAATCCAGTAGTAATTACAAAACCTTCATTAAGTATTTTGATTAATAAAGGTGGAATTTCAGTAGATCCATGAGAACTTGTTTTAAATTCAATGCCTGATTCTCAAAAAGCACGGGTTTTAGAAAAGGCTAATGAGTTAACAAATTTAATTGAGAAAACTCAAAATATTAAAATTGAAAATGGTCAAGAATTCGTTGAAGACAATGGTAAAAAAATTGATTATTTTAAATTTGAAGAAGCAAATGATCGTTTTGTCTACATGAGATATGATTTACAAACTGATCAATATGCAAGAGAATTAATTACTACTTCAAATCACCGTGATGAATACAGAAAATTTATAATTGATGCATATAATAAAATTGAAAAAAATGATTTTTATATTTCTTTTGGTGGATTACTATTTAATAGTGAAACAAATGAAAAATATTCATATGCTTCAGGTGATTTAAATAATCAAAAGATTATTATTAATGGATATAGCAAAGAAAGTAAATTTGTCAGCTTATATGATGAATCAGATAATAATTTATCTCATATATTAAATTCATATGAAATCAATGATGATGTTTATCCATTAATTATTAATAGTGTTGCTGCTAAACGTCATAATTTAGGTAAAGATTCAATTGTTAAATTTAAAGTTACAAATAATGTAAATCGTTTCATTGATCAATTTACAAGTCCTAAAAAAGAATATTGAGTAACCTTTAAAGTTCTAGCAATTAATGCATCCTACCTAAATGAGGAATTTAGTTCAACTCAAGAAGTAATTAATAAAATTACAGGTCTAAATGAATTTGCAACCAGCCAACAATTTAATGGTATTCTTTCAAATGATATAGTTCCTACTCAATTGCTAGATAGTATTGGAATTTATTCACCTTCCGGGAACTGAATGGTAAGTGAAACTTTTGATTCATCACTAAATACGGCAGCACAAAATCTTCAATACTTCAAAGAGATTTACGGTGAAAATGGCTTATTAATGCAAAGTGGTTTAACCATCGATCAAATTAAATCATTTATAGGTGAGCAATCACAAAACATTGATTTAAGTTCAGAGACAATGCAAGATCCTAATTACGCAATTAATAATGCCACAATCATTAGAAATGCTTTAGATAAATTCATGGAAGTTTATGGAACTAACAACTATGTTCCTATTTCTACTGACATCGCTTCAAAAGATATTGAAATTGGATTTATTCAAAATATTTCCACAACAATTAACTCAATATCTACTGCATTGATTATTATCTTCTTTATAATTTCGATTGTAATTCTAATTTTAGTTTCATCAATTATCATCGCCGAAAATGAACGTAATATTGCAATTTTTGCAATTTTAGGTTATACAACTAGAGAAAAAATTATTTTATTCTTTACCATTTATGTACCCGTTATTATTGTTGCAACGATAATTGCAATACCAATTGTTATTGGATTTATTGCATTATTTAATAGCTTCTTAATATCATCATCTGCAATTGTAATTCCTCTAGTTGTAAAATGATGACATGTGCTTATTTCAATTGCTACAACATTTACATTATTTACATTAACTTCGGTATTTTCATGAATTTCACTAAATAAAATTAAAGCAGTTCATTTACTAAAAGGAAAATAATATGTTTAAAAAACTTTCTAATAAAAACAAGCAACCAGAAAATCATCAAACTCAACAAGTAATTAGTTCTAATGCTAAAGAAATGACTAAAAAAGAACTTCGTGAAATTAGAAAAAAAGATAAAAGCTATATTAAAAATAAAGAAGTTTGTAGTTTGAAAAATAGTCCAGGCAATATCATTGAAGTGCGCGATGTTAAAAAATATTATCTTTCTGGATCAGTTTCAACTTTAGTTCTAAAAGAAATTAATCTTGAAATTAAAGAAGGTGAATTAGCTATTTTATATGGTAAATCAGGTAGTGGTAAATCTACCCTTTTAAACTTGATTTCAGGTCTTGATCGTGTTTCTAAAGGACATATTATTGTAGCTAATAATAATTTAAGCTGTCTTTCTGATAGTAAATTAACTTTATTTAGAAGAAAACATGTAAGTTTTATTTTCCAAAGTTACAATTTGTTACAAAATTTAACAGGTTATGACAATGTTTTAACAGGTTCATATCTTCAAAAAGATAAATCAAAAATTTTGGATATTGATCAACTATTTAAAGATTTTGAAATTGAAGCCATTAAAGATAAATATCCTTCGCAAATGTCTGGAGGACAACAACAAAGAATTTCTATTTTGCGTGCTTTAATTAAAAATTCAGATATCATTTTTGCCGATGAGCCCACAGGTGCTTTAGATGAAGCTACATCAAAAATTGTTTTAAAATTATTACAAGAAATTAATCGTAAATATAAAACTACAGTTGTTATGGTGTCACATGATCCCCATATTGCTCAAATTGCTGATAAAGTAATTTACATTGAAAATGGTCATATTAAAAAAGTAGAAATTAATAAAAATCCACTTCAGCTTTAAAATAAAAACAAAATAGTAAAAATCTATTTTGTTTTTATATACTTCTAATAAATGAAGTAAGTAGGTAAGACAGTAGATGCACCAGATCTAACATTTGATCTAGTTTCATTTGTGTTGCTTTTGTCTCATTTTTGTACAGTACCATCTTTTGATTTAATCTCACCTGAATCACTACTCATGATACGAAAAGATCCTGCTAAACTAGAAATTGCTGAAACAATTACTGGCAAAGCTGAAATTATTGATGCAAAAATAAGACCAAAACCTGCTGCTGCAATTTCCTGTTTTGCAACTTTATCTAACTTAGTAAAATTTTTGAGTTCCATTTCTTCCTCCTTTCACTATATAAATGTAAAAAAATAAAACAAAAAAAATATTTGATATAATCAATCTCATGGCGAAAGTGGTAGTAGGTTTATCAGGGGGAGTTGACTCATCAGTAGCAGCTTATTTATTAAAAGAACAAGGACATGAAGTAGTTGGTCTTTTTATGCGAAATTGAGATTCTTATTTAAATAATGATATTTTAGGTAATCCTATTCCTCAAGATCAATGTCCTCAAGAAAAAGATTGAGCAGATGCACAAGAAGTAGCTAAAAAAATTGGTATCGAAATTAAAAGAGTGGATTTTGTTAAAGAATACTGAAATGATGTTTTTGAACATTTTATTAGCGAATATAAAAAAGGAAATACGCCCAATCCTGACATTTTATGTAATAAATACATTAAATTTGATAAGTTTTTAAATTATGCATTAGATCAATTAAAAGCAGATTATATTGCAATGGGCCATTATGCTAAAGTAATAAATGGTCATTTATATCGTGCTTTAGACCAAAATAAAGACCAAACTTATTTTTTATCACAATTAAATACAGCTCAACTTTCTAAAGTACTTTTTCCTTTAAGTGATATAACTAAAGAAGAAGTAAGAAAAATTGCTCAGGAGCAAAATTTGATTACTGCTAATAAAAAAGATTCGACCGGAATTTGTTTTATTGGTGAAAGAAACTTTACAGAATTTTTAAAAAATTATATTCCTTCACAACCAGGAAATATTGTGGATATTCGTACAAAAAAAGTTGTAGGAACTCATCCTGGCGCAATGTATTTTACTTTAGGACAAAGAAAAGGTCTAAATTTGGGAGGAATGACTGAGCCTTTTTTTGTTGTAGGTCACAACATCAAAGAAAGAGAAATTTATGTTGCTCCTGCCTCAGATCCTGTTTGATTAATTTCAGATGCTCTATTAGCTGAAGGTTTAACTTTAAATAATACAGATTTTAATGTTAATAATTTAACTGCAAAAGCAAGATATCGTCAAGATGATTTTCCTGTTACTATTGAAATGATAAAAGACAATCAAATAATGGTTTATTATCCTCAAGGGCAGGAAGCCATTACTCCTGGACAACAAATCGTTTTATATGATGGAAACAAATGCTTAGGTGGAGCTACCATTAAAAATATTTACAGAGACAAAAAAATTATCGATTATGTTTAACGATAATTTTTTTTAATTTTAAATGAGTATTTACTACATAGCAAAATTTTTAACATGTTATAATTTTATTAAGATATTTTTAATTAAAATTAAGGATGAAAATGACAGGACCTGAAATAGTAAAATGAATATTTGTAACTATCTGATCTTTTATTTTTTTGTGCTTAATTTTAACTGAAATTTTTACCACCGGCATCTTCAGCGGGATTGGTGCTGTTGCAATTATTCCAACAATTATTATTGCTTTAGTTTGAGGAGAAAAAAATTGAACAATTGCAATTCAATTTTTAGTAGTATTAATATTCTGAACTGCAGGATATTTCATATTTTATAAAATATTAAAAAAAATAATAAATTCAAAATCCTCTAAATTTATTGGTTCAATTGAAGATTATATCGGACAAGAATTTCAACTAATAGAAACATCTACAGAAATTCATGCTCCAGATTTAAAATATGGAAAATTAAAAATACAAGATAAGGTATTTCGTGTCTTATCTGATAAAAAAGAAGGAATTATTGAAAAAGGCAGTTTAGTGATTATTACTAAAATTGAAGGTAATACCTTTTTTGTAAAAAAAGCTCAAAAATAACAAAGGAGACTTAATGGAAACAAGCTTAATAGTAGTAATTGTTGTTGCAATTTTAATAACTTTATTTTTATTAGTACTTATTATTAAAGGAATTAAAATTGTGCCACAATCTTATTTTATAGTAATTGAAAGACTAGGAAAATATCATAAAACTTTAAAAAATGGACTTAATTTCATTGTGCCATTTATTGATAGAACAATTAAAAAAGATAATTTTAAAGAAAAAGTTTTAGACTTTGATGCACAAGATGTCATCACTAAAGATAATGCCACAATCAAAGTGGATACAGTAGTTTATCTACAAATTACAGATCCTAAGTTATTTACATATGGAGCAGAAAATCCCAAAAAAGCGATTGAAAATTTATCTGCTACAACATTACGTAACTTACTTGGGGAATTGGAATTAGATGAAACTTTAACTTCAAGAGATACAATCAATACTAAATTAGCTGATATTTTAGATTCAGCCAGTGATAGCTGAGGTATTAAAGTAAATCGAGTAGAACTAAAAAATATTTTACCTCCTAAAGAAATTCAAACTGCCATGGAAAAACAAATGCGTGCAGAAAGAGAAAAAAGAGCTTCTATTTTAGAAGCCGAAGGACAAAGACAATCGGCAGTTTTAGAGGCAGAAGGATTAAAACAATCTTCAATTCTTAAAGCTGAAGGACAAAGACAATCAGCTATTCTGAAAGCTCAAGGAGTTAAAGAATCACTAA